>JAPKAM010000005.1 GCA_028825265.1 Planctomycetota bacterium
ACTGAGACTTCACTGAGGATTCACTACGACAAAGTTTAGAAGCGATACTGAAGCCAGAATAGACGATCCCAAGATGCGAGAGGAGTTCGAGATGACCATCGATCGACGAGATTTCCTGACCGCCGCAGCGGCGCTCGCTGCAGTCAGCACTACCGGAGTTGCCGGAGCCATAGACGGCAGGAACCGATCCGAGTTCCAACGCGACGATGGATTTATTCCACTTCCCTGGGGAAAGACACGCTTCGCGGTCAATATCGAGATGTGGGGATTCGGCGGAGGTCCTCATCAAGACAGGATTCGTGCGGCAGCAAAGTTGGGATACCCCGCCGTCGAGATGTGGCCGTGGCGAGGAAAGAACATCGCCGAGATTCGCAAGGCGTGCGACGAGACCGGAGTCGAAGTGGCACAGTTCACGGCTTGGGGTTTTTCTCCCGGCATGAATGATCCGAAGAACCACGATCAATTTGAGAAAGAAATCGCGGCCTCCATCGAGACGGCAAAGAAACTGAAGGCTCGAAAGATGACGGTGGTCGGAGGCAATGACCAGCCCGGAATGACCCAGGAGCAGATGCACGAGAACATCATCACGGGTCTCAAGAGAGTCGCTCCGATGGCCGAAGCGGCCGGCGTGATGTTGATTCTTGAGCCGATGAATATCCGGGTCGACCACAAGGGGCACTGCCTCTACGGCAGTCCGCCAGCGGTGCGAATCTGCAAGGAAGTGAATTCGCCGATGGTCAAGATCAACTGGGATCTCTACCACATGCAAATCACCGAGGGCGATCTGTGTCGTCGTCTGAGAGAGGGTTGGGACCAGGTCGGATACCTGCAACTGGCGGACAACCCTGGTCGTAGGGAACCGGGTACCGGCGAGATCCAGTACTCCCGCGTCTTCAAGGAGGCATGGGACCTCGGCTACCGTGACTTCATTGGACTGGAGTGCTCACCGAGTGTTGAAGAGGCGCTCGCTACCGAGCGTGTCAAAGCGGCGGACGTGTGGTAGGGAAACTATATTGATAAATCTCAAGTCTCTTCCGTTGTTGTTGTCGCTGCTGTTTCTGATGGCGATGGCAGGACCGTTACTTCCAGACCTTCATGCGCAGGACAGCATTCTCGATGAGTTGGAAGCGGAAGACCCCTGCTCCATCGAAATATATTCTGCTGTGAAACGTTTTCAGCCCGGGGTTCCATTTCAGGTCGGTGTGCTGATCAAACCGTTACCCGGCTGGCATGGCTACTGGCACTCCTCTCGCGATGGGGGGGATGCACCGGAAGTGATCTGGTCGTTGCCAGATGGATGGAAGGTCAGCGAGGCGGACTATCCAGTACCGACGCGGATGGTCGAGGCGGGCAACCTGATCTCGATCGGCTACAGCAAACCTTTTCTACTGCGATTTCGCATCACTCCCACGGTCCAGGATGATGAGGAAACTCCAGCCAAGATCAGCATCCCGGTGAAGGTGATCTGGCAGGTGTGCGAGAAGACCTGTATCTACGGGGCGAGTGAAACAGAGTTGAGCATCTCCGCAGGTGGAGCACCGATCCCCATCGATACGGGTGGAAGTACGATCTTGGCCGGCTGGAAAGACCAGTATCCGATTCCCGCAGCGAACGCACGAGGCTTCCACTTCGAGCACCAATGGATTCCAGAACAGGGAACAGAGCGGGTTCGAAATGGCACATGGGTGGTGCGCTGGGCGCGACAGGGTCACGATCGACGCCCAGCAGTTCCGCTGCAGTGGATCGCTTTTCCTCATGGCATCGAAGCGGGCTTGATCTCCGAGGCGAAAGTGCAGAAATGGAATCCGGAGTCGACTATCGAGAATGGTCGCCGCATCGGATGGCAGGTTCATTTCCAGTTGAAGGAGTTGGGCTTGGGCTTTCATCCTGGGTTGCTGGGTGTCACACTGGTACCCAGTCCAGGAAAGGCTGCAGGGCCGGTGCCTGGGATGCCAGCGATCACTTTCGCTGGGCCAGAGTTGAAGAATCAGAAGTAATTACTAATGCTCAGGAGCCGTAAGGTTCCTGCAAATGGAAAGGAAGCGGCCGATGAGAAGCGTCGCAACCATCTTGGCCCTAGCGCTCTGCTTGTGCAGCGGTGTTGCATTGCAGGCCGACGATGAAAGTGTCAAGAAGGCTCCTCCCGTGCTGTCTTTCGATCTGAAAGATCTCGACGGCAAGTCGGTCAAGTCCGCGGATTTCAAGGACAAGTACATCGTGTTGGAGTGGACCGAATCCGGTTGTCCTGCGGTGAAGCCTCTGTACAAGGCCAAAAAGGTACAGAAGTTGGTTGCCGAGTACAAATCCAAGGAAGTTCAGTGGTTCTCCGTTTGCTCGACGAAGCACAACACCGTCGAGGGACTCAAGAAATTCACCCAGCAATACGGAGTCGAGCACAAGATTCTTACCGACTTCGATGGCAAGGTGGGAAAGAAGTTTGGAGCCAAGAGAACTCCGCATGTCTTCATCCTGAAGAATGGCAAAATCTTCTACCAGGGCGCATTCGATAACCGCCGTTCGGGAGAAAACTACGTCAAGAAGGCGCTCGATGAGTTACTCGCCAACAAAGAGGTCTCGACACCTCGTACCAAGCCATACGGCTGAACGGTGAAATACGCGTCGTAGTTCACGACGCATTTTCGCTTCGATGTTCTTTTAGATTCTAGAGGGCCCGGACGTGATCACGTCCGGGCCCTTTTTGCATCGCTGGTACTTTCCATAGGTCGGTCCTTGGTCCACGAGTGCCGAAGGTGCATTCTGGGATCACTGATGGGAGTTCGAATGTCACCAATCCGCTTGATGATCTTGTGGCTCAGTTGCTTGGTCGGTTTCTCGACTCCGGTCGAAGCCGGCGCGAGAATCCAGGAAGATGGTTGGGTTCCGGTGCCGGTTCCTGGGCGCTGGGAAACCGCTTTCGGAGATCACGATGGCCACGGCTGGCTCAAGGCATACCTGATTCTTCCAGAGAGTTGGGCGGGAAAGGATCTGGTGCTCCACGCCGGCCGAATCGATGATCAAGATGAGACCTTCTTCAACGGCGTCAAGATCGGTGAAGGATCGGTTTGGAATCAAGATCGGATCTATGCCATCGATGCGACGTTGGCCCATGCAGGGGCCAACTTGATTGCCATTCGGATCAAAGATACCGGTGGAAGTGGCGGCATCACCGGCGGGTCCCCGTTCATCGAGGGACCGGACGGCCGTATCCGCCTCGATGGAGGAACCTGGCTCGGCCGCAAGGGAGACGACTTCTCCTGGAAGGAATGGCCCGTTCCGCAGGGGTCGTTGCAGGCGATGCTGATGGCACGGCAGTATCTGGCCACCCAGGGAGCGGGAGCCCGTGCACCGGGTGGCGGAATGCGAACCTCGGGCGAGGCGACCCGACCGAGCGGAGATCTGATCCTCTGGTACCGGACACCGGCCGGGAAAAATTGGAACGAAGCGCTTCCGGTCGGCAACGGCAGACTGGGAGGGATGGTGATGGGGGATCCCCGTCACTGGAAAGTTCAGCTCAATGAGGACGGAGTGTGGGCCGGGACGCCTGCCAACCGTGTCCGTAGGGGGGCGCATCTCCATCTGGACCGGGCACGCGATCTCATCTTTTCGGGAGAGGTGGTTGAGGCACAGAAACTGTTGCAGGAGCAGTTCATGTCGCCGCGTATGACTCGCTCATACCAGACACTGGCGGATCTGGAAGTGCATCAGGCGGATATCGAAGAGTCGATCGATTACCGTCGCTGGCTCGATCTCGATGAGGCCCAGGTGACCGAGGAGTTTACCTCCGGGGGGGTCCAGTATCGCAGAAGAGTGATCGCCAGCGGGCCGGATGATTGCGTGGCAGCGATCCTCGAAGCGGATCAACCCGCATCGATCTCCATCGATACCAAACTATCGAGAGAGACGAGCGGTTCATTGCTTGAACCGATCCGTATCGATGGGAATCGCGCCTGGATGCGATTTGGCGGGCGGGCTTCCCACGGCGAGAGTCAGTTGGGAGCCTATTTCGAGTGCCGGGTCAGTATCGTGGTTCAAGGCGGGCTACTGAAGATGAACGGTCCCGGGGTCACGATCGTGGGAGCGGATTCAGTGCTTTTCATGATCACGGCAGACAGCGATCCGGATGGAGAGTTCGACCGGGAGAAGTTGGTTCTGCTGCCGGATGACGATGAAGAAATCGTCGATCCTTCCAGTCGATACCAGCAATTCAAACAGCGCCAGAGTGCCGATCATCGATCGCTGATGGATCGAGTGTCGTTGTCTCTAGGCGGCGAGTCGCGTCGCGCAATCCCGACCGACCTGCGACTTCAAAGCGTTCAACAAGGGCAGCAGGACCCCGATCTGATTGCGACCTTCTTTCAATTTGGTCGCTACTTGCTGATCAGTTCATCTCGACCAGGATCTCTTCCCGCCAATCTTCAGGGCATCTGGAATCCTCACATCTCTGCGCCTTGGAACAGTGACTATCACATCAACATCAACCTTCAGATGAATTACTGGCCTGCTGAAGTGGCGAACTTACCTGAGTGCCACGAACCGCTCTTTGAGTTCATCGATGCGCTGGTGGTACGGGGAGAAGAGACCGCCAGAGAACTCTACAATGCTCCCGGTTGGGTGGCGCACCACACCAGTGATGTTCATGCCTTCACCGTGCCGATCGGGAGAACGGTATGGGGATTGTGGCCGCTGGGCGGGGCATGGCTTTGCCGTCATCTGTGGGAGCACTATCAGTTCGGGGGAGATGAAGAATTCTTGCGTGAACGTGCATGGCCAGTCTTGCGTGGCGCCAGCGAGTTTTTCTGCACTTACCTGGTCGAGGATCCTGCGACAGGAAAGCTGGTCAGTGGTCCATCTTCCTCTCCGGAGAACTCCTACAAGACTCCCGATGGCCAGGTGGCAGATGTCGGGATGGGAAATGCGATGGACCAGGAAATCATCTGGGACCTGTTCAGCATGACTCTCAACAGTGCCAAGGTTCTGGGTATTGAAGATGATCTGGTGAACACCATCCGTGAGACCCGAAGCCGGATGGCCAGGCCCAAGATCGGCCAAGACGGTCGTATTCTCGAATGGTCACGACCATGGCAAGAAGTGGAGAAAGGGCACCGCCACATGAGCCACCTTTATGCCCTGTATCCCGGTGAGGAATGGACCGCTGAGCAAACTCCTGAACTGGTGAGCGCTGCTCGTCGTTCGATCGAATTTCGCCTCGCCAATGGCGGTGGGCACACCGGTTGGAGTCGAGCCTGGTTGCTCAACTTCTTCGCCCGGCTCGGGGAGGGCAACACTGTGGAGGAGAGTCTGCAGAAACAACTGTCCAAATCGACTCTCCCCAATCTGCTCGATGATCACCCACCCTTCCAGATCGACGGTAATTTTGGGGCGACCGCGGGAATCGCTGAAGCTCTGGTCCAGTCTCATGGGAAAGTGCTCCGATTGCTTCCTGCACTTCCCGATGGCTGGGCCGACGGTGAAGTGGCTGGATTACGTACCCGATTTGGGGTCGAAGTCTCCTTGCGCTGGAAAGATGGTTCCATCGAGTGGGTTCAGCTGGTTCCATCTCGTGATGTTTCATTGATCCTGGCGAGTGATGGGCAGAAACTGGATCTGACGCTGGTCCAGGGGAAGACCACTGAATTACGGACCAGCCAAGGTCGCCTGATTTCAGGTGAGCCGGTCGGAGAGTGATGGATGACGCAGATGAACGGTACAATCAGATGATCCCGCTGACCCCCTGGAGGAACTCCCGGTGAATCCCCGCAACCTGATCATCGCATGTACCATCTTGCTCGTGATCGTCACGGCGATGGTGTTGTTTCTTCCTGACGATGGGCCGCTGAGCGGCGAGATCGATGGGCCGTCCCAGGATCCATCCACCCGCAGTGGCCAGGGCACCTCCTTCGATGAAGGCGGGACCAGCAGCCGTGATGGAGGGGCAAACACATCTTCCAGAACTGACGGGTCGGGCCGCTCTGATGAAGACTCTTCCGCTAGCGCCGTAGACACCACCGGTACTCGGTTTCGCAATCAAGGAACAGGATCGACCGGAGGATCTTCTGCAGTCGAATCGGGAGCGACTTCTTCCGGGCAGGATCCCCTGTCTAACAGTCGCGGAGCCGCGGATTCTCGAGGTTCGGGGAATCAGGGTTCGAAGCCTGGCTCTCGAAGGGGAAATCAGGCTTCTGCTAGCCAACTTCCAGATGGAATGGTGCGGATCAACGGTGAAGTGATGCTGGAAGATGCTCCCACCGAGGTGTTGGATCAATTGTCTGGCCATCTTCAGATCGGATCGCTGGCTGGTTCTCGTTCGATCCCGGTGATTCGTGGACGGTTTCAACTGGTCACGCCGCAGGAGGGTGCGATTCAGTTTTTTGGTGCGATCATCGAAAATCGTCCTGCCCGGGTGGTGGCTCCGATCGGCATCATCAAATCTCGAGCCGCTGGAGTGGTGCGGGTGATTCTCCGATACGACGCACTCACGATGCTCTCCCTGAAATCAGCCGTTACTGGTGAAGAGTTGACCGATGTCGAGGTGATCCGAGTGCAGGATTACTCTCGTAGTTCACTGCCTCACCCGGGATGGGCGTTGCCGGAAGATCCCCGGATCGTCTCGCAGCAAAGTCCGGTCGCGCTCGACGGGCGGATCGGGTCGATCGGATCCGCGGTGGCGCTTCACGCCCGAGCTCTAGGTCACGAATGGCGTCGGATCACCGTCGATCTGGTGGCCGGGGGTGAACGAGAACTGAGCCTTGAGCAGAGTGGGACCATCTCGTTGAGATTGTTCGGCGATACCGAGAGAGAAGGAGTGGTTCTGCGACTGCGAGAGCAAGGTCGAGCGGGATCCCCTCATTCGGAAGTCACCGTCACCGGTGTCTCGACCCAGCAACTCGAGGGACTGTTGCCGGGGTCCTGGATTGCAACATTGGAATCGGGCCACTGGGCGCATCAACCAGAGGTCTTTGATGAGATCTCCTTCGAATTGACGACCGAAGATGTGCTCGAACTGGATTTGGAGATTCCATTCGATGATGAAGAGAGAGTCGATCTGGCGGGCTCCGTGTTCATTCCCGAGGGTTGGCAACTGGACAACTTCTCGGTGAGGATCAGACCCACGGGTCCTGGTAGCGACCCCATCAACGACACCATCGAGGTGCAAAGTGTTTCGATGGTCAGCACCTCGATGGCCGGAGGCTTCCTCTGGGAATGGGGTCCAGTGCAGGTGAAACAGGGGAGCCACGGTATCCTGGTTTTACCTGTCGGGGTCGGAGACCTGTTTCAGGTCGGCGAAGATGGGTTACTGGATGCCAACATCGAATTGCCCGCACCTGTCGACATCTCGGTGCAAACGGTGCTTGCCGATGGAACGGGCGTGGCCACACCGAGTTTGATTCGGTGGGCTCCGGTTCGTCCTCCCGGAACCCCGGGTGCTGGGGCGATCCCGGTCGGATCGGCCACCAACGGTTTCTTCCAGTTCCAGGTGCCGGTGGGGGCCGTGTTGATCTCCTGCTCCGATGTGGCGTACCGACCCACGCATCAACAAGTTCAGGTCACTCTTTCGGGACCCAACGAGTTCACATTGCCACTAGAGCCCGCAATGGGGATGCGGCTCTTCCTCGATGAGAACGGAACTTCAGTTCCGTGGGATCTGGCCTGGCATCCCGCAGTGAGTGCACAGGGGCATAACGGCACAGTGGTGACCCGCGGCCGTACCGGGAATGGCTACCGGGTGCTGGTCAGTGCACCAGGGCTGTATCTCGTCACCGTTCCCGAATTGACAGGCTTCATGCCTGTCGACCCCTTTGTCGTACAGGCCATCGAAGGCAATGTCGTCGAAGAACTGATCCAACTCGAATCGGAGTGAGTCGCTAGTCCTCGTCACCATTCACTCGTTCCTCGATGGTTCCATCTTCTTGAACAATCCAACTAACATCATCTTTGGTTCCCGGCTCACCGTCTGGACCGACGCTGACGATTCGAGCGATTCCCTGATCATCCGGAGCGTTGAAGACGGATAGTCGTTGCCCGTATGGATCGACAAGAGCGTCCTCGGCCACGGAATCGAGCATCCTGGCAGCGGCTGGAACAGGAGTTCCTCGTTCACGATTCTTGATGCTGGCTGCCATCTCGCGCCCGAGGCGACTGGCGGCGATCTGTGCCTCGATACGAAGTCTCTCATCTCGACTTTTCTGCATCGGGTTGCTGCGATCCCCTTCGGGGTTGATACGGAAGCGTTGATGATCGATCTCTTGCGGGAAGATATTGTTGCTGCGATCGGCGTCTGCAATTTCAAGTCTGGGATCGATCTCGACCCTGACCACAGGCTCGTCGGTGACCAGTAACCTCGATACGGCTCGTGGATCGGAGCGCCACAACTCCGCTGGGATCCTGAAATCCTCAGTCTTTCCCGATTCGTAGGTCACTCGCAACGGCACCGGCATCAGCAAACCGCCAAAATTTCTCAGCCGAATCACGGTGAAGTTCCAGTCTCTCTCGATCAGTGCGGCATCTCCTTCATCGAGACGTGAGAGGAAGCGTTCGTACCCTCTTCGGTCCTCTTCCGTCACCTCAAGTTCGTCAAAGGAGTTGTAGAAATCGAGTAACTCCGGGTATCGATCGGAACGCATCGAAAGACCCGCATTGCCCGCACGACTGATCCATTCCGGATCGGAATCTCGTTCTTCCTGTTGGAGAGGCTTCTCCACATCCGGATTGCCGGTATCGAGGTGGTAGCGCACCACCCGCTCGACGGCGAAATCGGTGTGATCGGTGGTGTAGAACCAACCGCGCCAGAACCAGTCCAGATCGACTCCGCTGGCATCTTCAAGGGTTCGGAACAGGTCTGCGGGCTCCGGTCTACGGAACGCCCAGCGCCTGGAGTATTCAGCGAAGGCGAAATCGAACAGCTCTCTCCCGAGAACGCTTTCTCTGAGAATATTGAGTGCGGTGGCAGGTTTTGCGTAGGCGTTGTTTCCAAACTGTAGCAGTTGCTCACTATTGGTCATGATGGGCATCTGGTCGGTGCTGGTGATGAAGCCGGTGATGTTGCGTGCTTCACCCCTGCGAGATGGGTATTTTTCTTCCCATAGTTGTTCGGCGATGAACTGGGCAAAAGTATTGAGGCCTTCATCCATCCAGGTCCACTGGCGCTCATCCGAATTGATGATCATCGGAAACCAGTTGTGCCCCACCTCATGAATGATCACACCGATCAACCCGTACTTGGTTCTCTCTGAATAGGTTCCATCCTCTTCGGGCCGTGGACCATTGAAACAGATCATCGGATATTCCATGCCCCCGATGGGGCCATTGACACTGATGGCAACGGGATAGGGGTAAGGGATGCTGATCTGCGAATAGACCTCGACGGTGTGGGCCACGGCATGAGTCGAATAACGACTCCACAACGGCTCCCCTTCATTGGGGTAGAAGGACATCGCCATCGTGGTGCCCCCTCCTGGCACGGAGACTCCCATCGCATCCCAGATGAATTTCGGAGATGCCGCCCAGGCGAAATCTCGGACATTCTTGGCATCGAAGGTCCAAGTCTTTACGCCCTTGGATTCCACTTGTTCGTTTGCCAGAGCCTCTTCGGGTGTCACGACGAAGATCGGTCGGTGGGAGTCTCTGGCCGTGGAGAACCGTTCCTTCTGTTCCTCGGTGAGAACGTCATTCTGATTGACCAGCACACCGGTCGCGCTGACGATGAAGGTGTCAGGCACCGTGATGGAGACCAGGTAATCGCCGAATTCGAGGGTGAATTCACCACTGCCGATGAACTGTTTGTTTTGCCAGCCGGCGTAGTCGGTGTAGGCGCACATACGAGGGAACCACTGGGCGATCTCGTAGATCGCATTCCCGGCATCTTCAAACCACTCGTATCCACCTCGAGCCCGCATGACATCGGCATTGACGATGGAGTGATTCCACTCCACATCGAATTCCAGAACCTCTCCGGACTTGAGCGGTGAGGCCAGATCGATGCGCATCATCGTGTCGACGATCACGTGATGAAAATCGGTACCGGCTGGGCTGCGTACCGCCAAAATTTCATAGCCACCCTGGAACTCTTCTTCGAAGGCCAGGCGCCGCAGCCAGCGAATACTCTGTTCCTCTCCCAGGTCACTAGGATCTCCAGCATTGCCGATGGAGTCGCTGCGGAAGCGGTTCTGGTCCAGTTGCATCCACAGGTAGGTGAGTTTGTGGGGTGAGTTGTTGTGGTAAGTGACACGTTCCTTGCCATAAATTCGGTGATTCTCGGCGTCGAGGGTGACCTGGATATTCATGTCAGCCTGTTGCTGCCAGTACCCAGGTCCAGGGGCGCCCGATGCCAAGCGTGCCTCGGTGGGTGTCGGTAGCACGTCATCGAGTTGACGGAATGGATCTTCTCGATCGAGTTTGTCGATGGCTAGAAATGGCGGTGGGATGTCATCGTGAGGATCGTGGCACAGCCCGATGGTTGGAAGTAGCCCCAGGATGAGGAGTGCAGGAAAGCGCATGAAAACCACCATTCCAGTTCGTAATCATTCAGTTGGCGATGACATCCTGGAATCCTCCGGATGGAGTCAGCGACCAGGATGGAAACTGAACCGAATCGGCATGATAGCCGCAGCGGGTCTCTTGAACTACTGCCGAACTGGGTCCGTGACTCTTTTGAGCGTCACGGACCCCACCGTCAGGAGTGAGAACCGTCGCAGAAGGGAGCGCCGGAAGTCTTCTTACAGGCGCACAGCGCAACCTTTTTTTTCTCTTCCACTTCGAACACAACGGGGGTCATGCCGGAGCCGGAATGACTTCCATCGCAGAAAGGATGATTGCTGGATTGGCCACAGGCACACCAAGCATATTTGCCGGCGTCTAGTTCGATGACCACTGGTTTGTTGTCCACGGATCTAGGTTCTTGATTCATGACTTTATTCCGTCTCATGGATGGGTTGAAGAAGTCTCAGACCTAAGTGGCTTGAGAATTCCGATTCGACAATTTCGTTCCAGAAGCATTTCTTGGAGACATTACTGGAAGGGCGCCCGTTGATCTCGAGGTATGGATTCACGAAGTAGTTGAGAACGGGACCGGCCTGTCGCGGAACCAGTGTCAAGTCTCGACCGGTGCTGAGGGTCACTCGGTTTTCGGAGTGAGTGCCGAAGTATCGTCCGGCGTTTTGCGGATCTTTATCTGCTTCAGAAATGTCCACCGGAATCCAACCCTGACCGGGCACATGGAACTCTGCCCAGCAGTGATATCCTCCGGTCTGATATTCACCGACCACGGATTCATATTTACCCCACATACCGATCTGGAACCGGGATGGAATGCCGCTCGCAAGGCACAGGGCATTGAAGTAGGTGTGGAAGTCAGTGCAGTTTCCTTTTCCCACATCACAAGCATGCGAGATGTCACCACGACCCCAGCCCTGATGCTTCTGGTCATAGGACATTCGATCCAAGATGAAGTCGAAAAAGGCTAGAGCCTTTGCCAGGTCAGTGGTCTTGTCGGCGGTCAAGAGTTCGGCTTCTCGTTTCACCTGAGGAGTGACATAGCAGAGCGAAGATGGAGTCAGGTACTGCGACATCGAATCTCGCGAACGATCATCGGTTTGTTTCGCCACCTGGGACTGGTCGATGGAGTACGCGTAACGATCGACGTCGTACTCGATCGTGAAGTTCATCTGTGCAGAGGAACATTTCCCTTCGAAATAGTACATCGAGTTTCCGAAACGCGACTCGCTGGAAAGAGTTCCTTCGATGGGCGTACGAACCTTCATGTTGGAAATGACCTGATGGTCGTCATCGTGAGGAACGGGTATCCAGAGCTTGAAATCATCTCCGATGGTGCAGTCCTTCATCGAACTGACATATCGGATGTGGAACACTCTCTCGAGCTGACCTGTCCGCGTCTCGGATGTGGAAAGCAGCCCACACCCGGATGTCAGGAGCGAGAAGCTCAGCAGTAGCAGTGTCATCTGCGTTCTGGACCGCGGGAAACGGCGGAAGGCGTGCATTTTTAGCTCCTCGAACCAGCAAACTTGTAGCGATGAGAATGGTCATGATTGAATGGAAAACCGAACATCTGTGGGGTCGCCATCGTGCTTCACCAGTGGGTCAAGTCAAGGTATTACAAGTGGCTGGCGCGTTGGCTTCGAAGTGGTCTTCTCGATCTCACGCGATCCATTTTCAAACAGTTGTTTGAGGTCACTCTCTTTTAACGAGTTCTTTAGCATCTGATCGATTCGATCCTGAGTCCACCCGACTCGACCTTGTGAATGGACACCTATGATGATGGTCTCTTGGATCTCGTTGAGGATTCTCGAGATGTAACCCTTGGCGATTGCGATGATCGGACTCCACATCAAACGTTTGAAGGTGCCCACCTCTTCCCGTTTCATGACTCCGTCGATGATGATGTCGAGATTCCTGTGGATTCTGGATGAAGTGGAAATGACCACTGCATCGCCCCACACTTCAGCGGGTCGATTTACTGGCGCTTCGAGAACCCCGGGAATCAGGCTGAGCAGTGCGTGGAGCATCTGCTGCTCCTGCTCAACCCCATCTCCACCCTGCTTCTTTGCCGAATCGATCATCTGGCTTTTGATCTCTGGTACGGACTTGCCAGAGATGCGGGATATTCCTTGAAGTCCCGCCTCCAGCATCTGATCCGCGACGGAGTCATCACGATCCACTGCGACGTAGATCAGTTGACGTGGTTCTTCTCCTGACATTCTTCGGAAGGCTTCTGCAGCGGTATCGGCATGGCCTGCGATTTCACGAGCCGCCCGCACGCTGGTCGCATAGACCAGAACTCCTTCTGACTGATAGAGATCCCGCCCCCAGGCGACCAGCGGAAGGCCGCCCTCCTCGGTGACCCGCTCGACCTGCCGACAACCGGTCATCAAGATCGACATCAGCGCCAACAGGTAGATGAGTTGGGAGCTACGGGAAATCACCATAGATGGGCACCTTCCTCCATCTCCATCCGTGCCGAGCCGGCAAACGATGCGGTGGAAATGCTGGGTTACAGAGCGGATCTAAAACCACGCAGTTGAATCAATCGGAATCATTCATCTGGAGCATCTTTATCGCTGGGAGGTTGCATTTCCAGAATCAATTCCACTCGATCGGCGAGGGAAGGGGTCGAAAACAGACGATATCGTTGTTCTGTACTCATCGGGGTGATCATGATGAGGATATCGGAAAGTTGTTGTGCCGAGGTGTCCTCGGGAAGGTCGACATCGTTTTTGAGTTCGGAGATCGATTCCTGAAGTGACCGAGTTTGCTGGTCGGAAGTAAAGGAGCTTGACTCGACGAGATCTTCTATCCGAGCCTCAGGATACAACTGGTTACCGATATGAGGATGAATCCTGACACGCTTTTCACCCAGGATCATCACAAGGAAGCGCCCGTCTTCAAGAGTTTGATATTGTTGGAGTCTTCCCTGGCACGCGATCGGTTGGACCGGTGCATTCTCTTGGAGACGTTCCTTGTCTTTTCCTAGAACCGTCCCGAGGATGATTTCGCCAGCATTGTCGAGCAGGTCACGGGTCATCTGGCGGTAACGGGATTCAAAGATGTGAAGAGGTAGAATCTGGCCGGGAAAGAGAATCACATCGGGCAGCGGAAAAAGAGGTAGTATTCTGGGTCTGGCTTCAAGATTCATCGTGACTTCGATCCAGTGGAAAAGGCCTTGGCGGAGCCGATATGAAATACGAAGTGGAAAGAAAAGTGGCGACCGATGGTCTGCAGTATCGACGGATCATGTTTGCTTTCATGGCGCTTTCATGTGGCGGATCGAGACGATTGCGATCTTTGCTACACTTCAGTATGGGCTAGTTTTGGTGAACTTTTGGGCTCGATTTCGGAACTGATTTTGGTCTCTCTCTGGACAGTGGAGTTGACGACAACCGGGCCGGAGTCGTTCCAGGTTCCTGCCTCTAAAAATCTCAATCACCCCAACGATGAGAGTCGAATAGGAACCTATCAGAGAAGGGGCGAGGATTCCATGACGCACAGCCGAAGTATCATGCTCGATGACTCCGCAAGATCGACCTTGCCATCGACCGGTAAGAAAAGGAGTGGAGTGTCTCGATGATGCGTCAAGATAAAGCAGATAAGGTGGCGAAGATTCTCGCCCGGTTGTATCCAGATCCTCCCATCCCACTTCAGCACGACAGCACATTTACTTTGTTGATCGCAGTGCTGCTCTCGGCGCAAACCACCGATGCGAGGGTCAATCTGGTGACCCCTGGGCTTTTCAAACGAGCCAGGACTGCCGCAAAGATGGCCCAGCTGGAGGTGGCGGAGATCCTCGAACAGATCCGGACTTGCGGGTTAGCACCGAAGAAGGCGAAAGCGATCAGGGATCTCTCGCGGATCCTTGTCGAAAAGCACGGCTCCCAGGTGCCGGCACACTTCGAAGGTCTAGAGGCGCTCCCTGGAGTGGGGCACAAGACCGCCAGCGTGGTGATGGCGCAAGCATTTGGAGTTGCGGCATTCCCGGTCGACACTCACATCCATCGCCTGGCGGCCCGTTGGGGTCTCTCCACCGGTAAAAACGTCGAGAAGACCGAGGCGGATTTGAAGAAGTTGTTTCCCGAACGGCTGTGGAATGATCTGCACCTTCAGATCATCTATTTTGGTCGTGAGCACTGTCCGGCCAGGGGACACGATCTCTCGACCTGCAAGATTTGCTCATGGGCAGCCACTGCGAAAAGGGTTCGTGAAGAGGCGAGTAAGAAGGGTGGTGCTAGGCGTTGAACTTCTGATCGAGAAGTTCTGGCGGCGATGCGAGCGGCGATGAGAGCGGCGAGCAGCGATGAGAAACACCCCGCCCGGCTTCAGCGCCGCACGGGGTGTTTTTCTTCCTCGGTGGCGCTACCGCCCCGATCGATCAGCAGCCGTTGTAGATCTGGCAGTTCTGCGGTTCTCCGGCATTTCCACAACTGGGGAAAGGAGGAGGAGGTGCCGCTCCGTTGGTGAAGATGTAGGAGATCAACCAGACCGGATCCGCAACATCGAACAGTTGGTCTGCATTGGAATCCTTGGAGTCGTGGCAGGTTCCTTGAGGACCCGAGTTGAAGATTTCCTGCAATGACCAGACGACATCTGCGACGTCAGTGATACCGTCGCCATTGGAATCCCCGCGAACGAAATCCAGCACCGACTGAGGATTCAGGATCAGTGATCCATCATAGGTTATGGGGGCAAGGCTCTGATTGTTGAAAGTGATCACATTGAAGATCGGTGGAGTGCTGTGACTTTGCCAGGAGAGTGGTACGGTCGCTCCTACCTCATCTCCGGCCAGGACCGATTGCACGGTGGATCCCGTTAGGCTGACGGCATTCGTTGGACTGGAAAACTGGATGTATACCGGCAACTGAAAAGCGTACACCACTCCAATCGCCCAACCCGATTCGGTCAGGATCGCCTCGGAGAATGCAGGGTTCGCCTGAGCGACGGGCCCGGCCACCATGGCTCCCGTGGGAACGATGTAGGTCGAGTCGGTGACCAAACTCATCGAGAAGCCTTGAGTGTTGGAAGGGTAGGTCGCATTGGCTGGATCTTCTGCGATGGTCATGAGTGCGTTGAAGTTGGCCGAACCGTCGATGGGGTCATAGTTGACCTGTTTGTCGGGAGCGGTGAAGTAGAACAGTGTCGGAGGCTGCTCGAGTATCTCGATGGTGCCATCGGTGCTACTCATCGGATTCGAGCTTCCATTGACCACCGCGACGCTGGAAACCGGTGGGTTGCCGAGGATATTGCAGAGGCCAACAGTGGTCAACGTCCCGGCCGGTCCGAGCAGGCGGTAAAAAGCGGTTCCGATCTCGGTCGAACCCACATCCATGACGGCACAGGAGGTGAAACAAATCACGCATCCGACCGCCCAGCCGCCCGATTCAAGGTTTTGCTGGAGGAAATCAGGTGGCGAACCATTCTTGATGGTTTCCATCTCGGTGGACCAGTCGATGACGTAGTCAAATTCTCCTGTGCCGGGTCCAACCGGTTCTAGTGCGACCATGTTGGTATCGTGGCAAACTCCGAAAGAGAACCCCTGGACCCCTGTAGGAGCGGAATGGGTGAGAGTGAGAGTGACTGGAACGAGTCCGCCTTCGGCTGCAGAGCCGCTGGAGAAACTCATGTCGTAGCCACCACCCATGGCTGTGGCCAGGGCTGGAAACTGAAATAGCATCAGGCTGGCCAGTATTGCAGCGTGGATCGGTCGAATTTTCATGGCGATCGTCTCCTCTTATGATTCAGGTGTTACCGTGGAATTCCTGGCAACAGACTCCGTCTCCCGTGATGATCGCCATGGCGAAGCCAGACCGATCAGTTGCATATTACCTCTCACCTTAAATACTATCGGACGACGGTGTGATTCGATAGGAGCGGTTCACGAGGTTCAGGAGAGACTCATTACGATATTTGTACTAATTCGTCACAATAAGTCCTGCAAACTTGACTGGAGAGGCTGTTGATGTCCGATATACACGATACGGCTGCCGGTGAAGCGGCCAGGCCTGACAATTTCATCGAGAAAAAGATCCTTTCGGATGGGAGTTCCGGACCCTCTGGCGGGCGGATTCAGGTTCGATTCCCACCAGAACCGAATGGCTACCTGCACATCGGCCATGCCAAGGCGATCTGTCTCAACTTTGGTCTGGCTGCAAAATTTGCTGGACGCTGTAATCTTCGATTCGATGACACCAATCCGTCTCGTGAAGAGCAGGAGTATGTCGATTCGATTCAAGATGACATCCGCTGGCTCGGATTCGAGTGGGATCAACTGTGTTTTGCATCGGACTACTTCGATCAACTCTATCAGTGGGCGACCCAGTTGATCGGTCAGGGAGACGCCTATGTGTGCGATCTCACAGGTGAAGAGGTTCGACAGTACCGTGGAAGTTTGACCGAGCCTGGGCGGAATGGCCCGCATCGAGGGCGCTCCATCGAGGAAAACCTGGATCTGTTCGGCCGCATGAAAGCGGGAGAATTTCCTGACGGGGCGAAGACGCTAAGGGCCAAGATCGACATGGAATCTGCCCATATCGTCATGCGGGATCCGGTCATGTACCGAATCCACCGCTCGATGCATCACCGAACCGGCGATACCTGGTGCATGTATCCCACCTACGACTGGGCTCATGGTCAAGGCGATGCCATCGAGGGCGTGACTCATTCATTGTGTAGTCTTGAGTTCCAGAATCATCGACCGTTGTACGATTGGTTCCTCGAAAAGGTCGGCCTCGAGGAGCAGCCCCGACAAACCGAGTTCGCCCGACTGGCACTTTCTTATACCGTGATGAGCAAGCGGTCCTTGAGAACTCTCATCGAGGATGGGCATGTCGAGGGGTGGGACGATCCACGACTTCCGACTCTCTCGGGAATCAGGCGTCGCGGTTACACTCCAGAATCGATTCGGAATTTCATGGCAGGAATTGGAGTGGCCAAGTTCAACTCGATCATCGAATATTCGGTGCTGGAAAATTCGGTTCGCGATCATCTCAACAAGATTGCGACCCGCAGGATGGCCGTATTCGATCCTCTCAAGTTGGTGATCGAGAACTTCCCTGAAGACCTTCAGGAGATGGTTGAAGCGGTCAACAATCCAGAGGATCCGCAAGCAGGCACTCGCCAGTTACCCTTCGAGAGGCAAGTATGGGTCGATCGTGATGACTTCCGCCTCGAACCGCCGAGAAAGTGGCGTCGACTGGCTCCCGGTGCCGAAGTTCGATTGCGATACGGGTACTGCGTGACGGTCAAGGAAGTGATCCAGGATCCCGATAGCGGGGAGGTGCTGGAGTTGAGGTGTGATTACGATCCAGACACGGCTCGCGGGCAGACTCCCGACGGCCGAAAAGTTCGAGGCATCATTCACTGGGTTCCCGGTTCGTGCTGCGTCGAGCTACCGGTGCGGCTTTATTCGCCACTCTTCAGCGTTGCGGATCCTGATCATGTTCCGCAAGGAAAGTCTCTGACCGATTTCCTCAATCCCGATTCGCTGGTCGAGACTACCGCCTTGTGCGAGCCCTTGCTGGCCGAGGCGGCCGCCGGAGATCGTTTCCAGTTGGAGCGGGTGGGCTACTTCGTGGCGGACCAGAAGTTGTCGAAAGAAGGGGCGCCCCATCTGGCGAGAATTGCCCCGTTGAGGGATTCCTGGGCCAAGCAAGAGAAGCGGCAGGCTGCTCCCTGAGGTCGATCGGTGGAGATGGCCCGCAGAATGCAGGATAGCCTCGGGGGAACGGGATCGAGTTCCCGAGCCGACCCTGAATTCTTAGGTCAGCAGTCCTTCGGTCCGTAGGGAATCTGCCAACAGGGAATCGGCATATTGGGCCAGTGATCCGGGACCGCCTCCTTGACCGCCCCCCCCATACTTGCGATTCTGAGCGATCTTGGCGGCTTGAGTCCGCTCACGTGTTTCGTCCGAGTTGCTTCGTCCGAGCTGCTTCGTCACAGGGGTCATTCTGGCCTTCTGGAGGGAGCATTCTGAAAGGAATAATCATGCGAACCTTTGCCATCACGATGTACTTCTGTTCCCTGATGTGGATCCCCGCAATTGCGACGGCCTCCGATGGATCCGAACCAAAACTCACTGAGATGCAGCAGAAGTTGATCGATATCGGAATCGAAGATAACCAGGTGGTCGACGTCCTGGACCAACTGGTCAACGGCATCGGTCCTCGGTTGACCGGCAGTCACCAGGATCATCTGGCTTGTGAATGGGCGCGGGATCTGTTCATCGAGTTCGGTCTGGAAAACGTCAAGATGGAAGAAGCAGGACAATTCAATGTCGGCTTCCAGCGGGGTGCGTGGCGAGGCCACATGATCTCCCCCGAGCGGGTCGATCTTGAGTTCGGTACTCCTGCCTGGTCTGCGGGCACCAGAGGAGTGCAAGAGGGTCCGGCAGTGCTGCTACCGGATTCGGTCGAGGACCTCGATGTGGATGCGATGAAGGGCGCGTGGATCGTGCGCCCTGCTCAGCGAGGACGGCAGGATCGCGAGGCGCGTCAAGCTCAGCGTGAGGTGACCGAAAAGCTCGAAGGTGCGGGAATCGCCGGCTGGATCTACCCGACCCGTGGCGAGAACATCAACGTGTACGGCAATCATCGGATCACCTGGGATGATCTACCGACGATTCCGCGCATCAACCTGCGCAAAGATCAGTACGACATGATTGTGGAGAAGTTGAATGGCGATGAGGAGGTCACTCTTCGCATCGACGTCCGCAACCACTTCCAGCCAGGACCAGCCAAGTTTTACAACGTAGTTGGCGATATTGTGGGCAGCGAGTTTCCCGATGAATACGTCATCGTGGGGGGCCATATCGATTCATGGGATGGGGCTACAGGGACCACCGATAACGGTACTGGAACCGCCACGACCATCGAAGCCGCACGGATGTTGATGGCCACTGGAGCGAAGCCACGTCGTACCATTCGTTTCATGCTATGGAGCGGTGAAGAGCAAGGGCTGCTCGGCTCGAAAGCCTGGGTCGATCAGAACCCGGAACTGCTCGATAAAATCTCTGCTGTGTTCGTCTATGACGGTGGACCCAATGCCATCGCAGGACTTCCCGCGACCGCAGCGATGAAAGATGATTTTGAAAAAGTCTTCACTCCGATGATGGATCTTAATCCCGACCTACCGTTCAAACTCACCGATGTCGATGGAATCCCCCGCGGTATCGGAAGTGACCACGAGTCGTTCCTCGCCCGCGGTGTTCCCGGCTTCTTCTGGACACAGGAAGGGCGAGCAGATACATGGCACGGTATTCACACACAGTTTGACACCTTTGATCTGGTGATTCCTGAATACCTGGAGCATTCGACCACGGTGATTGCTCTCGCTGCACTGGGTGTCGGTAATCTCGACGGTCTTCTTTCTCGTGAAGGAATGCTGGAAGAGAATGGCGGTCGTCGCCGCGGCGGTGGTGGCCGGAGACTGGGCGTGATGCTCGATGGAACCACCCTTGTCGAGGTGATGCCAGATTCGACCGCTGCCAAGGCCGGGATGAAGGCGGGCGATAAGATCATCAAGATCGGAGATGAAGAAGTGTCCGATCGTCGTTCACTGATTCGCGCCATCATGGGAGGTGAATCGAAGCGCAAGGTCGTATTCGAACGCGAAGGAAAGAAGATGGAAGCCATCATCGAATGGCCGCGGCCTGATGGAGAGGGCTCTGAGGACGCAGCCCCCGCAAAGCCGAAGGTCGAGAAAAAGGAAGAGAAAAAACGAGGAGCTGTTCGCTGAGAACTTCAGAACCACGCACTACAGGGCGTTCGAGTCGGATGGGTTTCACTCTTCGACCCGAACGCCTTTTTGAATTCACATTGAAATCCACCTTCGGATCCAGCGTCGGTTGGCTGTGCGGTCTCTGGCTGAGCATCGCCACTCCAGCGGGGATGCTCCATGCGGTAGATTCCATCACCTCGCATGTGCCCAAGCCGATCAATATCGAAGTGGATGTGCGAGAAGCGGAAACCGAAATGTTTCTGCTCGTCGATGAAACCTTGTTTCTCCACTGGTTTTCTCTCGCCCCCAAAGCGATCGATGACCTCGATCCGGAGGTGAAGAGCGAATGGGGAGACTATGGAAATCGAGTGGTGGAATGGCTCGATTTGCATGCGCCAGTTCAGGTGGATGGGGTCCAGCTGATTCCAGTGCTTACTGATCTGGAGTATCAGGAAGGATTCGATCTTAACGATCTGATGAACTTCGTCGCCATCACCGTGACCTATCCGACCAAGGCGCGGCCCCGGCAGCTTGATTTCATCTGGAGTCGGTTCGACACCGAAGATGGTTTTCCTCTCGAATCGGTCTATTACGTGCTCTCCACCAGAGACGATTATCAGGTATACCGATTCCAGGAAGACACACCCGGCTGGAGCTGGAGCCCGCCCGAGGCGGAGATGATGATCGACCCGGAGCTGGTGGCACCGGGAATCCGCATGCCGTGGTTCAGTATCGACCTCCTTCCGGTTCTGTTCAGTATCATTGGTGTGATCGTGGTCTGGAGATCGAAGCGATTCACAAGGATCACGGTCGCCACTGGATTGATCTGCGCTGCATTCGCCTTATTTTTCCTGGGAGAAACCAAGGTCGATGTCCGTCCATTCTGGCTCTCGCCAGTGGTGCTGCCTCCTCCCGATCAAGCGGAAGCCCTTTTCGAAAGTCTTCACAGGAACATCTACCGCGCGTTTGACTACGAAGATGAGGAGCAGATTTACCAACTGCTCGCACGAAGTGTTTCCGGTGAGTTACATCAGCAAATTTACGACGAGATTCACGAAAGCCTGATGATGCGGATCGAAGAGGATGCGGTCTGCGATGTACGTGCAGTGCGATCTCTAGACACAGAAGTCATCGCTAATCCTAAGGTGGTGGAGCCGATGTTTCGGGTCCGTGCCCGGTGGGAAGTGATCGGTACAGTGAAGCACTGGGGACACAGCCACTGGCGGAAGAATTTATCAACAGCGCTGTACGATGTTCGTTGGATTCCTGAAATCGGATGGCGAATCGATGGAGTCGATATGGTGGAACAACGACGTCTGGATGATGGTCAGGAGTTGATCAAATGACGGGTTCTCCTGTTTCAGTCTCCGACCTGGTTCATTGCCATCCGGGTCAACAACATCCGATTCGTGTCGACAAGATCGCCATCGAAGCGGGAGAAAAGGTCGCCATCATGGGGCCATCCGGCTGCGGGAAGACGACGCTTCTCTCGTGTATTGCTGGCATTCTATGTCCATCCTCGGGCGAGGTTCAGGTCGGGGAAATCAGAATCGACCAGCTATCGGATGCGAAACGCAGGAAGTTTCGCCGAGAGCACATCGGGCTGGTATTCCAAGAGTTCGAATTGCTCGAACACATCGATGTGAGGGAGAACTGCTATCTTCCGATGTGGCTCGATGGTCGAGAGCCGACTGCGGAGGAACAATCCAAGTTACTCGAGCGGTCTCGCCGCTGTGGCATCGAGGATCTACTCCACCGGAAACCGAGGGCACTCTCCCAGGGAGAGAGGCAGCGGGCGGCGGTCTGTAGAGCGCTGATGACATCCCCATCGTTGATCCTGGCCGATGAACCGACTGGCAGTCTCGATGGAAAGTCGGGGAGAGCGGTACTGGAACTGTTATTTGAGGAGGCCGATTTGACGGCAGCTACGGTCATCGTTGTGACCCATGATTCGTCCATCCTGGCGGGATTCGATCGAGTCGAGTCGCTGACGGGAAGTGCCTCATGAGTGGCCCGATGCTGAGACTGGCTCTACGATCGCTGGCACATCATAAGGTAAGAACCGTGGTACTCGCACTGTGCATTGCACTGGTCGGGGTGCTTCCTGCTGCGGTCGATGGATTGCTCGATCTGTATCGTGCGAGACTCGAGGCGAGGGCGGTATCGACACCGCTGGTGGTCGGGGCTCCGGGAAGTCGATCGGATCTGTTGATCCATGCACTCTACTACAGGGGTGTGGTGGAGCGGACCATCGAGATGAAGGTCGCCATGGAAGCGGGCGAATCTGGTTATGGCGTACCGATTCCCATCCACCTGGAGGGATCGGTGAATCAATATCCGCTGGTTGGAACCACTCCTGATTATCAGGAATTCCGAGGGATCCTTCTGCCGTCCGGGCAACACTGGCCACAACGATTGGCCGAGGCCGCGGTGGGAACCGGAGTTGCGAAAGCCCTCGATCTTTCGGTCGGCGACTCCATCGCCACCGATGTCCATAAACTCCACGATCTGGCTGGATCTTATCCTTTGTTACTGAAGGTGACTGCGGTGATTCCTGCCACGGGCACACCAGACGATGACGCCGTGTTCGTCAGTTTGCACACCTCCTGGGTGGTCACTGGAGAAGGACATGGGCACCTGGAAATCGACCCGGAGAAGGACTTCCACTTGGTGCTGGAGAGCAAGAGTAATCACGTCACGGCCTCCGCCGCGGTGGTGGAAGCGGTCGAGGTGACCGCGGAGAACGAGGACAGTTTTCACTTCCATGGAGATCCGGATCAGTTACCGATCACTGCATTGATCATCCACGCCAAGGATGAGAAGGGTCGCACGATTCTCCGTTCGAGGTTTCGCAGGCAACAGGATCTGCAAACCATCGACTCGGAGGTGGAGTTGAGAGAACTACTGACGGTCGTGATGAGAGCGAAGGCGATTCTCGATGCCAATTCGATGCTGGTCATGGTGGCGACGACACTCCTTCTGGGATTGATCGTGACACTCGATGTGAAAGTCCGGGAGCGAGAAGTGAAAACTTTGGAGAGAATCGGCGCTCCACGGGGTTTTGTTGCTCGTTTGCTCTTCACCGAGGTTGCCATCGTAGTTCTCTGTGGCGGATTCCTGTCCCACTTGTTGGCCATTGCTGCGATTCGATTCGTGGCGGATGGTCCTCTGCTCTTACCGTGATAAAGGACGACTCGATGCGGCCACGTCAATTGATGCTACTCCTGTTGCTGGTGGTGGCTTCGGTCAGTATCGGCTGTTCGATGGATTCGGCACCGGCCGCCGGTGAGGGTGATTCCTCGATCATCGACAGCGGCACCCCGCTGCAATTGGTGGTTTCCATTTCACCGTTGGCATGGATCGCATCTGAACTGGTGATGGATCTGGGCGAGGTGACGCCACTGATGCCCACGGCTGCCGACCCAGCCCGCTGGATCCCCGACGATGCCGCTCTGGAGACTCTTGCGGCTGCGGATCTCATCATCCTCAACGGAGCGAATCTAGAGGGATGGGCTCGAAGATACTCGCTTCCCATCGTCAAGAGCGTCGAGGTGGCTAGGGCCTGTCGTGAGCAATGGCTGCACTATCCGGATGTGGTGACTCACAGTCATGGTCCAGAAGGCAGCAGTTCTTACGAGGGGATTGCCGGCCACACCTGGCTCGACCCAGAGCTTCTGATCGTGCAGGGAGAGAGGATTCTTCATCGGCTGATCCAGCGGTTGCCCGAACATCGGGCTGCACTGGAGAAGCGCTGGAGTCTGCTGGTGCTTCCGCTCGAGGCACTAGCGAAGCGGATGTCGAAACTGGCCACGACCCATCCGGAACTCTCGGTGCTGACCAGCGGTCCCTTCTGGGTCTATCCCGCGGCCAAGATGGGGTGGTCGACCCAACGTATCGATCTCGACCCGCAAGGAAAATGGAACGATGGTCTGGCCGCCGACCTCAAGCAACTTCAGATCCGCAGCGGAGCCCTGATATTGCTTTGGGATCAAGTTCCAGCGACACCACTGGCCGAGCAAATATTCAACGAAACTGGCCTGGTCAGCGTGGTGTGGCCGGTGGCGGATTCGTTGGGAGAAGACCATCGGCAGTACCTGGAGATCCAACAACAGGTGCTGGATCGGTTGGAAACCGCCCTGTCAGAGTCCCACTGACCGTCCTTGACCTGGCCACAACCAGAGCGGACGATCACTGCTGATGTCGTTTTTCTCGGGTGCCGATTTTCGGACCCCATTTCACATGGCGCGCAGTTCCTGCGGCGCCGAAAACTAGGGTTTCGATGGCCCAGGAGGTATCTCGATGATGAGACCGATCCGATGTGCCCAGTGGCTGCTCACCAGCGGTTTGCTGCTCTTCTCGCCGTTTGTTTTGGCGATCGATGTACCAGCAGTCTTCAGCGATCACGCAGTCCTTCAGCGCGACATGGATCTGCCAGTGTGGGGAACCGGGGCTCCGGGGACCGAGGTTTCTGTCAGTTTCGCCGGTCAGGAGAAGAAATCTCAGGTCGACGATCAAGGCCAGTGGTCCGTCACTCTGGAGCCGTTGGCCGCCAGCGCAGAGGGTCGAGCGATGACCATCGTGGGCTCCGATGGAACCATCGTGGTCAAGGATCTTCTGGTCGGAGAAGTGTGGCTCTGTGGTGGTCAGTCCAACATGGAATGGCAAGTTCGAAGTTCGATGAACTCCGATGAGGAAATCGCCGCCGGAGATCTTCCCTGGTTGCGAAGGATCAAGGCGCCCCATCTTCTATCCAGGAATCCCGAGTTTGATATTGCTGCGGCGTGGGAAGTTTCGACCCCGGAGACGGCAGGAAATTTCACGGCGATCGGTACCTTCATGGCACGGCGTCTCTACGAGGAACTGGGAGTTCCTGTTGGATTACTCGATGTCAACTGGGGTGGGACTCGTATCGAGCCCTGGACTTCAACTGTGGCGATGAAACGCCATCCAAGGTTCAAGGAACGGGTCTCAAAGTTGGAGAGAGAAGAGGCTCGCTGGGGGAATCGTTCCGCCGAAGAGATCCAGAAGTTGTATCGCGAACAGGTCGCCCAGTTCGAGAAAAGGACTGGCGAGTGGTGGGACAAGAAACTAACCGGAGATCCTGGCGTCATCGGATCCTGGGCTGAACCCGCCTTTTCCGATGACAACTGGGAAGAGATGCCAGTTCCAGGACTGTGGGCTGGTGAGAACCAAGGTTGGGACGGATTCGTCTGGTATCGGAGGACCATCGAAGTTCCCGAGCAGTGGAAGGGGCAGGATCTGCTTCTGCAGCCGGGGGCCATCGATGATGCCGACATCACATTCTGGGACGGTCAGGAAATCGGTCGCACCACCAATCAACACGCACTGATGCGCAGTTACACCATCTCCGGTGATCTGGTTCAGTCCGGCAAGGCAACGATCGCTATCGCCGCCCTCGATACTGGCGGTGCCGGCGGGATCACTGGATCTTCATCGATGATCAAAATCCGTCCAGTCAGCGCCAAGGAAGATGAAGCGATCCCCCTGGCAGGGAATTGGAAGATCAACCGGGGAAATGCCTTCTCCGGTGATCGAGGTCCGAATCCACCGCAGCCCATCGAGGCTCCCGGTCGCAAGACCAGCGATCCAGGTGTGATGTTCAATGCGATGCTCTCGCCATTCAGCGGATACGGCATACGAGGAGCCATCTGGTATCAGGGAGAATCGAATGCTGGGCAGCCCACCGAGTATGCAGAGTTGTTGCCCCTGATGATCGGGTCGTGGAGAGAAACTTGGGGCCAGGGAGATTTCCCCTTTGGCATCGTGCAATTGGCAGCGTTCAAGGCAATCAGCGACAACCCGGTCCAGGGTGGCTGGGCCACTCTTCGGGAAGCTCAGGACTTCACTCACCGGGTCGTCCGCAACACCGGGCTCGTCGTTCTGACCGATGTGGGGGATGCACGAGATATCCATCCTCGTAACAAGCAGACGGTTGGCAAGAGACTCGCCGATTGGGCACTCCACCGCTGCCACGACAGGTCGGACTTACCAGAATCTGGACCCTTTTACCGTAGTCATGAGGTCGATGGAAAGAGCATCGTGCTAGCCTTTGATCATGTCGGAGATGGCCTGACCGGCCGTCGTGGACAGAAGATCGATGGATTCGCGCTGCAGGGCACCGATGGAAATTGGCATTGGGGAGAAGTCGAGATTCTGGATGGGGGCCAACTTCGCATCAGCCATCCAGCCGTGGAGTCGCCAAAGGCAGTCCGATACGCTTGGCAAGACAACCCGGTGAGGGCCAACCTGGTCTCGAGTCATGGATTGCCAGCGGCACCCTTCAAGACCGATTGAGGGGCGACGAGTCAGGGACCACCGACCGCCAGCATCAGATCGAATTGTGCCTGGTTGTGGGAGACGATGGAATTGAGGGAAGCGGTTCGAGCTGCGGCGAGATCCGCTTCCCGTCCGAGCAGTTCTTCCAGTAGTGCGGCACCAGCCTTGTAGCGTGAATCGATCAGTGTCATCGCTTCTTCTCCAGCTTCCAGTTGACGCTGGGCAGCGGTCATTGCCGATCGTGAAGCTTGCAGCCTGGCCAGGCTCACGCGGATCTGCGCAATGATGCGAAGTTCCAGTTTTTTCACCTTCAGCTGGATCTCCTCGAAGGCGGCCACCGCCCGTCGATGAGAAGCGGTCGCAGCGAGCCCAAACTGCCAGCCAACCGCCACTTCAGCGGTCTCCTGGTCCGATAGGTCAGCCGAATCCGCGCCGAATCTACCGACCCTGGATCTGGCGCTGATGGTCGGGCGACCCCATGCAGAAGACGCCCGGCTGAGGGATCGAGCCGATTCGGCCCTGGCGCGAGCGGCCATCAGATCGGGCCTTCGGTCGAGTCCTCTTTGGATCAGTTGAGCGACATTCGACGGGTCCAGCGCGAATCTATTGGGAGTGATTTGGGTCGAAACGGGAACCAGAAATGGATCGAAACTGGGATCATCCGAGAGCACCAAAAATTCAGCGAGTTTCACCGAGGCGATCTGGGCGTGAGATTGAGCGAGAGCCAGATCTCGATCGGCTGCGGCTTCTTTTGCCAGTGCCCCGAGGAAATCTTCACGCAGCCCATCCCCGGCATCGAGCCTGGCACTGGCAGTCAGGGCGAGTTGCCGACCAAAACGAACCGCACGCTCTGCGATTTCGATTTCGCCGTGGGATCGGACCAGCTCGTGAAATAGCTGGGCTCCGCGATGGATGGCAAACTGTTCAGCCCAATAGAGCATCTGTTCGGTGGCTTCGAACTGACCCCGCGCTGCCTGGTGACGATGCCAATCTCCCCAAGGATCGAGATCGAAGCGCAGTTCCATTCCAGTGAAGAGGCTGTTCTTCGAAACATCGACGACCGTTCCATCGGTTTCCTGCGCGGCACCATCGGTGCGTGCATAATCGATTCTCGGGCCGATGGTTGGCAGGAATGCAGAAGTGGCGATCTGTTGAGTGGCCACTGCCGCATCGAGGCGCTGTCGAGCCATATGAATCGACAGCGCTTGGTCCTTGGAGAGCTGTAGAACGACATCCAGTGTGATCGGATAGATCGTAGTCTCGCTGGATGTATCTGCAGGGAGGGGCTCGTTGGAAACCTCGATCGCCAAATCAGTTAAATCGCCGGGCTCGTCATCGCGTCGCTCGGGTAAACCAATTGTACGGGCAGGATCCTGCTCGACCGTCTCGATCGGCTGCGGAATCCAGAGAGCCATTTCACTCGACCGATGACGGGTCGAAGTGTCCGTGCTGCACGAGCTCAGAGCTATGGCCATCAGAGTTATGGCGAACCATCGCAACATGATACTCTCCGCTCGATACGAGAAACCGGTCAAATTACTGGACCATGGATGACGGATAGGGTGGGTATCGAGGATCAAGGATTGGCTCCCACCGCTTCGACTCGGTCGCCTTCTTGTACCAAACCTTTACCGATTAGGATCACCTGCTCGGTTCCGCTCAAGCCTTCAGTGATTTCAACGGTAGTGCCGTCATCGAGTCCGATTTTGATCGGGAACGCCTGGCAAATTCCTTTGACCACGCAGTACACGTGGTATTCACCGGTTGACCCGAGTAACGCCTGAGCCGGAAGGGTCAATGCGTTTTTCCGCTCGATCAATTTGAAATCGACGGTCGCAAACATACCCGGATAGATCTGCCCTTCCTTGTTCTCGAGCAAGATCTCAACTGTCATGGTGCGTGTGCGTCGATCGAGATTTTTAGCGATCCGCGAAACGGATCCCTGAAACTTTCTATTCGGATAAGCGCTACAGGTGATCGCCGCCGCGTGACCCTCCTGGATGTAAGGGACATCCGGTTCAGGGATTTGAACGTAAACGCGTAAGCGACTCAAATCTTTGAGTGAAACGATCGCGGTCGTCCTGGATGAAGAAGATGTGACGATGGCGGCACCCGGATCGAGAAATCGTTCAGTGATAATTCCAGAAAATGGCGCCCGAATCTTGGTGTATCCGACCATCGTGGTGGCGAGATGGACCCGAGCGCTAGCGCTGGCGATGGCGGCTTGTGCCACGGCGACCAGGCTATCGAGAGCTTCCTTTTCCGATTGCGCCACTTGGATGTTCGCTGCTGCGGCTCCCACCATCGCTTCCGCTGATGTGACCGACTTTTCGCCAATCGCCACATCGCTGAGAGCCTGAAGATGATCTCTCTGGGCAGTTTCGAGCTGAGCATCGGTGGCGGCATCTTGCTCGTGGAGTTGGCTCACTCGATCGAGATGAATCTTCTCGGCATGGTGGATGGCTCGTGCCTTGTCTAGTTTTGCGTGGGCTTGCAATACTGTAGCGTCGGCCTGAACAAGTCCTGCCCTGGCTGCAACGATCTGAGATTCTCCGCCGGTCGCTTTTGCCTGAACCGCACCGAGCTGGGCCCGGGCTTCCAGCACCTTGGCCTCGGCACGGCGCAGCTCGTCAAACAGTTCAGGAGCATCGAGGACTGCGATCACCTGGTCCTTCTCCACAGTGTCTCCGATATCCACGTGGATCTGTTCGAGATAACCATTGGTCCTGGCGTAAAGAGTCGCCTCCTGGACTGCATGAATCTCGGCAGGTTTCGATGGGAGTTCGTAGGTGAGGGTTTTCTGGGCCGGTTGGATGACGGTGACACGAGGTGTCTTGCCGCCCGACTGTGCAGCGCAAGGCGGTGTCGAGAGCCCCATGACCAGAATCATGAGCCAGAGCGAGGAGTGCTGGAGACCACCAGCTCCATTCGACAGGCGGGTGATGGACTTGTGGTTCGAAGATCTGATCATTGTGCTATTCCTTCCGTAACTCATCGCGGGCGAGCAGGTCACTGATCACTCGAGTTTTCCCGGAAATGAGTTCATAAAGTATCGGAACGACGAAGAGTGAAAGCCCCATCGCTGCTAGTACTCCTCCGATGATCGCTCGAGCCAGAGGAGCATTTGCGCCCCCTCCGAATCCGAGGGCCATCGGAAGGAGTGCCAGTACTGCTGCAAGAGAAGTCATCAGGATGGGGCGAAGCCGTGTGCGAGCAGCGGTCTGAATTGCCGCTCGAGTTTCCTGCCCTTCGTCCCGTAATCGATTTGCGTAGTCGATCATCAGCACGCTGTATGCGACGACGATCCCCGTCATCATGATGATTCCCATGAATGATTGAATGTTCAGGTTGGTGTCGGTGAGATACAGCATCCACGCCACCCCGGTGAAGCCGAGCGGTACCGAGGCGAGGATAATCAGTGGATCTCGGAAGGAACGGAATATTGCGACCATCACCAGGTAAACCAGCATCGCAGCCACCAGTAGGCCGAAGGCGAACTGTCCGAAGGAATCTCGGGCTTGCTGGATCTCTCCTTTGATCTGCACGCGATATCCCTTATCGCTGTATTGATCCATCAGTTTCTGCATTCGTGGCGATTGTTCCAGTCGCTGTTCGATATCACTGACGACGCTACCTAGGTCTTTCCCGACAACATTGGCGTAGACATTGGTCACCCGGGTGATGTTGACGTGGTTCACCACGGTGGGACCGGTGGTGCGTTCGAATGTGGCGATGTTTCTCAGCAGGATCGGTTCGGTGGAATCTCCCGAACTGGGTCGTATCGGAATGTTTTCGAGGGTAGCAAATGAATTGATCTCACCTTCCGGGTACTGAGCACCGATGAAGTAGTGATTGCGTTTCTTCTTATCGATCCAGAAGGAAGGACTGAAGGTGACACTCGAATTGGTCGCCGTGATGATGTTCTTGACCACTTCATCCGGGGTGATTCCGAGATAGGCCGCCTTGACTCGATCGATCACGATGTGAATGGAAGGGTAGTCGAGACGCTGGGCTACTCTGACATCGACCGCTCCGGTAACCTGACGAACCTCCTCGGAGATGGTGCGTGCGATCTCCTGGCCTACTTCGAGCTTGCTTCCGGTAACCTGGATATCGATCGGAGAGGGCAGCCCGAAGTTGAGTGCCGCAGTGAGAATCCCGCCGGTATCGAAGGCGAACTCTATGCCCGGAAACCGTTGTGTCAGACGCTCTCTCAGTAGCACCGAATAATCGATGGAACTTTTCGAGCGCTCTTCCTTTAACTGCACCAGCATGAAAGCGTCCATCGGACCGGTATTGGGAGTGTAGGCCGCAGGCCAATCCATCAGTACGCCGAGATTCGAGATCAACATCTGAAGATCGGAAGAGGCTTCCTCGTCACGAGGGTCCCACTGGCCGATCACATCCTGAACCTCATTCTCGACCTTCTCGATTAGCAATTCAGTGTTCTCGATGCGGGTTCCGGATGGGGCTCTGACGAAGATGGTGAACTGGCCTGAGTCGGTCGCCGGGAACAGCTCCTGGCCCACTTTTGTTGGTGCAATACTCCAGGGAACACCTGGAATCAGCCCCAGGGAAATCAGGAAGAAGATGAGTACCGAGAAGCCGACCAACTTTTTTCGATGAAGGACTCGATCGAGCATCGTTTGATAGAGACGACCGATACTCTGGAAGAATGCTGGCTCGTGTTCCTCACTGCTGCCGCTTCCACCAGGCTGGGCCTTGAGGAAACGCGCGCAGCAGAGCGGGACTACGGTCAGCGCCACCAGGAATGAAGCCGCCATCGACAGGATCACGCTGATCGCCAGTGGCGTGAACAGGAACTTGGAGATTCCACTGAGCAAGACCACAGGGAAGAACACCACCATGATGGTGATGGTGGCCACAAACACCGGGCCGGCGACTTCGCTGGCTCCATCGAGGGCCGCTCGGGTCGGGGTTTTCCCTAGGCTCAGATGGCGAGAAATATTTTCCAACGTCACGATGGCCTGGTCGACGATCAGCCCTACCGCCAGTGCCAGCCCCCCCAGCGTCATGCTGTTGATGGTATTGCCACTCAGATACAGGCCGATGAATGTCGCCAGGGCGGCCAAGGGAAGCGACAGCAAGATGATCAACATCGAGCGGACACTTCCGATGAAGATCAGCACGATCAGCCCGGCCAAAAATGCGCCGATCAGAGCCTCATGTTCGAGGGCGGAGATGGAGTCTCGAACAAAGATCGACTGGTCCATCACGACCTCAAGAAGGACATCATCGGCACCTTCGTACATATCGACGACTCGCTGGCGGATCTGTGTCAACTTGTCGCGAATCTCGTTGACGATCTCGATCGTATTTGCGCCCGGTTGGCGGTAAATGGGAATGTAGACCTGGCGACGGCCATTGATCCGTACCACGTTGGTTTGGATCGATTGAGTGTTTTCAGCCTTGGCAACATCGCGCAGGAAGACGGGTTTCCCATCGACGATTTTGATCAGTATGTCATCCAGTTCCGGAATCTCGTCGACCATTGCATTGGTCGTGATCATGTAATCGAGGTCACCCAGTTTCGCATTGCCGGTCGGGATGAAAACATTTTGGTCCTGGATCGCCCGAACCACATCCATCGGTGACAACTGACGAGCTTCTAGTTTTTCTCGATCTAGATAGGCGAAAATCCTACGTAGCACTCCACCGTAGACAGCAGGGGCCACCACTCCGCGAATCGACTGCAAGCGGTTACGCAGTTCGTAGTAAGCGACATCGTAGAGTTGCTGTTCAGACATGGTTTCCGAAGAAACGCTGACCAGGCACAGCGGCACGGACGCCGTCGGGTCAAACGGCATTACCATCGGCGGAATCGTGCCAGGTGGAAGGTAAAACAGGTCACTCATCGCGTAACTGGTGACCTGGGACATCGCACTTTCCATGCTGATGTCTTCGCGGAAGAAGTCCTTGACGATGGACACACCGGTCATCGATTTCGCTTCTTGATGGGAAATCCCGACCGATTGGCCGGTCCAGCGCTGCATTCGACTGCTGATGTCCCCTTCGACCACCTCGGGAGGCATGCCGTTGTAGAAGGTCACGACCTGAACTGCTGGAGTCCTGAAGATCGGCAGCAGGTCCGATGGGAGTTTGGTCAGGAAGATGATGCCGAGGGAGATCACGGCGAGCGTGATGACAAGGATGAGATATGGAAAACGGAGTGCTGATCTGACGAGCCACATGTTTGGACTGCTCCAATTCATCCGGGGTCAAGGACACTCCCGGGAAGGGAAACTCTTCACTACCCGCAATTGTGGGATTAACACTGCAGTGTAGAAAGAAGATCAAAGTCTCGTAATCGAGATGCCAAACTCGCCCCCAGCATCGGCGACCGCAAGAGGCGGGGAGGGAATTTGCAAGTTTCCAGCGCACTAGGGGAGTGGGGGGGGAGCGAACAAATTATCGGGTCGTCAGAGTCGAAGTCCCGGTAAGGCGCCACTGCTATCTCCGATATGCTCGACTGGCGAGCCTGCAGCGTGGGCCATGGAGAGGAACAGGTTACACATTGGAGTGCCCTTGGTGGTGACCAGATGACGCCCGGGGTCGATCAGTCCGTGACCCCGTCCGGCGATCAAAACAGGTAGGTTGTCATGATTGTGTCGATTTCCGTCCCCGATGGCGGATCCGTGGATAACGACGGTCGAATCCAGCAATGAGTGCTCTCCATCTTTCACCTCGCGGAGTCGTTGCACGAAGCGGGCGAACTCCTCGACCTGCCAGCGATTGATGGTGCGAACCTGGTCGACCTGGTTCTTGTTTCCCTTGTGGTGTGTGAGGGTGTGGTGCCCTTCACCCACGTCGAGATGGGGGTGGGTACGATTGGAGCCTTCGTTGGCCCACATGAAGGTGCAGACACGAGTCAGGTCGAGCCTGAATGCGAGAATGATCAGTTCGTGCATCAGCTGAATATGTGCACTGATTCCGCTGGGTGGGGCTTGTCCGAAGTCGGGGAGGTCACTCTCTTGGCGCTCTAGCATCTCCATCTGTTCCAGTCGATCAATACGACGCTCGATGTCCCGGATGCCCGCAAGATATTCGTCCAGGCGTCGACGGTCTCGGATCCCCAGTTGCTGCTCGAGGCGCTTTGAATCCTCCAGGATGAAATCGATGATGCTGGAGCGTCGAGAGATTCTTTTTCGGCGTGCATCGCTGGTTTCTCCGGCACTTCCTCTCAGGAACATCCGCTCAAAAACGCGCCGGGGTTGAGTTTCATGGGGAAGAGGTCGGTTCGCTCCCGCCCAACTGATGTTCGACGAATAGGCACATGAATATCCGGAGTCACAATTACCAGACTGTCTTCCACCTTCGGTGCCCAGTTGCAATGAGGGAATCAAGGTCTGCTCACTCACTGCAGCAGCAATGATCTGATCGGCAGAAATCCCCGCATGAATATCTTCTCCAGCAGTTTTGAAGGGATGGGCGCCAGTCAGGAAGCAGGCGGCGGAACGGGCGTGGTCACCAGGACCATCGCCGAGGGCACGAGCGTTGTGGTGGGCCAGACCACTGACCACCAGTACATCTTCGCGGACCGCTTCCAGAGGCTTGAGAATCGGTGAGGCGATCCAGTCGGAGCCTTGACCAACAGGAGACCACTCCGCTTGATGGACGCCATTGGGAATGAAGAGGAACACCGTTCTTAGGGCTGGAGCGATCGGCGGAAGTGTACTGGCCAGTGCGGTCAACGGGCTCATCGCATCGAGCCAGGGCAACGCCATCGCTGTCCCGAGCCCGCGCAGAAATGTACGACGATGAATCGGATAGGCCATGACGCGATCGCTCCTCTCACCGGTAGATGAGACACTGCGCTGGGGGGAGAAACAAGCGACGAGCCCCCCACCTGATCAGCGGACCAGCCGCCGTCGAAATGCCTCCAAGAGGACAATCTCCTCGATCAGTGCAGCGATCGTCGCTTCTGATTCGAGTCGCACCAGCAGTCTGGCCACCGCCGGGGCATCATCATCAACCAGTCCACGACCTAGAGCATAGGTCAGGAGATTTCTCGCCAGAGATCGCTGGAACCCGGACGAGTTCTGGATGTTCGCGCGGAGATCCTCGATGCCTTCGAGCACCGATCCATCGGGAAGCTCGCCACGGTCATCGATCTCACCGGTTCGATAGCGACCGATGGCATCAAATCGTTCCAGTGAGAATCCCAGTGCGTCCATTCGGCGATGACAGATGCTACACGCCGGTTCGTTGCGATGGAGTCGCAACTGTTCTCTCAGTGGGAGATCGGCCCCTTTCTCACCGGGCAATGGCAAGGATCCGGCACCGGGAGGTGGTGGCGGAGGAGCAGCATCCAGCAAAACCTCTAGTAGCCACTTACCGCGTAATACCGGAGAGGTTCGCTGACGGGTACTGGTGGCAAGCAAGACGCTGGCCTGAGAGAGCAGTCCGCCACGAGGTGGCTCGACTTCGAGAAGCCGCATCTCATCGCCGGTGATCGGTTCGAGACCATAGTGACGAGCCAGTCTCTGATCGACAAAAGTGTAGGGGGCCGCGACTAACTCGTTGATCGGCAATCGCTGACGCAAGATATGATCGAAGAATTCGATCGTTTCTAACCTCATGCTGTCGAGTAATTTCTTGTCGAACTTGGCGAAGATCTGGGGATCTGGCTGAAGGTCCCCGAGGTCGCGGATCCTCAGCCATTGCGTTGCAAAATTACTGGCCAGAGATCGTGATCTTGGATCGACAAGTAACCTGCGCGTATGGGTCAAGAGTCCCGCGGAATCATCGAGTTCGCCACGACCCGCGGCCGCGAGCAATATCGGATCCGGGGTGGTACCCCAGAGAAAGTACGCAAGCCGTGTGGCGAGTTCATGTCCAGATAGATCACGAATGGTCCCGGGTTCAGCATCCGTGGGGTCGATCTCGAGTCGCAGGATGAATCTAGGAGAAGCGATCGCCGTCACCACCGCTGCCCGAAGCAAGGATTCTGCCGAGGTTTTATCCAGTGCCGCCTCGGTGGCGGTTTCCACCAGACGTTGGCATTGTTGGGGGGTGACGGGCCCTCGCCAGAATCGCGGCAGCCATTCCTGGATGCCTCGTGCGAGTCGTGCCGTTGGAGTCCCATCTCCGGCCAGTGCTGCGGTCTGAAAGACCGATGGTTCCAGCCCTTCCGCGGGACCTTTGACGGTGAAGGAGAGGATGGCTGCATTTCGGTCTCGTTGTGAAGGCTCAGGATGGTCCGGTTTGTAGTAGTCATTGATGAAAGTGGCAGAGATTTTGTGAGGGCCCGCAGGAACAAGGAATTCGATGCTTCTCATACCTGGTTGATCTCGAGACTCCGGAATGTGAATGACTCTTGGCTTTTGATTCCCGATCTGGACTCGAAAGCGCGTCGCTTGGTCCCCGGCTTGCTGACCCCAGCCGTGAATGTGGATCTGATAGGTGCCGGTGCGAGGAAAGTGATGATCGACGGAAGCGGTTCCTCTGCTGTAGAAGAAGGCACTGTCGGAGAGCACCCTTCCTGCACCCTCAACGGTGATCGCATCGATGGCATAGTGGCTGGTGGGAGTCTCGTTGCCGTCATCGAGAATGACGGCACTGACCGCAACCTCCTCGGCGATCCGGAACAGCCGCTCGATGAAGGTGTTGGAGAGCGCTCCCCCCTGATTGTCGAAGCCATCCGATGACGGATCGGCGGGAAGATGGCGCTGGATGTCGATCTCGACCCCGGTCAGATCAAGAATTGTCGCTCGGAGCTCCGATCTTCCGAGCCTACGGGGCCCGACAGTGCCGGGCAGTTCAGGTCTCGACTGTAATATTTCCTGCAACCAATCCCTCAAACTTGAGATCATCACATCGCGCTGCTGAGAAGTGGGTGCGGGCTCTCCTTCTGGAGGCATCTCTCCACTGGTGATGACTCGTTCGATCCGTCGCCAGTCTTCCAGCAGTGCGCTGGCTCCATCTTCGATCAGTACTTCCAGGTCGATTCCACCCTTGGGCTTCTTTCCCGAGTGGCAATCGGTGCAGTGACTCTGGAGCCAGTGGGAGATCGGCTCGGGAACCTGGGCGATCGTCATCGCAGGTAGTAGTAGTACTAATAGTAGTGGCCAGAACAGCTGTCGGAGCATCACTCGCGCCTCCTTGGCTTTTCCGAGCCCGTTGCAAACTGCGAGAGATCGATGTCGTGCAGTCGATGCAGATCCTCGGCAAACTTCGCGCTCAGCACCGAGTTCATCCAAAGAGCCAGCAGCCCTGTGCCGGGAGGAAGATTTCCCTGGTCGATCCAGATGATGAGGGTGCCACCATTCGGCAGCGGTTTGAGGGTGATGGAGCCACTGGCATTGATCGTTTCGCTTTCGATGGCTCCTAGGTACCAGATTCCTCGATTCGGCTCGACACGATCGATGGTCAAGGTCCCGTGACTGGAGCGGCTCGACCAGCGGTAACTGTGGCCGCTGCTGGCTGCAGTGCCCGCGACTATGACGGTACGATCTCCGTATTTCTGATGGTCCCAGCCGACCCAAGGTTGCCACCGATTGAAGTCGGAGATCAGTGGGTAGAGTTCGGCTGCTGAATGAAGCGATGTTTGCTCGACCGTGACGCTCCAGTTGGAGGGGAGCAACAATGCAGAGACGGAGATCACCAGCAACAAGAAGCCGCCGCAGCCGAGCAGCAGCAGTTTTCGGAGCAGTTTCATGGCAGTGACCTCCCGCTGATGGGTGGAAGATACAGGAGAGTCTCGAGCGAAACCAACCTCGTCACTTCAACCCGCGCCGCACATAGGCTTGAATCCAGTGATGAAGCCGGCCGACACTTACTATCGGGTAGATTTCGATCGAGCCATGGTGAATGGTATCTTGTTCTTGAACCGCAACGATCACCGCTAACGGTTCGATCTGGAGGAAACATCGCCAAAAAAATCCTGCTGACTCTGAGCCTGCTGCTGGTGCTTTTTTTGCTGCTGGGGTCGCTGCTGCCTGGAAGTTACTCGGTAACCCGAACCCTCTTCATCGAGGCGCAGGCCGATCGAATTCATGCACTCCTGGCGGATCTTCGGTCATGGCCAGAATGGACCCCGTGGAATCAGCAACTCGATCCGACGGTTCGATTTCAGTTTTCAGGAGCCGAGGGGGTCGGCTCCAGTTACTCCTGGCAAGGAGACCAACTGGGCAAGGGGGTGCTGGAGATCACCAGTTCCGAGAGAGGTCGTGGTGTCGTCTACCTTCTTCGATTCGAAGGAACCCCTCCCGCCGATGGAGTGATTCAGATCACACCGATGAAGGGGGGCTGTGAGGTGTTGTGGAAGATGAGCGGTGACACTTCACGACCCCTGGGCCCTTACCTGGTCCCGATGATGGATTCCTTCATCGGGGACGACTTGGAACAGTGCCTGAAGGGCCTGCAGGAGCAGTGCAGATGAGGTCTGTCCAGTGGCTTCTGCTGGTCGTGCTGATCTTCACCACCGTGGAGTTACTGGCAGTGGAAGAGGACCCCCCCCCCAACATCTTGTGGATCGTCTCCGATGACCAACGTGCCGACACCATCGCTGCACTGGGTAATGCGACCATCAAAACACCCACGCTAGATCGACTGGTCCGACAAGGAATCAGTTTTCAGCACGCTTACTGTATGGGGTCGACCAGCGTAGCGGTCTGTGCACCGAGTCGGTACATGATGATGACCGGTAGATCTCTGCATCGCTTACCCGGAAACATCTACAACATTCCGGTAGATGAAGTGACGCTTCCGCAAAAGTTGAGGCAAGGGGGCTGGAAGACCTTCTTCACCGGCAAGTGGCATAGCGGAAAAGCAGCCTTTGCACGCTCATTTAGCGACGGAGGGGAGATCTTTTTTGGTGGAATGGGAAGCCATACCCGCCTACAGGTTCATGACTATCAACCCGATGGGAAGTACTCAGATGAGGATCGCCATCCGCTCCCCGGATTCTCATCGACGACCTTCGCAGATGCGGCGATCAAGTTCATCGAAGAGCAAGAAAGTTCCTCGGATGAAACTCCATTTCTCGCCTGTGTCTTCTTCACTGCACCGCACGATCCGAGAACTCCTCCACAGAAGTTCCAGCAGATGTATCCGCCATCCCGGATGAAGTTGCCGACCAACTTCCTGCCAGCGCATCCTTTTGACAATGGAGAGTTGAGGGTGCGAGATGAGAAACTGGCGCCATTTCCTCGCACTCCTCAGGTGGTGAAAGAGCATCTCGGTCTGTATTACGGAATGATTTCACAGATGGACGAACAGATCGGGAGAGTGCTCGATGCTCTGGAGAAGAGTGGGCTTGCGAAGAACACCTTGGTGATTTTCACATCGGATCATGGACTGGCGGTGGGAAGTCATGGGCTTCTTGGAAAGCAAAATCTGTACGAGCATTCGATGAGAGTACCGATGGTGATCCAGGGACCAGGAATCGAAGCGGGTCGTGAGAGCGACCAACCGATTTACCTGCACGATCTGGTCGCCACCATCTCTGAGGCGGCAGGAATTGACCCTCCGGAGTCTTCGGAAGGGCGCAGTTTTCTGGGCACGATTCTTGGCCACCCGAAAGAGGCTCGAAAGCAGATCTACACCGCATACAAGGGGGTGCAGCGAGCCATCCGTCACCACAACTGGAAGCTGATTCGGTATCCTGCTGTCGATCGAACTCAACTATTTGATCTGGACCAGGATCCGTACGAGACCACCGATCTCTCAGGAGCTGAAGAACATCAGGGCAAACTGAGGGATCTGTTGGATCGGTTGCATCAGCAAAGAAAAAAGAACTCCGATCCACTCCTCAAAGATGCCGAGTCCCGTTGATCATGAGATCGGATGCTGGCAACATCTCCGATTCACTCAAGACCGGAAAGGGAGTCCCTTGGCAATGATCGAACTGGACAAGAGAGCCGCCCGCTTGGCACAGCGAGGGCACCCCTGGCTCTACCGTGATGACCTCAAAAAATCTGATCTGGAAGACTCCGAATACTCGACCGGCGCCATTGTGCGGGTGCTCGATCCGGAAGGTCGCGATCTCGGGATTGCATTTGCCTCTACACGTTCAAAGATCGCATTGCGATTGTGTGGCTCCTGGGCAGGGGAAGATTCACCGGGCCTCGAGGAGTTTCTGGTCGATCGGATCGAGCGCGCCATCCGATTACGGGAAGGGATGGCGCCGGCGGATGGAGGGGTCCGGCTGGTTCATGGTGAGTCCGATCTGATTCCAGGACTGGTGGTGGATCGCTATGCGGATGTGCTGGTCTTACAGGCCACCACTGCACTGATCGATAGCGCCCTGCCACTGGTGACCAAGATACTATCGGACCTGCTTTCTCCCCGCATGATCCTGGCACGCAACGACCAGGCCGTGAGGCGACTGGAAAAACTCCCCGAAGAGGTGGTACTGCTGGCCGGTGAGTCAGTTGAACGAGTGGTCATCGAGGAGAATGGTATCCACCACATCGTGAGGCCGTATGCAGGGCACAAGACCGGGATGTATCTCGACCAACAACCCGCAAGGCAACGTGTCAAGGAACTCGCATCCGCAGCCAAGGTGCTCGACCTGTTTAGTTACCAGGGCGGGTTTTCAATGGCCGCATTGGGCGGTGGCGCGACCTCGGTTCAGATGGTGGATCAATCGAAAGTCGCATTGGAACTGGCCAAAGAGACCGCACTCCTGAACCACTTTGAAGTTCCGGAGATGATCCGTGGCAATGTATTTGATGTGATTCGAGACCTGAGAAATGAACAACAGTTCTATGATCTAGTGGTGCTGGACCCTCCAGCTTTCTGCAAGAGTCGTCGTGAAGTCGAGGGAGGAATTCGAGGGTACCGCGATCTGAATCGTGGAGCTCTCAGGCTACTGGCGCCAGGTGGACGGCTGGTGACCTGCTCCTGCAGTCACCATCTGAAGTCGGAGCTGTTCGAGGAGACGATTCGTCAGGCAGCCCTCGATTTGCCATTCAGGGTCTTCGTCGAGGAGCGAATGGGAAGTGGTCGAGACCATCCTGCACTGCTCAGATTGCCAGAAACGGAGTATCTGAAGGTGAGGATCTTGCGACGCTGGGACTGACCGGGAGAACCGATTACCATGAATGTGTGATCGGCACTTTATTGCCAGAACCCGGTTCGGTTGTGGCTGCCGCAGGATTTGCCCGAAGTGGAACGGAGCATCCGATGGTCAGGGGGTTCATTGAATGAAGCAACCCGCATCATCGGTCGGTCCCGCAGTTCGGACCTCGTGATTCCCTCGGCTAGAGTTTCACGTCGCCACTGTTCCCTGATTCCCTCGGGAGATGGTTATGTCCTACAAGATCATGACTCTCGCAATGGAATCTGGGTCGAGGGGAAAAGGGTAAAATCCTCCTATCTGAAGAAGGGTGATCGTTTCGCCGTCGGTAGTTTCCGCGTTCGTATCTGTCGGGACGGCACCTTGGAACTGGAAGGCAAGGTCGATCCGAAGCAGATGATGTTGCGCGAGAAAATCCGTCATGACATTCCGGCGATCATTTCTATCTTGGTCTGCGTGGCGATCGTCCTGGGCATTTACCTGGCCCAAGAAGAGGTATCAGCACCAAAGAAGTGGCTGAAAGAACCGGTCCTTGCCGATCCGATGCCCCTCTGGACCCCATCGCAAGAGGATGGTCCCCAACTAGCGCAAGGCGAAGTTCGCGATGGGGATACTGAGGCAGGCAAGCAACCAGGTACCGATGGAGTCGCCGAGTTCGAATCCGCGGACGAGACGATGGGTTCGCCGGAATGGGTCACCACCTCGGGTCGGATCTGGACTCTGGATGAGCTGCTTGTACTGGCAGAAGCCATCGATGGGACGGACCGAACAACGGCGGAGTCTGACGCCACTGGCGAGTCTCCGGACCCTGCGAAGGTCACCGAGGTGGGCCAGTTGGAGTGGCCTCCGGCAGGGAATTCATCAGCGGATTCATCAGAGAATGCATGGGCGGAAGTGGAGCGCCTCAGGCGCGACAAGCGAACTCGCCGAAGGCGTGGACACCTCCCGACCGCGGTGGGAAGTGGTGCGGCGCAAGCGACGACTTCGAATACCGCGGTGGTCCCATCGATGAGTTCTCCGGAGTGGCTCGAACTGGGGCGCGCGGCATTGGGCTCGTATCACCTGCCCGAACGGGTGCTTCCCGACTTTAGCCTGGCCATCGAGTCGCTCGGTGAAATCGGAACCGAGGAGTCGTGGCAGAATCTCAATCTTCTGAGGATCGAGGCGAAGACCCTTCTTCGATCGGTGGCTTCGAGGGCGAAACAGATCGGAAAGATGTACGGTCATCTCGATCGAAATCCTGACGCTCCACTCTCCGGACAGGATCGCCGAGAGGCAGAATTGGCCCTCAACCTGCTCGTTCTGATTCAAGAGCAGATGGAAGTTTTGCTCGATGCACGAGATCTGGCCTTTATTGAACTGACACACCCGGAACAGCCGGATCGGCTGGGATTTGCCCTTTCTGTGGCGATGGAGGACAAAGACGACGAACTGCTCGACCTGGTGCTGGAGCAGATGCACTCCAGTAATGCCGAACAATTGATCCCTGCGCTGATAAAAGGATTGAAAGTTCCCGCTGCAACCAGGAAATTGAAGGTACAGGCGACTCTTCAGCAGATCACCGGACAGAGTTTTCGGTCCGGATCTGAATGGGAGAACTGGTGGAGAAACAAGGAAGGAAGTCGATGATGATTCCTGATTCATTCAAACGATTGAGTCTCATTCTGTCTGGCACGCTGGTGCTCAGTTTTAGTGGTGATCTGGCAGCCGGGGATGGCGACGACACTCGGATCACTCCTCGATCGGTTCCGAAACTGACGGGGACCGAGGTGGCCAAGCGGGTGGACCTGATGCTGTCTGGGGTCACCTGGCATGGCAACTTCGACGATGCGATGGCCAGCGCCGTGGAACAGGGTAAGCCACTCTTCTGGCTCCAGATGGTCGGAAAAATCGACGGCGGTTTGTGAAGCGCTGGGCATTCATTGAGAGCCGTGACGCTCTCAGAACCAAAAGTGATCGAAGTACTGAAAGATCAGTTCGTTTGCGGTTGGAGAAACATCAAGGGTCAAGAATCCTACGCAGGAAAGTCCCATGACCATCCAGTAGAGAGCACTGCACTTCAAACCAGTAACGGTGCCGGGGGACGCAATGTGCAGATGCTCTTCATCTCCCCTTCGGGGAATGTACTGCACTGTTTGCCAGGATACTGGGATCCGGATGGAATGATGCACGAGATCAAGTTCATCCTCGAACTGGCCAAACTGGAAGGCTCTGATCTGCCTCTGCTGGAAAAGAGAGACCAGTTCCAGCTTTCGCATTTAAATCATGCCGCCAACCATTCGGAGCAGATGGTTGCTGATTCACATCTGCAAGGCTTTGACAAGATGCGAGAAGACCAGGTCCAAGGCAGCGATTTCCGCCGGAAGACCGATGGAGATGTGATACGCACCGTCGATCAGGTGATGCATGAGCGAATGGCCCGTCGACCGATGATCTCGATCGAACAGTTCGATATCGGAACAGTGGTCGATTACGGCACTCGTTTTTATGATAAGGGCGGAGACGGTTGTTGCGATCTCGACAAGGGCAAGCCGACGGCTCCCAAGCGCATGAAGCCACCGGCCGGTGGCTACAAGAAATCAGGTGGCTGGAAGAAATCTGGCAGATGAGTCTCGGGATGGAAGCCCTCGCATCGATGCCGGGGGCTTCCATCCGATACATCCCTGATTTCCTCGACGATCGTGATCAGCAGCGCATTCACCAACAACTTCGCCAACAGATGCAATGGAGCCAGCAACACATCACTGTGTTTGGCAAACGGCATCTGATTCCACGCCTCGAAGCATGGCACGGCGATCGTGGTGCTTTCTACCGCTATTCAGGAACGGATCACTCTCCTCATCCTTGGACTGCCGCTCTCGACCAAATTCGAAACCGGCTGAAGAGTTTTCGCGAGGATCTGCAGTTCAATTCAGTGCTGGGCAACTGTTATCGAAACGGTGAAGATGCGATGGGATGGCACAGTGATGACGAGCCGGAACTGGGCCCGGATCCGTGCATCGCATCCATCAGTCTCGGCGCCCCTCGAGATTTCCGCATGAAGCATCGAACTAGAAAAGAACTCGATCCGGTCAAGATTTCACTTCAGCCCGGCTCGCTGTTGATCATGGAAGGGGAAACCCAGCAACACTGGCTCCATTCGATTCCTCGACGCCGGGGAAGAAATGCCGTTGCAGAGCGAATCAACCTGACCTTTAGAAACATCCTGACCTTCAGAAACATCGAGGAGATCTAGGGAGCCGGGATGGAGGTCGCTTCGAGGGCTCTCATGAAATCCTCGGGAGGACCCACCTGGAACGAAAGCTCTTGCTGGCTGATGGGGTGATGGAATGCGATGGTTTCGGCGTGAAGTGCGGGTCGATCGATCCAGGGTGAGGAAACGCCATACCGGGTGTCCCCGATGATGGGCAATCCAATACTCGCCAGGTGGACTCGGATCTGATTCCTGCGTCCGGTTTCAAGGCGTGCTTCGATCAGCTGGTGGTCTCCCTGGACATGAAGTTTCTTCCATCGCGTGATCGCTTCAATACCGTCGTCATCTTTGTGCGAAATACGCATCTTCAAGGTACGAGGATCTTCGGACAGAGATTTGGTGACGATCCCTTCAGAAAAACTCGATTTGCCCTGACTGATGGCGAGATATCGACGCTCCATCTTGCGACTCTTCAGTTGTCGTCGAAGTCCCTCTCGAGCATCGGGTGTTCGTGCAATCGCGATCACGCCGCTGGTGCCTCGGTCGAGACGTTGAACGACAAAGAGCGCCGGGCGCTTTTCTCCTTCTTTTCGTAGTTTCCTGGAGATCTCGCCGAGCAAGCAGATTTCTCTTTCGTCTTCATCGGTCGGAACGGTGAGTAATCCCGCCGGCTTGTTCACCACGATCACATGACGATCTTTATGCAGAACTTCCAGCCCCTTGGAGAGTAACTGTCGCTGTGCGGTGCGTAGTTTCATCGGCTCCGGGTTGGCTTCGATGGCATCGCCGGCACTGAGGCGAAATCCGGGATCCATCACCACATGGCCGGCAACCTTGACACCTCCGCGGCGGATGATGTCCTTGGCGCGTCGATGTGGGATCTCCATCTGGGAGTGGATTTCAGCCTGCAAGGCGCGGCCCGCCTGCTGAACTTGCCAGTTTTTTGTATTTTGGTTCAAACGACCTCCAGGCCGGAGATGCTGCATCTTCGATCGCTGGTTGTCCAGCGATGCTCGACCGGGAAGTGAATTGCTGGTAGCCTCTTCTGATCGACCGCTGTGTTCTGGTGGCCACGACCCCGCAGGAAGGGGACCGTTCAGGACCCGTACCGATGCAGTGTCGTCGAATTGTGGACCGATACAGGACACCCAGCCCATCTCGGCCAGCCCTCGTGCTCCCCGGGATGCTGCTCAAATGGCCGTAACCCATCTCGGTTTTCGGTCGACAGATTGGTGGTGGACACGATGTCCCCAGCGTTAAAAAAATCAAGATCCTCCGCTCGATCGTCCCAACCGATTGCCGCCGATCGCACCGCCTCAGAGAATCTCTATCTTCCGATGACGGTGGAGGAATGCATTGCGAAACGGTGGCTTCCACAACCAGGAGAATCTCATGACCCCGCAAGTCATGGGATTGACTTCGTCCTCGTCACCGGCGACGCCTATGTCGATCATCCATCCTTTGCCAATGCAGTGATTGGTCGTCTGCTCGAAGCGCGCGGATATCGGGTCGCCATCCTGCCCCAACCGGACTGGCGATCGGTCGAGCCGTTCCGCAAGTTCGGGGCTCCACGCATCGCCTGGTTGGTTTCTGCAGGAAATCTCGATTCTCATCTCAACCATTACACCGCACACAAGAGACCTCGTTCCGATGATCAGTACTCCCCTGGCGGTAAGGCGGGAATGCGACCAGACGGAGCGACCATCGTTTATTCACAACGGTGTCGTGAAGCTTTCCGTGATGTGCCCATCATCGCAGGGGGTGTCGAGGTGTCGATGAGAAGGATGACTCACGTCGATTACTGGGCTGAGAAGATCAAGAGATCTCTTATCCTCGATTCCAGGAGTGATATCGCCGTCTACGGTATGGGAGAAAAAGCACTGGTGACCATCGTTGAGAGACTCGAGAAGGGTGAGCCGATCGACTCGATTCGCGATGTTCCAGGCACGGCATATGGCATCGGCAAACATGGGAGACCGCATTTCATCGACCGGTCCACGTGGCAAGAGGGAACACCCTGGTGGGATCAGCATTGCTGCGATCCGAAAGTCGCTCTGGAGTTGCCCTCTTTCGATGAGATCCGAGGAGATGATGAGCAGAGCAAGGAGCGATTTGCCCGTGCTCAGCACATTTTTCATCGAGAGCAGAATCCGGATAGCGCTCCAATTCTGGTTCAGCGCCATGCCGATCACACGGTGATCGTCAATCGGCCGATGAAAGCCCTTTCTACCGTGGAACTCGATGCGATCTTCGCACTTCCCTACACCAAGGAGCCACACCCGGCATATAAGGGCGAGAAGATACCCGCTCATGAGACGGTCAAGTTTTCCATCAACATCATGAGAGGTTGTTTCGGCGGCTGTACTTTCTGTGCCATCACCGAGCACCAGGGTCGAGCAGTGTCATCGAGAAGCGAAGAGAGTGTTCTCGAAGAGGTCGCTGCATTGAAGAAATTAGATGGCTACAAAGGTGTCATCAGTGACCTCGGTGGACCCACCGCCAACATGTACAAAATGCAGTGCACCCGACCCGAGATCGAAGCTCGTTGCCGCAGACCATCATGCGTCCATCCGACGGTGTGTAAGTTGCTTGGAACGGACCATGGACCGGTGAAGAATCTGATGAAGAAGGTGCGGGAGTCCGATGGCGTCAAGATGGTACATGTGGCATCCGGAGTGAGAATGGATCTGGCGAACCTCGACCAGGAATACATCGATGATCTTGCCGCACACCACGTGGGCGGGCACCTCAAGGTGGCTCCAGAGCATATCGATGAAGAGACTCTTCGTTTGATGAAGAAGCCTGGCATGGATACCTACATCGAGTTTGAAAAAAGATTCCAGCAAGCGAGTGACCGTGCAGGCAAGGAGCAATACCTGGTGCCTTACTTCGTCTCGAGCCATCCGGGGTGTGAGCAAGATGCTGCGGTACGTGTTGCAGAGTTTCTTGAAGCACGCCACCTCAAGCCGCAACAGGTTCAGGATTTCATTCCAACCCCTGGAACGCCTGCCACCTGTATGTGGTGGACGGGAATCGATCCGACCCGGATGAAGTCGGTCTTCGTCGAGAAGAAGATGAGGAACAAGCGAAAACAGCGGGCGATGCTGCAGTGGTGGAAGCCAGAAAATCGGCCACTGGTTCGAGAGATGCTTCGCGAGAGTGGCCGTGAAGATCTGATTGGGAATCACCCGGGAGCCCTGGTATCAACCCACGATGCAAAGGCGGGCACGGGTCAGGTTTCTCCGCGTAAGATCGGCCGAAAGCCGCAAAGTCGGCGATTGGGTCGGAGTTCCGGACGTGGCCAGCGACGTACCTAATCGTTGGTTTTTTCAGGACTTCCAGGATCAGGCAAGACGGTAGTTTCTGGCTTGTTGAGGAACTCCTCATGGGCCGCCTTCAACCAGCGATCATCGGGATGCAGAAGTCGTGCCTTCTGCAATGCTGCGATGGCCTGTTTCGTTTGGCCACCATCATCCAACGCCACCGCATGGACCAGAGCATAGCGAGGGGATTGAGGGGCCAGTTGAACCGCCTGAGCCAGTGCCACCAGGGCCTGCTCCTTTTTTCCGACCCGGACCAGCGCCAGACCGAGTGCGTGATGTAATCCGGCATCGTCTGGAACTCTTTCGATGGCCTGTTGCAGCACCTCGATACCCTCGGCATCCCTGTCAAGAGTTCGGAATGCGTCTGCAAGGTTGACGGATGCGGGTCCAAAAGAAGGGGTTCTCTTTAGCGCCTCCTGGTAGCAGCGGATCGCTTCCTCGATGTCTCCTCTTCTGGTCGCCAGTGCCCCCAGATTGACATGGGATTCGGGACGATCACCATTGATCTCTTGCATCGAGATGTACTCCGCCAGCACTCGGCTCAGTTGTAGTCCGGCCCCTTGTGGGTCAGCGGAGAGTTCGCGCTGAATCGGCGATAGTAATTCCGCAGCAACGGTGCGGACGATGCGACTCGAATCACGCAGCAGATCGAGCAGCACTCCGTAGGTCTGCTCGAGCGGAAGACCGTCGAGTGCCAGCGCTGCCTGGCGACGCACCAGCGGATCAGAATCGGTGAAGCTACGGGACAGAAGATCAGAGTTGGTTCGATTGAGGAACGGGGTCAGTTCGGCCAAGGCCGTGGCACGGACGATTCCGGGGGTCTTTTCATCTTCGAGTACCATGCGGATCAATTCGGGGGCCACTGGAGAGTTATTTCTGGCGGCATGGAGCGCTTCGCCCCAGTGGAAATCACCCGATCGGCCATCGGGAAACCACTCCCTCACTTTTTCTGCAGCCCAGTAATTCTCTTTATCCTGATGGCAATCATTGCATGCATTCGGGGTTCCGATGCGAATCGAAAGATCGGGGCGTGGAACTCGAAAGGAGTGATCGCGGCGAGGGTCGACCCCCATGTAGGTACGAGAAACCATGTGGCATTCGATACAGGATGCTCCGGTACTTTTGGGAGTGTGATGGTGATGCGATGGAAGGTCGTAGATCGCTGGATCGTGGCATCCGATGCAGAGAGAGTTTCCTTCGATGTGAAGTTTTCCACCATGGGGCTCGTGGCAGTCAGAGCAGGTCACCCCCTCTGCGTACATGCGGCTCTGGAGGAATGAACCATGCACGTAGACCTCATCGAGAATCTGACCATCAGGGTGATAGAGACTGGTATCGAGCAAACTGAGCAGATGAGTTTCGGAGAGGGGAGTTCCAGGCACAGATCCGTCGACCAAGGCAGTACGGCGAGAGTGACAACGAGCACAGGTCTCGGTTTCATCGTGATGGATTCTCTTGGGACTCCTCCGCGCGACCTTTTCTCCCGCTGGGCGAACCCAGGTGGCTTGATCGCGATGAAACTGTACCGGGAGGCCCTTCGGTGATCGACGATACCGCGGCTCTTCACGCTCTTCCTTTGTTGCTTTGGCCCACGTTACGTGATCACTACCGGGGCCATGGCACGCTTCACAAGAAACATCGAGTTCTTGCCAGTGGGTGTTAAAGGAATCACTCTCGAGATCGTAGTTCTTGACCATTCCGGTGGAGTGACATTCTGCGCACATGTGATTCCAGTTGTTGAGAACTCCCGACCAGTGCAGTGGATCTCCTGCAGGAGTTTTCTCGTCGGGAAAGAGCGGATACCAGCGAGCACCTCCAGCGGCTTCAGGTGTGGCCCAGGCGATGGGGAACGACTGGAGCCGACCCTTCTCTCCTTCCACCAGAACTTGCTGACAGGGGCTGGTGCCGAAGAAGTAACGAACCGGTAAGGTCTTTTTTCCGGAGGAGTCCTCGACCTCGATTACGGGTCGTTCATCGACTTGCAGAAAGCGCGACAGGACCCCTCCCGAAGAGACCTCAGTGCCGTCGAAGGGCGCCCGAGAAGCGGGATCGGACACTTCCAGCATCGAAAGATCATGGTGAGAGCCGCTCCACCGCGAGTGCTCTCCCTGGTGGCAACTGGCACACACTGCTCGTCCCACATGGGTCGGTGGTTGCTGAGCCCCGAGCGAGCCCATCCATAGCAATGTGAGTGAGATCAGCGAAGAGATCGGCATCCTATGGGTTCTCGAACGGCTCATCTCTGCTCCTCCGAAGTGGTCGAATCCTTGGATCGATCGATGAAAGATCATGCTCGATCGATCGCAGTGAGTCGAGAGGACAGGTCTTCAGATCAGGGACAAGCGGCGGTCGGATCACAGATCAAGCCATCGGCAGTGGGATCGACTCCACAGTCGTTACTGTCGGGGTCTGGTAGTGGCGATCCGCCAGAAAAGAGTGTTCCCAGACCAGTGATGGCGTCCGCGATGTTCTTCGATCCGTCATCGTTGATATCGCAGGAATTGGGGCAGTCACTCGCTGCTCCACCACTGAAGAGTGAAGCGAGCAGCGAGCAGGAACACGCAATCGGCGATGTTAAAGGAAGCATCCGAATTGCAATCTCCTCGATGAAAAGGGATGCCATTCGGTGGTGGAGGGGGAGCGGCCGCAGACTCACCGGCGGTGATGGCGACCTTGTCGATGGCCCACCACCCTTGGTTCCCAGGACTGGTGTACATGATTGGGAATGCCACCTCCTCCGATCGGCTATAGTGGAGGGTACACAGGCAGGGGAAGATCCTCAGCACCAACAATCCAGGTCCCCAGCGTTCGAGGGGATGGACCGGGACATGATCCTGGTGTAACAGACAGGCATGAGATTGTAGTACTGGCTCAATTGGCAACCCCCGGTATTCGGGCAGTGAGAATCAGAGTCCAACGAGGGGCTCGACAGGGAGTGGCATGAATCAAAGAAGGTTGGATCAACTTCTGAAGCCCCTTGTGGAGGAGGAGCGGTTCGCCCTGTACCAGGGGCTCGCTCGATTTGCAGATGAGGAGCTCGCCGACAAAATTCTCGGCTGGGAGAGAGCCCATCAACTCCTGCCTCAGGATGTCATCGGGCAACTGGGAGAAATGGGTGTGTTCGGCTTGCCGATCCCGGAGCAATACGGCGGGCAAGGGGGCGGCATGACCGATCTGCTACTGGCGGGTCTGGCACTCTCTTACCAGAGTCAATCGATCGCCATCACGCCCGGAGCGGCAGTTTCTCTGGGAGCCAATCCGGTGCTGAAATTTGGTACCGATGAGCAAAAAGCTAAATTCCTTCCTGAACTCTCGGCGGGTGATCGGATGTTCTGTTTCGGATTGTCTGAGCCGGGGCGCGGGTCGGATGCCGCAAATCCGCAGGTGGTGGCCACTCGTGAGGGGGATCACTTCAGGCTTCGAGGAGAGAAATGCTGGAGTACTAACGCTGCATGGTCGAGTCACATCGTGGTACATGCGTTGACCGATCCTGATGGTCGAAATGGGCATCGAAGTACCTGTTTCATCATCCCCATCGATCGCGAAGGGGTGCACTACCAGGAGATGGAAGGAAAGACGGTCTGGCCTCTTTCCTCTACGGGTTCCGTTGCTCTCGATGGAGTCGTGGCCACCGAAGACGAAATTCTAGGCGATCTCAACGAGGGGTTCCGAGTCATGGCCACGACCCTCAATGGGGGCAGATTGTTCGTCGCTTCGATGGCTTTGGGATCGCTGGCGTTCGCCCTCGACAAGACCCGGAATTATGTCCAGCAGAGAGATCAATTCGGTGGGCCGATCGGTCGCTTTCAGCGCGTTCAGGATGTGGTGCTGGAGATGGATCTGGCGCTGGAAAGAAACCTGACCTGGTTGATGCATCTGGCGCAGGGCCATGACCGCGGAGAGATCCAGCGGGAACAGGCTGCAAAGGTGAAGATTGATTGCAGCCGGGTCGCGTCGAAACTGCTGTTGGATGCGATGGAAGTTTGCGGTGGAGTGGCCGGTCTCGACGAGTTCGGGCTGGCACGTCACAGTGCGGACCTGTTTGTGACCCGGGTCGGAGAAGGATCTAATCGGGCACTGATGACTCAGGCGGTTCGTCCGCTATTGCCAGACATCGCGGATCAATTGCAGTGATGAGGGCGGATTATTTTCTGCTAGGCATCGGATAGCAGTACTGGGTGTATGGCGTTTCAGATTTACTTTGGAGTTCGAGGTGGCGGACCAGAAGTGACGGACTGATGGTCGACACCGGAACGAATCCACTCTCGGCTCCACACCAACCATTATCCAGTACCGGTTGATCTCCAGCCGCGATGATTCCATGAACAGCATTGAGAGGTGTACCGATGAAGTTGATTCCTCGAACCAACTCCTCGCGTCCATCGGGATAGATCCTCGAAGCCAGGTTCACCTCCCCGAGAAAGGCCTGGAAGTCATAGGAATCGGTCGCCGTTTCTCCTCCGGTGGCATCGATGATGCGGATCCCATACGGAAGTCCCTGCTGCTTGATCTGATCGATCAGTTGTTTCCTGAGAGACTTCGGGTCCAGTCCGTTGGAGGCCTCGAGGATTGTGACACCCATCCGGCTCATCGAGCGCTCATGCCGTCTCGATCGGGCGTGACCATTGGATCGGTGTCTTTTATTGACCGGAATCTTGCCCGTCAGAAACCCGGTCAATTTGCCAGCCTCGATGAGGCGGGCATCTGCAGCGGGGGTTCCCTCGTCGTCAAATTGGTAGTGGCCGACCAGGCCGTGCTCTCGATCATTCGAATCGACCCACGATGCCTGGGTTGGATCGTCGTGCAGTGTCAAGAAATCGGGAAGGACCCGATTGCCCAGGGCATCGGCAAAGGTCTTGGCCTCGCCGGTGGCGCGCAGTCGGTTTCCCTCTAACCGATGGCCAAGTGCCTCGTGAATCAGCAATCCTGCAGCAACAGGCTCTAGCAGGACCGGCCCCGAGTAGGAGTGAATCTTCGGTGCCGCTGCAATCTTCTCTAGTTGCCTTGCCGCAGCTCGAATCTCCCTGCGAAAACTGTTCAGGTCGGGTAACTGATCTGGATGTGGAGTGAAGTGATTCACGGTCCACGGAATTCCATCTCCCTTGTCACTCAGATACCAGAGGTAGGCATTCAACTGCCAGTAAGCGAGGCTTTCGATGGAGACGGATCCATCGGAGTTGACGAATATGTTGGTCTGATGGCGAACTTTCAGTTCTACGTGACTGTTTCGAATTCTCGGGAAGTCGAGCAGCGTGGCACTGGCTTTCTCGACATAGTCTGCCCAGTACTCGTGGTCGATGGGGGGGAGGTCGACCGGATTTTGGGCCTGAAGCGCAGCACTCTTCTGCCAGGCTGCGAGGTGTTCACAGGTATCGAGATAGGTCAATTCGTGAGCACGTTTTCGAAGGAAAGCCTCTTCCGCTTCCCGATACTTGGCATCGGTCAGTCTCCAGAGTCCGATTCGCATAGGGTCCGAGCGATCGGAGATGGGCAACTCGACGTATCCATACGACTCATCTTCGTCGGAGTTGTCGAACAGACCACCATCGGTGACCTGATCACGGCGGTAACTCCCGACCCGTGCATCGGCGAGACAGTTTCTGCGCTGATACCGTTCATTCTTGTAGAGAGCTCCGTACCTGGCTTCAACTTCGAACAGGTCGAGGTCTCGAATCAGGTAAGAGAGGTAGAACAACTTCGGAAATCCGGGTTTTCTCAGTCCTAGGGTGGCTCGTTTCGCCTCGGTCGTCGCGAGACGAGCCAACTTCAATGCGCTTTTCCTGTTCAATCTCTTTCCTCCAGCAGGTGAATCACCTGAGCATCGGGCAGTTTGGCTCGCCCTCCGAGAAAGGTGAGTTCCATCAGAAAGGCACAACCGATGACGACTCCGCCCATCTTTTCGACCAGTTCACAGCAAGCGGCCATCGTGCCACCGGTGGCCAGAACATCGTCGACCAGCAATACTTTTTGACCGGGCTGGATCGAATCGGCGTGGATCTCTACGGTGTCGCTGCCGTATTCGAGGGAATACTCGACCGAGTGAACTTCTCTGGGGAGCTTTCCCGGCTTTCGAATCGGCACGAAGCCGACTTCCATTCGCATCGACAGCGGCACTCCGAACAGAAACCCCCTCGACTCAGGGGCTGCAATGATCTCGACGCCTAACTGGCCAACCCTTTCCTCGAGCAGTTCGATCGAGGTGGCGAAGGCACTGGGGCACGCGAGCAGGGGAGTGATGTCCTTGAACTGGATCCCGGGAGCCGGAAAGTCTGCGACCGTGGCGATCTTGCTCCTGAGGAGGTCGATGCGGCGATCTGTCGATTCATTCATGGAAATCCCCCTCCAGTGGAGACGGTCCTGGACCGTCGCTGTTGAAGGGGGAAATGCTATCCGAAGGCTGGATGGGGTGGAAGAGAGCCGGCGGCTCGAAGCTTAGCCAGTCATCTCCTCGTATTGCTCGTCGTAGATCTCCGGTTGCTCGATCTGTCCCTCTGCGACCAACTCCTGGAGTTTGCCGAGGGCGTCATTCTCGATCTGACGCACCCGCTCACGTGACAACTTCACCCGTTGACCGATTTCCTTCAAGGTCATCGGTTCTCCATTATCGAGACCATATCGCATGCGCAAGATCTTGGTCTCGCGAGCGTCGAGGTGACCGAGCAGGTTATGAATCATGTCGACCTGGATCTTCTTCTCGAGGGAAGCGTGAGGCTGAGTCTGCGAAGGATCTTCGAGGATGTCGGAGATGGTCCAGGAGTTTTCGATCGAGATGGTCTGGCTGACAGAATCTGCAACATAAAGTGCATTCTTGATGATGTCAGTTTTTTCCATGGGGATTTCCATCCGCTCGGCGATCTCGTGGAATTGTGCGGGGCGTCCCAGCTCGATGGTGAGGTCAGCGGCTGCTTTCTTCCACTTGGTGATGGTTTCCACCATGTAAGAAGGGATACGAACCGATTTTACCGTGTCGATCAGCGCTCTTTTGATCGATTGCTTGATCCACCAGGTTCCGTAGGTGCTGAAACGGCATTCCGCTGCCGGGTCGAAGCGCTCCACTGCTTTGAGTAGGCCGAGGTTTCCTTCCTCGATCAAGTCGAGCAAGGGGAGACCGCGTTCGACATAGTGCTTGGCGATACTGACCACTAGTCTCAAATTTGAGTGAACCATCTTGTCGCGAGCTGCGGGATCGCCTTGGCGAACCAGAATTGAAAGAGCTCGTTCTTCATCCGCTGTGAGGAGCGAATGGCGATTGATATCCAGGAAATATGCCTCAAGGCCGACCTCGCGAGCAGACATGCGGTGTTCCCTTCCAAGGAGAGCATTGTGATCGAGCCGGGAGTCGGCCCACGATCACCGGGGCGTTTGTTGCCCATGGAAGAGTCATCGGTCGCGAGGCGGGTTCATCTTTACTGGATCTGCGGATCTTTCTGATCTTCTCTTCCACCAATCTTTCCAGCGCTCCGCAATTTCCTCCTGTGCGGTGGTCCTTTCACGGGTATCGGTGATGGAGAAAGTGTTCCACCAGCCCATATCTGCCCCTGTGAGGCGTCGTAGCAGCGGAATCGAATAATTGCGGAGATTACGGGTGTCGCAACGCTGGACAAGCACTGCGAGGAGCCGCTCCCTGGGAAAATTGCCTTCATTTGCGTGACTGGCGACCCACGACTCGATCGCCCGTAGTGCCACCGGTAGCTGATTTTCGAGGATGCGGTTGCGCTCGGAGGAGGGTGTTTCGAGCCATCCGAGCACCAGATCGACGGTCTCCAAGTCGCCGAGGAGGAGCAGTTGCTCCATCGATTTCTGGGCTTCCCGGGTGGCCCTCTGTTCCAGTACCTGAATACCCCTGAACAGCAGTTCCCTGCCACGAAGGTCTCCCAGGACCAGCAATGCCCGCGCCACCGCCTCGCTCTGAGATTGTTCCCAGAGTGTGATCAGGAGTTCCCTGGCAGACTCGAGTTGCAAGGTGGTCACGATGTCGATGACGGTATTTCGAGTGGTCTGCTGTGGTGAGTTCAATTGGGTCAGCAGTGTCTCCTCAATCGCGTCCCAGCTCGGTTCCGATTCCCAGCCCTGTTGCTTCTCGGCCTCATCGGCATCGATCACCTCCATCAGGACGAGGGTCTGGTAGGTGACCAGCGAGCGAGACTGGGCACTCTCGGAACCCAATCTGGCGGAACTGACCCGGTGGACCCAGCGTCGCCAGCGCGGACGCAGCCGTGCGAGGACCGGACGATCCTCCACCAGCAAGATCGATCCGGAAAGTCGATAAGTGTTGCCGCGCGTGGCTTCAACCTGGATCGATTCGTCCTCGCCGTTGTCCTCGATGGCGATGAAACGTCGTCCCACCTGCAACACCAGCCGCTGGAGTCTCAATGGATCGGTCTTGCCTTCCGGATCGATCCTGAAATCTGCCAGGGTCAGCCGGACCCACTGATTTGATTCGGTCTTCTGGTAGAGCTGGTCGTCTTCCAGTCCCGCTAGCTTCTCTTTCCAATACTTGGCCTGTTTGGTCCAGTAACTCTCGTCACGAGTTCGGACCTTCGTGGTGGTAGGGCTGCCTAGATTCTTCGAGAGCAGTTGAAGCGCAGTAGAGCGTTGGTTGTTGGAACCATGGGCGAGAACTTCGATCAGGGTTTCGAACAGGAGGCGGCGGATGGACGGTGGTAGGAAGTTGTACTGGCTCAACCGAGTCACCGAGTTCCTGACACGGAATCCGATGGTGGTGTCGGTACTGACGAGCCCTTTGGCAAATCCCTTGCAGACCTGCTTCCAGATCTCTTCGGGAACCTCCTTCAGTTGCTGCATCTGAGCGGCCAGAACACCGACGGCAATTTCCGAGTGCTGGGTCGGGATCAGATGGCTGACGCTTGTGAGCCACTCCAGTGGTAACTGCTCCGATTGGTTGGAGAGGAATGCAAGGGTTCCCAGGATCAAGGGGATTCGACCGGGAGCCTGGGCCAGATCCTCGCCGAGTGCATTGCGGACGCGACCATCGAGGGCCTCCATCCATTGGTCGCTGGGAACATGGCGGTGCAAGGCACTCCATATCGAGGCCATACGAGAGTTGGTCCAGCGCAGTATCGGCAGTGCCGCCGGTGAGAGAATCGCTTCGATCACGCTCTGTCCGTGAGTCGAGGCAAACTCGGGATCCTCGATCCGCTGGAGCAATGCATGCCAGGTGAGGTGCTGCCTCCACGGTGAGAGATCTCCGCAGTGGCGAATCATTAACTCGATCGACCGATCGATATCGGCCTCGATGAGGCCGGGTATCAGTGCATCGATTCGATCGATCGAGATCGAATCGGTGCCGTCGAGATGATCTGCAATCAGGTCGGTGAGATGCTGCCGGGCCGTGGTCTCTCCACTGCTCAGAAGCGCCATCGAGTGAGCATCCAGAACCCGAGCGTTCGCTCCTTTGGCGGGGGCTGGAAGGATTTGCGGCTCGGGCCAGATGCTCGCCAGCATCCAGAGTGCAGGATCTTCGGTTCTGGGTAGATGCTTCAATATGGCCCTGCGAAGCCTTTCGGCGGGTTCCATTCGTTCCAGTTCCTCGGAGGGGTTGTGGTGTATGACTGCGGCCCAGGTCGCCAGTTCGCCGACCGTGGTGGTCTCTCCCAGCGCATGTTCCATCGCCACTCGTTCTTCGGAGAGGATCACCCAAGGGACTCCAGGGTCGAGACCGCGAGCGGGGGGGCCGCTGATGATGGTGGTGTTGACTCCAGGAAAGAGGATCTCCACCGAATAGGGTGCTTCGGTCCCTCGGATCTCGACCTGGATCCTGCGCTCCTCGGTGGCGGAGGTGACGCTGCTCTGGATCAGGTCGTTTCGGGTGAAGCGGATCGAGGCCGAATCGAGATGGGTTCGGCGTGACAGAATCGAACCCTCGCTAGCATTTCCGATTCGCACGACATCGACGATCAAGATGGGCGGTGAGAGTAGCGAGAGCATTTCCTTGATGCGAGCTCGAACCTCGGGATCTGGGTGCTGCAGCGAGGAGCGTAGTGCGTCGACTGCAGCGGGTCCGGCGTCCAGCAGTTTTCTGGCCGCCTCTTCCCGTATCGACCAATTCTCGTCGCCCAGATTCTCGATCCAACTTGAGATGTCGGAACGGGTGACCGCCGGTTCGTCATCGATGGCTGACATGGAGAGGGTAGGGAAAGCCAGGAGCGATAGTGAGAGAAGAATCATCAACATGTGTCAGGCTATTTTCCGGGTCCATTGCACATGGACCTAGAGTCTCCTACTCTTCCGCCAGAGGCGAATCTTCAAGAAAACACTTCAGTAGGCTCGGTTCTGCTGCCGATATTCCCCTTGGAGCCTCTTGTACCAAGCCCTGCTCGAGTTGGAGTCATCTCGTTGACTCCAACTTGAAACGGTCGGGCAAGAGCAATGCACAAGGATACCCTGAATCGGGATCTCATGCAGGTTGGACCAAATGCCCTGATCGGGCAGCAGCCAGGAGGATTGACCTTGTCGAATGACTCGCTCGAACTCGAACTTCGCGAAGGGCTTCAGGGCCTCGATGAAGTGCAGTTATCTCGACGATGTGAGTTCCTCACTGCATCGTTATTGGGAGTTTTCCTGGAGCAGTTCAATGCTCGCTGTGCCAGTGCCTTCCTAGTCACCTCCGAGGGCCAAGATGGAGAGTTCAAATGCGAGGAGATCGCCACCCGTGCGGTGGGTGGGCAAAGGCATCCCGAAGCGATCAACCTGAAGATGGTTCAGCAACTGTCAGCGCTGGATGGACCTCAGTGCACGGCAGGAAATCGCCCGTCTCACCAGGCCCATCATGGCCCCATCCTGTCGGTTGTACTTTCGTCCAGTCGCCAGGAGTTGGTGTTGTTTCTGGTCGAGGCGGATGCCAGCAGCGGCTTTGATCAAGACTCTGCCGACTTGCTGGCCACGATGGTGGAACTGGTTGAAAGTGAGATCATCGATTCGCTGCTGATCAGCCAGCAGGCCCAGAGAATCGAGAATCTAGAGAATCATATCGAGCGAGCCGAGGAAACTCTGGCCGATCATGACATCGAGCTGCCGATTCTCGATGAGGTTCAACCCGCCATCCCAGACGAGACCACAGCGACTCTCCATTCGCTCGGTGGAGTTTCCAGTTACGACTTGGTGATGTGCGAGCTCCTCTCTCACCTGGACCGATTGCGCGAATCGGACCTGAGCGTGTTGATCTCAGGGGAAACCGGTACTGGCAAGAGCCTGCTCGCTAGAGCCCTTCATGAGGGGACCTGCCGGCAGCATCATCGATTCGAGGTGGTTTCCTGCGGGGCGCTGACACCGAGCCTGGTCGAGGGTGAACTATTCGGCTGGCGTAAGGGTGCTTTCAGTGGAGCCGATGAAGACCAAAGTGGTGTTTTCGAACGAGCCAGTGGTGGTGTTGTGTTTCTCGAAGAGGTCGGGGATCTACCCCTCGAGTTTCAGCAGAAACTGCTGCGAGTGCTGCAAGAGGGACTCCTTCGCCCGGTCGGGGGCTCGGAACTGATCCCTGTCGATGTAAGGATCGTGGCCTCGACATGCCAGGATCTCCCCGAGATGGTGCGGGCAGGGAAATTCCGTGAAGACCTCTACTACCGGTTGGCCGGATTTACCCTCGAGGTGCCTCCGCTGAGGGAGCGCATCGTGGATATCCCGCACCTGATCGAGCAGTTCTTTTCCGATGCCCTGGAGCAGGACAGTCCGACACGAAAGTTTTCACGCAGTGCGATGACGGAACTGGTCGCCTACCCGTGGCCTGGAAATCTGCAGCAACTGCGAAATGTCGTGAATCAGTCGGTTCTCGCCAGCAAACAGCGGATCATTCCCCGCAAGATGGTCGAGAGCTACCTCGAGAAGCCTTCGGGGGAACGACTTCATGGTGAGAAAGTCCAGTCGACGGTCGAGGAATTGGTCCTGAGAATCCCAGCAACCGAGGGATTCAACGACATCGTTGCAGAGGTGGAGCGACTGGTGATTCTCACGGCATTGCGCAGAAACCGCGGCAACAAGTCGAGGGTCACGAAGCAGTTGAAGATTCCGCGCCAGACCCTCTACAACAAACTGGATCGCTATGGGATCGACGAGTCCGAGTACAAGTAGCCGAGCGACGCTCTCATCTCACAAGGTTCGCAGGATCAACTCCGCCACGGCGATGAAGATGATCGCAGCGGTTACATCGTTGAAACTGGTGATGAACGGACCTGCAACCAGAGCCGGGTCGAGGCCGATTTTTTCACAGAAGATCGGCAAGGCAGTGCCGCAGGCGTTGGCCAGGATGATCCCTGCTCCGATTCCAAGCGCCACCGCGAGGGGGAAGTGGAACCAATCAGTGGAACCCTCTGATCCCGTAGCGAGTGCCAGGACCAGACCGACCACGCCGCCAATCGCGAGCGCGATGAAGATCCCGACCACCACCTCCTGACGGAACAATCTCAGAGTCGTACGGCCCAACTCGATATCACCTACGGCCATTCCACGCACCACCATCGTCGCGGACTGGGTGCCGACTCCGCCGGCGATGCCCATCACTAGCGGGATGAAAGCAGCCAGCAACAGTCGCTGATCCGATCCAGAGGAGAGGATCTCTGCCAGGCTTCGTTCATCGGGGTGCATCCAGGCCAGGATGAATCCGCTGATCACCGGCAACAGCAGCCAGGGGATTCGCAGCAGTGCCCTGCGGAGCACCTTCTGCTGGGCGGGATGCACCTTGGGAGCTCCCGCTAGGCGGTAGATGTCCTCATCCGCCTCATCACTGAGAATCTCGACGATGTCGTCAAAGGTCGCCACTCCCAGCAGGTGGTCGTGATGATCGACCACCGGGATCGCTTGCAGGTTGTAGCGTCGAGCCAGATGCGCCACCGCCTCCTGATCCTCGTCCACGGCGATGGAGATCACTTCTGTTTCCATCAACTCGGAGACTTGGGTGTTCGGATCTGAACCGAGCAGGTCGCGGATCGAAATGACTCCGATCAGGTGTCGCTGGTCGTCGATGGCATAAACATAGTTGAACACCTCGGCCTCGATGTGTTTTTGGATCAGCGAGATGGCTTCTTCGGAAGTGAGTGGAGGATTCACTGCGATGTAGTCGAGGGTCATGATGCCACCCGCTGAATCGTCCGGGTGCTGCATCAGGCGCAGCAACTCGACGGTGGTTGCAGGATCCAACCCGGATAACACCTCGCGGCACTGCGCCTGGGGCAATTCGTTGAGGAGGTCGGTGGCCTCGTCCGGCGGCATTTCTTCGATGATCAACTTGAGGTCCGTGACATCGAGATGCTCGAGGACCTGTTCTCGTGAGGTGGGGTCCGTCTCGTCGATGACCTCGGCCTGGGTTTCTGTTTCGATGTTGTCGAAGACTCTCAACTTCTGATCGGAATCGAGATCATCGAGAACGCGCGCGATGTCTTCGGGGCGGATGCTCTTTAGCGTCGCTCTCAATTGCCGATCGGGTTCGGCGCTATCGAGAGCCGCTCGGATCGCATCTCCGAGGTTAGTAGGGTCTTGGGCTGAGTGAGGCAAGTGCAGATCCCATTCCTCTCCATGACCTGTGGCAACGGCTCCTCACCGTTGTCCCCGGTGGATCGTCGCCAACCCCCCCTGACAATTCAACAGATCCAACGCGGGTTACTCCTGCCACCGTGGCAGGAGTCTGCCGCCACTTCGGCGGGCGCCTGTCATTTTGGCAGCCAAAGTCCGCAGCGGACCGCAACTAGTTCCAGCAGAAGATTCATAAATGCCCATCAATGTGCGACTTAGAAGAGCATTGCGAACTCGTCGCTGCGCGGCACGATCGTTGCGAAAAAGGAAGATGACCGGGAAAGTCCGGGATCGAAGACGGGACCACGAAGGGACTACGATGCAGGCGGAGATCTTCATGCCGGGATCCACTTCCCGTGGGACTCGCTATCGGGTTCTACTCGCCGATGACGATGCGGGGGTTCGTGGCAGCCTGACCGCCTTGCTCGATAGTGCGGGGTTTGAAACCGAAAATGCAGGGGGCGGCGTCGAGGCGCTGGAATTGCTCTGTCGGGTTCAGTCACCGGCTTCCGACGAACGGGTTGAGTTCAGCCCTTTCGATTTCCTGGTGCTGGATGTGCATATGCCAGACCTGCCCGGAGTCGAACTGCTGAGAAGGATCCGGACCGAGTTTCGCTGGCAGTTGCCGGCACTGTTCGTCAGCGGCGAAGCGAGTGCCGCACTGAGAAAAGATGTAGAAGACGCAGGTGGTTTCGCATTGTTGCCGAAACCGGTCGAGCCAGATCTATTCCGGAGCAGTGTCCGGGAACTGGTTCAAACCTTGCTGAAGAACTGACAACAGATCTTTGACTGGATTCCGCTGAGGAATCCGCAGAGGTCTTCATGAGAATGCCCGCATGGGCACGGGAAAGAGAGGCGACTCCGATGGCGAAACTGAATCTTCGTCCGCTGAACGACAAAATCGTCGTCAAGCGACTCGAAGCTGAGGACAAGACCAAGGGTGGGATTTTCCTACCTGACAATGCGAAGGAAAAGCCGAGTGAGGGGCGCGTGATGGCCCTCGGAGACGGCAAACTCCTTAAGGATGGCAAACGTGCCGATTTCCAGGTCACCAAGAACGATCGTGTGATCTTCAGCTCCTACGCCGGAACCCAGATTAAGGTTGAAGGCGAAGAGTACTTGATCATGAGTGAGGACGACGTCCTCGCGATCGTTGGCTAGTTCATCGAGATCAACCCAGTCATCCGCCGGGAAATCCCTGGAGGATGCCGATAATGAGAGGAAGCGACACGATGGGCGCAAAGCGCATCGCGTTTGACCACGAAGCTCGCGACGCCGTACGCAGAGGTGTACAAAAACTCGCGAAGGCCGTCATGGTCACGCTCGGTCCCAGGGGCCGCAATGTCGTTCTTGAGAAATCTTTCGGGCCGCCCACCGTCACCAAAGACGGTGTGACCGTTGCGCGTGAGATCGAACTCGAGGACTCTTTCGAGAACATGGGCGCACAGATGGTAAAAGAGGTCTCTTCCAAGACTTCGGACAACGCCGGAGACGGCACCACCACCGCGACAGTTCTCGCCAATGCAATCTTCCATGAAGGACTGCGGAATGTCACTGCGGGTGCAAACCCAGTGAGTCTGCAGAGAGGTATCCAGAAGGCCGTCGCGGCGATCGTGAAGCGCCTTGGTGAGATGTCGACTGAAGTCAAGGACAAGAACGAGATTGCCCAGGTTGGAAGCATTGCAGCCAACAACGATCCTGCGATCGGCGCCATCATTGCCGATGCGATGGAGAAGGTTGGCAAGGACGGAGTCATCACCGTGGAAGAGGGCAAGTCTCTCGAAACCACGGTCGACTGGGTCGAGGGGATGCAGATGGACAAGGGATATCTTTCCCCCCATTTCGTCACCGACACCGAGGAGATGGCCTGTGTTCTGGAAGATGCATACCTGCTGATTCACGAGAAGAAGATCGGTTCCATCAAGGATCTGGTCCCGCTGCTCGAGAAGATCGCTCAGTCCGGCAAGCCGATCCTGGTGATCGCTGAGGACATCGAGGGTGAAGCTTTGGCAACCCTAGTGGTCAACAAGTTGCGTGGAACCTTCTCCTGCTGTGCAGTGAAGGCTCCAGGATTCGGAGATCGTCGCAAGTCGATGCTCGAGGATATCGCAACTCTCACGGGTGGACGCGCCATCTTCGATGACCTGGGTATCGACCTGAAGAACGTGGATATCTCGTTCCTCGGTCGCGCCAAGAAGGTGATCATCGAGAAGGACGCCACCACCCTCATCGAGGGAGCCGGTTCCTCCAAGGACATCAAGAGCCGGATCGATCAGATTCGCTCCGAGATGGAGAAGGCCACTTCCGATTACGATCGCGAGAAGCTGCAGGAGCGCCTGGCGAAGCTTTCCGGTGGAGTTGCCCAGATTAACGTCGGGGCGGCCACCGAGATTGAGATGAAGGAGAAGAAGGCCCGCGTCGAGGATGCGCTTCACGCGACTCGCGCCGCTGTCGAAGAAGGTATCGTGCCTGGCGGAGGAGTTGCTCTTCTTCGTGCCAGCCTGGTACTGGATAAACTGAAGATTCAAGGTGACGAAGGGGTCGGTGTCGATATCGTCCGCAGGGCGGTCGAGGCTCCACTCCGTCAGATTGCCGAGAATGCCGGTGTCGATGGTGCGATCGTCAGCGAACGAGTCAAAGCGGGCAAAGGCGCCCATGGTTTCGACGCTCTCAACATCGATTACGTCGATATGATTGCTGCTGGAATCATCGATCCGACCAAGGTGACTCGCACCGCACTCGAGAACGCAGCTTCCATCGGTGGGCTCTTGCTCACCACCGAAGCGGTCGTTAGCGAGATGCCGAGCAAGGATGACGGCGGGGCCGCTGCTGCGGCTGCCGGCGGCATGGGCGGCATGGGTGGCGGCATGGGCGGTATGGGCGGCATGTACTAGCCTAGCGAACAGTTACATTGCAGATGGGGCCCCGTTCCGCACACCGCGGTACGGGGCCTTTCTCATCCGGCTAGATGTTGAAGCGGGAAGTTGTGGTTTGAGGAAAGAGAAGAGAGATCGAGACGGTAGAACGAGACGGTAGAACGAGACGGTAGAACGAGACGGTAGAACGAGACGGTAGAACGA
>JAPKAM010000161.1 GCA_028825265.1 Planctomycetota bacterium
AGCTGGAGCTGGAACTTTGGCGATGGATCGGCCATCTCGACACAGCAGAACCCGAGCCACACCTACACGGTGGCGGGTAGTTATGATGTCTCTTTGACGGCCGCTGGGCCCGGCGGCAGTAGTACACTCAGCAGAGTCGGGTTCATCGTCGTGATCGGCTTGCCTCAGTTTGTCCGTGGCGACGGGAATGACGACGGAACCTTCGATATTTCGGATCCGGTGCTATCGCTGGAGTACCTGTTCGGCAACGCAACCATCCAGTGTCTCTCTGCGCTGGATGTTAACGATGATGCCGCCGTCAACCTGGCCGACGTGGTCTCTGGGCTGGGGGCGATTTTTGGCACTGGAACGGCTCCAACGGCTCCATTCCCTGCTTGCGGGGCGGATCCGACCGGGGACGCCCTGGGCTGCGTTGAAGCGGCAAATTGCCCCTGATCCGGGGTGAGCGGTAGTGACTTCGACGGGTGTGTTGTAAACTTACATCGGGTTTGTAAATCCTTTTCCTGCGGGAGGATCCGATGTCCGATGACCAAAACGAGGCGCGGCGACCGAAGCGTCACCGACTCCTGTTCCACTGCTTCTGGACACTCCTGCTGGGAGTGCTTCCACTCCATCCCTGTTCCATCTCAACGGCTCTTGGCCAGCAAAGTCATGAGTCGAAGCAGGAGTCGAAGCAGGAATCGAAGCCGGAGTCTTCGCTGATCCAGGAGCAGGTGGTCGAGGGACTTCTCATCCAACTCAAGATCGAACCGCTCGCTGGAGCGACCGAGTTGCGCCAGGGAGTGGATGCCAAGGTCACGTATACGATTCGAGATGCCAACTCAGGAGAGCCACTGACCGGCTTGCATCCGCTCAGCTGGATGCATGGTCGCGACGGTCTCTTTCCACCAAACAAGGTTCAACTAAAAGAGATGGTGTCTCAATTTCTCGGAGGATTGATCAGCATCTCTGCAGATCATGATCTCAACAAGTACTACTTGCTGGTACTCAATGGCGATCGTTCCATCTCGATCATCGATCCTTTGGTCGCCTTCAGCATCACCAAACTTCGCAACTTGATCGGGATTCCGGGAGATCCGGTCGATTGGGCTCTCGACGAGATCCATGAAAAACTGTTGGTGACCTTGCCCGATGAAGGTCAGTTGCTAGTGATCGATTTGACTCGTGCTCAGATCGAGAAAGTAATTGATTTCGGGGAGGGAACCGAGCCGGTCAAGGTCTTGATTCAGGAGGATCACAATACTGCATGGATTTCTCTCGACGGGACGGATCAGTTGGCTCCGATCGATCTGATCTCGCTCGAGGCGGGTCCCAGGATTTCGCTGGGAAAGGGACGCCATGTCACTGCGGTCGATGCCGATTCAAACTGGTTAGCAGCGACCAATACCGAGGATGGAACCGTCACCATCGTCGATCTGAATGACCGATCACGGGTCCGAACCATCGAGGTGGGAGAGACTCCTCTCGCCCTCCAGTATGCGCCCCTGGCGGCTCGTTTTTTAATCGCATGCGCCAACGAGAATCGTCTGAGAGTGGTCGATCCTATCCGTGCTCAGGTGACCAGGAGTCTGGAGATCCCCCGGGGAGTCATCGATGTCTCGGTCGACCCGACCGGACGATTTGCTTTCCTCGCCAGTCCTAGCGCCGGTGAGGTGGCGATTCTCGATACTGCGACCAATCAACTGGTCCACTCGATTACGACTGCCCTGGCACCGGACCGAGTCATCTGTACATCTTCCTTCGCCTACATTCACGATACACAGCGTGCCAACATCATCCTGGTCGACCTGAATCGCCTCAGCCATGGCAAACTGGTCGTGACAGAACTGGGGATCGGACGCAATTCGATGGACAGTACATCTGTCGGAAGACAGATCACCTCGTTGCTGGCGCCGACTCCCGAGGGGAATGCGATGTTCGTGGGAAACTCTGCCGACAAACTGGTCTATTACTATGTCGAGGGAATGATGGCTTCGATGGGGAACTTCCAGACCTACAAGAGAATCCCGCGCGGGGTACTGGTCATGGACCGATCGCTTCAAGAGTCGGGTCCCGGCGAATACTCGACCTATGTTCGATTCGATCGACCGGGGATTCTCGATGTGCCCTTCCTCCTCGATCAACCCAGAGCTTTGCTGGGCTTCGAAGTCGAGGTGAAACGAGACGAACTGATTCCTGTAGCGGAGGCCTTGACTCCTGTCGTGGTCAAATTTCTCCAGCCGGAGAAGAAGATCCATGCCGGCGATCAAGTGCCGCTGCGAGTGATGGTCAGCGATTCCGAAACGGGTGATCCGATTTCTGACCTCGCAGATGTTCAGTTGATGCTGTTTCCCCTCGATGGTTCCTTCCAGGAACGATTGGCGGCGAAGCCGGTGGGAGATGGTATCTACCAGTGCGTTGGGTCCTTTCCTGAGCAACTTCGCTTTGGAGTGCTGGTTCAGGTAGAGAGCCGTGGCCTGACCTTCGGGACCTCTCCTCTCTTTGAGATCCCCGTGTATCCGGAGGCGAACTAGTGACGGGGCCGTTGTGGCTCACTCTAATGATCAGTCTCCTCACTGGGATCGATGGCTCCGATGGCTCCGATGGCTCCGATGGACCGGAACGGACCCGTGTGATGCGTGGTCGGGAGATTTATCTCACCGGGAAGTCTGCCGGGCCTGAGATTCGCCTGCTGCTGGCCAACGCTGGCCTCGAATTGCCCGCCACTTCTTTCCCTTGCAGTGCTTGCCACGGGGAAGACGGCAGGGGCACTCGGGAGGGGGGACTGATCCCTCCGCCGATTCGCTGGCAAGATTTGACGCGCCCCGCCACCGTCGAGTTGAGCGGGCGCCGCAGAAGTGCCTTCGACCCCGAGTCGTTGAGAAGAGCGATCCTTGAAGGGATCGACCCTGACGGGATCGAACTCCATCCGGGAATGCCACGCTACAAGATGTCTTCCGCTCAGTCGCAGGATCTGGAAGCCTACCTGAGGGTGCTGGGAAGTGAGCAAGGCTTCGATCCTGGTGTCAAGGAGGATCGGCTGAGGCTCGGCACAGTGCTTCCTTTGACCGGCAAGCAGCGTGACTCGGGAGAGAGCGTTCGTCAGGCTCTGCTGGCGTGGTCACAACAGATCGGCGCCGTTGGAATCTACGGACGCTCCATCGAATGGGTGTTCGAGGATAGCGAGTCGACTCCAGAAGGTACGCTGAAGGCGTTCGAGCGAATCAGCGCGAAGGATGTCTTCGCATTGGTTAGTGGCTTTCTCCCGCAACCAGTCGAGGGTATCGAGGAAATCCTCACTCGCAGCCAACTGCCTCTGATCGGTCCCATAACCATCACTCCAAGTCCGCAGGATCCACCCTTTCCCTGGGCCTACTACCTGTTTCCGAGTTACTACCAACAGGCTCGATCGTTGGTGGAATTCATCGGCACCGAAACTGTGGATCGTGTACCCCAGGTGGCACTGGTGGTCGAGGCGGATTCTGTCTTCGACGGTGCCCGTAGGGGCGTACTCGAGCAACTGGCCATCTTCGGAACCCGTCCGGTTCTCGACTTGGTTCCGGCAGAGGGACACTTTGATCCGATCCTGCTCGCCCAAGCGCTCGAGGATTGCCCCGCAGATACGGTGGTGGTGCTGGCTTCCGGGGCACAAACTTTACGTCTATCGATGCGCCTCGATGTACTCGATTCGACCAAGAAGATCTTCACCATCGGAAGTGTTCTGGGACGCGATGCCTTTTCCTTGCCGGAATCGATGGGGGAGCGCACTTACATCACATTTCCGAGTGTGCTCGAAAGCGATCGTCGAAAATCGGATTTGGACTGGTTGCTCTATCTTGCAAAAGACACCGGATTCAAGATCCAGAATGCCGCAGTTCAGAGTGCTGCACTCTGCGCTGTGAAACTGGTTCAGGAAACGGCCGAAAAATGTGGAAGAAGGCTCAGTCGAGATCTCTTCATCCAGAAGTTGGAGAAGACCCAGGAGTTTCGGACCGGGTTGGTTCCTCCGCTCTCCTTCAGCCCCTCCCGACACGTCGGCTCTCTGGGTTCCCATATCCTCAGGGTCAAT
>JAPKAM010000060.1 GCA_028825265.1 Planctomycetota bacterium
GGCCGTCCATGTCGGTGGTTTCAATTCCGGACGATCCACTCTTCCGCGGTACCCCGGCTGTTTCTTATGCTGATTCTGTTGCTGTTTCTTTGCCCCGCAGCGAGTTCGGCTCAGATCAACGATTTGATCCTGCTCGAGGGGCCGTTGTCGACTCGTCGTCCACTGATGAAAACCGATGTGCTGGCGATCGCCTTGCCCAGTTCCTCCGCTTGGAGGCGCATCGAGGTGGTGCTGGTCGATGGTGGTCTCGAGGTGCCCCTCACCAGCGCCGATGTCGATGGACAAGAGCGCCAGTTGCGTTTCTCCGATGAGGAACTATTTGGCCCCGATCCGAGTCGATTCCCCGGTGGAGAAATACTGGTTCGGATCATCGAGCAAGGTCAGCCAGCGATCCTTCATCGGTTGGTTTCGGCGATCGATACGGCTCCCTGGTATCCGAGCGGAGGGACTGCCGAAGAAGTTCTGCAACGTGCCGCAAGGAAACTGAAAGAGGGGCTGACAAAGGGAGCCGTCGAGGATCTGGTTTTAATTCGTGACACCAAACTGGTGGCAGCTCTCTCTTCCGAACGGATGAGGCTCAACGCTTCCGTGCAGCAGGCTTACTCGAATGTCAGTTCGATCCACGCTCGTACCGCCGAACAGTTACTTGAGGCTGCGGTCCTACGGGCACCCGCCGGATCATCGGCCAAAGAAAAAGTTCTCATCGATCAAGCGGCACAGAGTATTCGAAATGCAACCTACTCAGCCGATCGAGAGAAGTGGAGAAGCGAACTCACCAACGCATTGTCCCAGGCGCGGTTGGCCCTCACTTCTGCACGGCAACTAGACCATCGAAGCAATGCATCTGCTGCCCTCTTGGAGATCGCTGCGGCGGCTTCATGGCGAGGTTGGATGCTCGAAACGCGTGCGGCCACCGAGGCTGCGCTGGATCTGGTCGCCGATCCCGAAACCCGCTGGAAGTGTGCCCTAGCCCTCGCTCGCTCCCACATGGTGAGCGGCAATCTGCTCGAGGCCAGCACCGAGGCGCGCGAATCCCTCGCCATCGTCGAACAGATCCGGGCCAGTCGCAGCGATGATGCGGCGGCGATGGCACTTCGAAGAGATCCTGCGATCTTGCTTGCAGACATCGAATCTCGCAGAGGGGATGCGCTTTCTTCGCTGATCGCCGCTGAACAGATCCGGGTTCGAAGCGCCGGTGATCAGAGGATCGATCGAATCGCACTGGAGCAACTGGCCCGCCGTGCTGAGGGGCTTGCCACCGTGGTGGTGGCCCTCGACGCCGGATCGGCGCTGCTGGTCTGGTCAACGGTCGGGGGCGAGTGGCGTCTGCGCCGAATCGATCAGCGTCCAGGGGAGGCGATCGGTCACGGGTTCGCACTGCATCAATCTCGCGGGACCGATGTCGAGGCGAGGAACTGGCTCTCGAGTCGGATGTTCCCTGCCGAGCTGAGTCCTTGCGATCGATTACTTCTGGCTCCGATCGGTGGCCTACGGCGAATCCCCTGGGGAATCCTGACCATCGATGGCGAAGCGCTGGTCGATCGCTGTAGTTGGAGCCTGTTGCCCGGGCTCGGCAGCGGACCGCGTGCACTCGCACCGCTACCGAAGGAGGGGTGGTGGACGGTGGTGGATCCGCGGGTCCCCGATCGTTCACGCTTGCCCGGATCCTTGGTGGAGGGGGAGCGGATCCAATCTCGTTTTCCAGAGGTCGTGTTGCGGTCGGGTAAGGCTGCGACCGTGGCATCGGTGAAGCAAGCAGCGAGCGTCGCGAGAGTGCTTCATATTGCCTGTCATGGAGACTTCGACGCTTACGATCCTGCTCGATCGAATCTACGGCTGAGTCCGGCACAGGGATCCGATGGAATCCTCACCGCAGAAGTTCTCGCGACCCTGCCGCTGACCGAGTGTCGGCTGCTGGCGCTGACCGGATGCGAGACCGCGCTCGGGTCCGCCAGTGGGGCCGATGACCTGGCCGGATTCCCTCGGGCGGCTCTCAAGGCGGGTTGCCAGGCGATTCTGGGGACCCTGTGGCCGGTCGAGGACGACTCCGCAGGTCGATTTCTGGCTTCCCTAGTGGACGCCACGGATGGCCTGAAAGAGCCCGCAGAGGTGCTTAGGCTGGCGTGTGTGGCCAGAAGAGGTGATCCGAGGGATCGAAATCCGGGCTCCTGGAGTGGCTGGGTTCTAGTTGAGAACGGATGGTAATGAGCCGATAATCATTAGTTCGCTTCTGAGCGTCCGGTCTCAGGAGTCGTGGTTGAGGAAGAGAGGTCAGACACCGAAGAGCCGTGGCTCGCCACGGACAGTGATTCTGACCAGAGCGGACAAAAAGGGGAACCGAACGGTGGATTCAAACGCTACCCCCCCGAGGAGCTGCAGAGTGACGGATGGAAGCATCGGAAACTGGAAAGGGAATCAAATCCTGACAAGAGTTCGGAGCTGCTGGCTCCATTGGTTACTACTCCTGTTTTTTGTGATGCCGGTAGGGTTGGGGATCAATTCTCCGCTTCCAGGATCGGCTGCGCTGATGGCTCAGGTGCCAAATCTGACCTTCATTGAGTTATTCCATGTAAATGCCGAGGAAGTGCTTCAGTTCATCCGTGGAGTCCCAGGACTCGCCAGTAGCATCGAGAACAATGGGGTGGTCGCGATTCCCAATCGTCCGCAATCGTTGTTGATCACTGCTGACCCGCCAACCACTGAGGCCTTGATCCGGATCATCCGAGAGTTCGAAAATCTGGAAGTCAGGGATCGCTTGATCGAGCGAGCGATCACCATCCGCTATGCGGGGATTCAACTGGTGCTGGAGACGCTGGCGGCGGGCAAGGTTTGCCAGGTTTACCACCGAACCGAAGAGGTCAAAAACGACTCCACCAAGCAAGGGAATCGCACCATCACGCGAACCTACAAGAAGGCGATTTATTCCCGTTATGAAGCCGCCAGCGAGACGCTGCTCCCGTCATGGAGTTTGCCTGAGTATCCCTACATTCTCGAGATTCCTCATATTGATCCGGTCGAGTTACCTCCTGTGAACCTCGGCGGCGGGATCGATGATGAGGCCTTGTCACTGACCTTTAGCGAGTCCCCCTCGACCGAGGCTCGCAATCGATTGCTGGTTGTCGGAACCGAGAAAGGCATCGCTAGAATCCAGGCCTTCATCGATCAGATCGATGTCCCGGCACGGCAGATCATGATCGAGGTGCAGATCATCGAACTGGAAGCGGATGCGCTCTCGGATCTTGGGATTGACATGCTCGCCTACGAAAAACGCCATGCGGTGATCGACTTCGCCTCTCCGCTGCCCGGAGATCCGATGCCCCAGGTGGGCGAGAACTTCAATCCGATCGAGCAAGCGGGACTATCGTTCCTCTTCGATGACACCGCCGAGCGCATCTCGGCTCAGTTTCTTGCCGGAGTCCATGCACTGGTGCGCAAGGGAGATGCCATCATCAAGGCACGTCCTAAATTGTACGCACTCGATGATCGTCAGAGCCAACTACATCTGGGGCAGAAGATTCCGACCTTTGTCTCGACCGATGTGGTGCGAAATTCAAACGGCAGTAACTTCGTCGAGAACATCAACAAGGTGGGGACCGAGCACATCGGGACCACACTGGTCGTGAAGCCTAGAATCAGCGGCCCAGACGAAAATGAAGTCTCGATGCTGATCGATATCACCGTCAATAACTTGGTCGGTCGCCAGCGTGTCTTCGAGGAGGATCTGCTCGGAATACCGGAGATTGCCACTCGTAACTTCCGTGGACAGGCAAGGGTCAAGAATCACAGGCCACTGATCCTGGGAGGGTTGATCAAGGAGAGCGAGTTCGAATCCAGGAACAAGATGCCGCTGATCGGGGACATCCCGATCCTCGGTGATCTCTTTGGCCGAACAAACTCGCAGCAGGTTCGATCCGAGATCATCATCGTGCTGACACCTCATATCCTCAGCGAAGATGGAATCGATCCGATTTCGACTCCTAAGGAGAGCAGTCACTTCGACACCTACAACAGCGTGCTCTTTAACGATCGCTACATCCTCAAAGGGCGTGACCTGGTCGGGCTGGATCCGATCAGCAGGAGCCCGGTGGAAGGATTCGCCCGTGAAGAGGTGGTCGACTTGACTCTACTGAATATTGTCAAGAAGCGTGAACTGGTCAGTCGGTTGAAGATCTTCGAGGATTACCTTCCAGAAGCCGCCGGTACCTTGAGTGCATTCAAGAGGAAGCATCCGGAGAAATCGATCCGGACCTGGAGTGTCGAGGAGCGGCAACTGTTCTTCCAGGCGGCTGCGATCCTGGTCGAGAATATCAAGAGCCTCAATCCTGGTCTCGACTACGATGATGTGGTTTCTCCGAGGCGAGAAATCGTGGTTCCAACCAGTCCCTACCATGTCAGTCTCTCGTACGACAAATTGAAGACCTTTTACGACAAGGGAGACTTGGTCGTCTTCCGTGGCGAGACCCACCTGTCTGAGGAAACGATCCGGAGTTTCGATGGGCTTGCCAAACGCTCGCTCGAGGAGTTCGGCGCGTTCCTCGAATTGATCGGGCGTACCGACCAGCAGCATCGTGATTTCCGTGGCATCCTCGAACTGCAACGCAACACCCTCTTCCCCGCAGCAGGATCGGTGAAGGAACTGGCTTATGGCGATCTGTTCAGGGAACTCGACGAGCGCGGCTTCGATTTCATCAGCATCGCTACTTTCCTCGCCGGTCGTCTTCAGATGTCCATTTCCGAGGGCGAAATACCGCTCGGCGTCCTCGAGGATGATCTGCAAGCCTTCAAGAACCGGACGGTCACCCTCGATGAACTCGGAGATCGCCTGCAAAACCTGAACGAGCGTTGGGAGTTCCTGAATAACTCACCGTTACGTCCGGTCAGGGGGCTGTGATGATGTCGATTCATACCGCAAGTACGCCGCTGTTCCGGATCCTGTGGACGCTCGTGCTGGGCACTTCTCTGATCGTTGGATCCGGCTGTCAGCCGATCGACAAGAAGAGAGAGCGCGCCGAGGTCTTGAAGGATATTCGCGACACCACGGTCATTCCCGATCTCGGATCTCACGACACTTCGATTCAAAAGAAATCGGTCGATCGCATCCTGCAGAGTCTTGAGAAGGCGCCCGAGATCACTCGCAATCTACTGGTCGCTGCCCTCGATGATTCGATGGTCAGCGCTCGGACCAAGAGAGTGATCTGCACCTTGCTGGCCGATCAAGCGGATCTGCGTGCCTTGGCACCGTTGATCCGGATGCTGGCGGAAGGAGCTCTGGCCGAAGACGATCTGCTCGAGACTGCACTGCTGGAATTTGGCGATCGGGCAGTGCCAGGAGTCGCAACGGTGTTGGCCGAAGGGGGACCGATTGCCCGGCGCAATGCCGCAGGAATCCTGTTGGCCATCAGCGGCCCCCGCGCCCATGACGCTCTGCGATCGAGAATGTTGACTGAGAAGGATCCTGAAGTTCGATTTCTGTGTGTCTGTGGGCTGGTCGAGGATCGGCGATCGACCTCGCTGGCACTGCTAGGAGATGCCCTCGACGACAAGGATGAAGAGGTCCGAAGAGCGGCGTGGGGTGGATTGTCTCATCGAGCCCGACCTCCCGGAGGAATCCTCTTCAATCCTGCGGCACTCCCCGAAGTGAGGGTTCGTCAGGCTCAGCAGGTTCGAAACTGGCTTGGTGGCGGGGCCGTGCCACTCTAGTGCAGTGAGCGCCTCGATTCGACGTTTCCCACACATCTAATCGAACACAGCAGATCGAACACAGCAGATCTTAGATAGAGAAGGGCCGGCAGGGGTTTCCCCTGCCGGCCCTTCTCGGTTCAGATGGTGTGACCAGCGATCAGGCTTGCGTCTCTTGCTTCTCGATGAACTCCTGCCAGAAATCTTCCGGCATGTCGAGTGCGATCTTGAGAGCTCCATTGGAACCGGCGTACTGTGGCTCCTCGACCGTTTTCACCTTTCCTCCTCCGTACTCGACGAGGGCTTCCTCGAAGGCACGAGAGAGGCCGTTGATCTGGCTGCCGCCGCCGCCCAGCAAGATGTGATTACGCATCTTCTGCTGGAATTCAGGGTCGTAGGTGGCGATGAGATCTTGCAGCGCTTCGACGGTCGGTGCGACGATGGCAGAGCAGGCCTCGCTCACCTCTGCAGTGATGTCAAACTCGGTCGGCTTGCCCTTCACCGGGAAGGAGACCACGACTGGATCCATGTGGCTTCCGACACAGGCGTGATCTTCCTTGATCTCTCGGATCATGTTGGTGGAGAACTGAGCCTCCGGATGATTTTCAGTGAGCAACTCTGACAATCGGGTGTCGATGGCATCTCCACCGAAGTGGTGAGTCCGTTGATCCTCAGACTTGGGCATCGTCGCATGAACTCGGCACAGATCGACGGTTCCGGCACCGATATCGACGACCAAGGTGTCGGCGAGGAAATCCAGTCCGTAGGCGACCGAGAACGGTTCCGAGCAAACCACGATGCTGTCCATGAATTCCGAGGCGGCACTGAGGATGTGAGCCTTGGAATCGACACTCGCCTCGGCGGGGGCTCCGATCACTCCGTAGATGGTACTGCCGGTGGGGATCTGCGCCTGTTCGATGACGTGTTCGATCAGGTCCCTGACCGCGTGCCTGGATTTCTCATCATCTTGGATCACTCCCTTGTCGAGCGGGCGAACCAGATCGACAGCCATCCGGTTCTGTACCGCTTCTTCACCGAACACCTTGTCGCGACCCCCGAGGTGTTTGCGACTGATATGGTCCTGCGCATATCCGACATAGGACCAGACTGTGGTCCTTACGCCGGTAGAGGTGGTGATGGAAGTCCGGCTCGTGCCGAGGTCCATACCGATGAAAACAATTTCGCTCATTTCTTGTTCCTCTCCCGAGATGATTCGATGCCGATCAGGCGTGATCTGTCTCAGTTCACTGTGAGTTTTCTTTTGTCGCGGAGATCTTACTCCGTAATTCTTTGTTCTCTTGGACCAGTTCGAGCAGCAGTGCACGGCGCAGCCCCTGGTCGGGGTCGTCACCACTGCTGGCCTCGACCCGCGGGCCGGCGGGTCCCTTGAATCCGGGGGCCTGATCTCTCGCCTCGGCCCTGCGGGCACTCTCACGAGCCAGGTCCCGTTCTATTCTGGCATCGTCGAGGCTGTGAGCAAGACGGTGGATCTTTCTCTCGAGTAACTGGATGTTTTCGCTGCGAACTTGCTCTTCCTGTTCTCGAGCCCGTTCACGCTCCGAATCGAGAGATCGCTCCATCGCTTCGCGCAGTTCCGCCTCAAGGGGTGACGTAACAGTTCCGGATTCGACGGCCGCATCGATCACCGATCCGAGTTTCGATTCAAGTTCGATCATCGCGCCTTCGGAGAGGGAGAACTGCTCTCGCTCGACCGCTCGATTTTTCTCACGCCCCAGCAACTTCTGGGCTCGGTCTAGTTTGCCGGACAGTCCCTGCATGTGCGACTGAAGATCGGCCTTCTCGTTCTCGAAATGGGTCAGTTTCTCGCGAAATCCCTTTTCCGATTCCTCGAGTAATCGCTTCATCTCCGTCTCTTCAAGGGTGTGACCACTCTCACGCAGCACATCCTCAACCGCAGTCTGGATCAAGTCTTTGATGGCGGACAGGTTCAGGACCCTGACACTATCTCGCTGTGCTGCGATGGCTGCGGTTCTGACCAGTCTCGAGCGTGAACGGAGGGCGGATTCGAGGTCGGCATGTCCTTCGGTGGTGGGGATTCCCGAGAAGAGGCGTTCGAGAGCGTCGAGCTCACGAGGATGGGCTGGTTTCCAGCGCAACAGCACTCCCGCAGAAGTACGGGAGAGAACCTCGGCGTGAATCAACTCTGCATGGCCATCGGGGCGCTCGACGATCAACTCGAACCGGTTTCCGGTACGGAGCCGGATGGTGGTCTCCAGTAACACCTCTCGGTTGTCAATCCGTGCCACAGGAAGACGCAGGATACCTGCTTCCAGTTCAGCCACGACACTCCAGCGTCCAGCAGCTGCAGGCACTTTCGGTATGGTCTGTTCCGGCAAGAGGTATCCGATCTTGACCTGGCGGGGATCACCTGTGACTGATGCACCTGAGGACTGATGCCCCTGTGACGGGTGCACCGGGTCTGTTGGCTGACGGTCCCATCCACGAACGACAGAGTATTGAGCAACAGAGTCATGAGCAACAGAGAAGGCTATCGGGAAGCGCTGAATCCTGCAAGGTGAGGCGGCCTGAAACGGCATTCGGAGGCTCGATCTCGGAATTTGTTGCCGGAACCGGATCTGGCCCCGATTCGTCATTCCCAGGTGCATCCTGCCACTGGGCAAGACTCTGGATGAAGTCGACCTGGCCCGTGGCAGCCATCCGTGCGGTCTGATGGACAACGGTACCGGACCATGGGATGCTGCCAGTGTTGGAGAACCGATGTCATCCAGTTGCCTACTTGTCGTCCTTCTCGCCTCAATACACGGGCTGCCTGTCGATGTGATCCCGGGCTCTGAACCCACCCGCGCAGGATCGATTCCTCTCGGAAATGTCTTCTATTCGCCACAAACGAGGCGAGTGGAGGTCGATGGAGTGTTCAATCTCAATCGAGGGTTCGTCGAGTACCTCGCCTGTGCTCCGGGGGTCAAACCGCACGAGACGCTGGTCAGTCTCGATTGTGATCCAGCCGACTTACAAGGGGCGCTGCTGCTGCTCGGTCTGAAGAACTCGAGGCGGCCCGAATCGGAATACGACCTCGGCCCTCTCACTGGCGGGGATCGCGTCATCATCTCGCTCCGATTTCAGGTCCAGGATGGAGAGGGTCGACATCGAATCCGGACCATTCGGGTCGAGAATTGCCTGATCAATGCGCCGATGGAGAGAACGATGGCGCGCTGCGGATTCAGTTTCACCGGATCCGGATTTCAATGGCTCGATCCCCCTCCTAGGGCCCCCGAAGGAGCCGTCGCCGAGGAGCACTTCATGGCGAGGGTCACCGGAGAAATGGTCGCTCTCAGCCACCGACCGTGGGCGATTCTCGACAATCCTCTGGCATTGCCCTATCCGGACGGTGATTATTTTGCATATTCGGATGTTCTTCCGCTTCATCGAAGGGATGATCCTCCTGAGGTCACGATGCTGCTGCGCCGCGCCGTGGCGGGAGATGTGGACCCGCAAGCGATCCGCATGGAACTGCCTCCACGGCCATTGGACCGGGAGACTGAACCCGCGCTGGATGAGATCGAGCCACCGCTGGATGAGGGAGAGGGAGGACGATGATGTCGAATACGAATTACGTCTCCCGGTGCGGTCAACGCGCCTGGTCCTGGATGCTGTGGAAGACTCTGCTTATGACTCTGCTGATGACCCTGATCATCGGGCTGGTCATGGGGCTCTTCTCTCCTTGGCTTGAGGGTCATCCACTACATCAGAAATCGCAGGATGCTCCACAGCAAGCACCACTCGATCGGTCGGCTCTCAAGGGAATCATCGACCGGGGGGCCAACTGGATCATCGATTCTCAACGACCCGATGGGTCGTGGGGATCCCATGCCGGGGATCCTGGAATCACGGCGATGGCGCTGAAAGCACTGGTCGATTCTCCTCGTGCCTACCGTGAGGAAGACGGCCCCTTCATCACTGCCGCAGTGCAATCGTTACTGTCGCAGCAGCAATCGGATGGTGGAGTGTATGTCCCAGACCAGGGCCTGATGAATTACAAGACATCGGTCACAGTGCTGGCGTTGACGGCACTCGATGCCGGTCGCAAGGAGCCACGTTACCGGGCACAAGTGGCAAGAATGCGAGATTACATCTCGGGCCTCCAGTGCTCCGAACAATCGACTCCGGTCCCTTACGATCCCACGACTCATATCAGTTCCTGGGGAGGCATCGGATACGGCAGTGATCGCCGACCGGATCTCAGCAATACCCAGCTGGCTCTGGAGGCGCTGACGGCTGCCGGTCTCTCCGAGGATTCTGAAGTGTGGAAACGTGCCGCTCAGTTCATCTCACGTTGTCAGAACCGGAAAATCACCAATGACGCTCTGGCTGCCGCAAGGAAGACCTCGACCGAGGACGGCGGATTCTATTATCACCCGGATGAATCGAAAGCTGGATTGGTGACGAACGAGGATGGCAGCCAGTCCTTTTCCTCCTACGGGTCGATGACCTACGCAGCAGTGAAATCGATGATCTATGCCGGCTTGAAGAGCGATGATCCTCGAATCAAGGCTGCGGTGTTGTGGATCCGCAACCACTGGACCGTCGATGAGAACCCCGGCATGGCTACAGCCCAGAATCCGGATCGTGGTCAGATGGGGTATTACTATTACCTAGCTGTGATGGCTCGAGCCTTGCAGGTGCTCGAGGTCAAGACCGTGACCGATGTCGCTGGGCAAGAGCATCAGTGGGTTCAGGAGTTAGCCACTGCGCTGCTCGAAAGACAAAACCCCGACGGCTCCTGGTCCAACCCGATCGATCGCTGGTGGGAAGGGGACCCTGTTCTCGCCACCTCTTACGCCCTACAAGCTTTGAACATCTGTTACCAGACGATGGAGGACTGAACGTGCCGAAGATGAGAGCCATTCGTGGACTGCGTGCAAATCCTGAGGTGGTGAATCCAGGAGATGTCATCTGTCCTCCTTATGATGTGATTGCGCCGGAGCTTCATCAGAAGTTACTGGATCATTCGCCGGATAATGCGGTGCGCTGGATCCTCGGAGAGAATCCGGATTCACCGGTAGGGGAAGATGTGTTTCGAGGATGTGGAGCCGCTCTTCGAGGAGCCTATGAAGAGGGACGACTGGTCCGCGAGGAGAGTCTGTCTTTCTACCTCTACAGCATCCGGTATCGGAGCGAATCGGGACAAAACTACCAGCTCGATGGTGTTCTTGCTGCCGTGGAAAGTCGACCCTGGGGCGAAGGAGTTCTGCGCCACGAGGAGATTCGACCTGACACCGTCGAGCGGCTGGTCGAGCAGGCTCGCTGCACCCGCATCGATACAGGTGTAGTGATGCTGACCTGTGAGGGGCTCGAAGACGCTCTGACAGATGTGGGAATCGAATCGGGCAGTGGAGAGCTGGTTTTCGAGCAGCAGGACTGGAATGGAACCACTCACATCCTGCATCGCATCGACGATCCACAACAGGTGGCTGCGATGGAGCAGAAGGTGGCAGACCTCCCCTCGGCGGTCGCCGATGGGCATCACCGTTACACCACGGCACTGCAACTAAAGGACGATCCGGAACTTCCAGCCGCAGGATTGGTGCTGGCATTCCTCTGCGATCTGAGCCAGGAGGGTTTGAGAATTTTGCCGACCCACCGCGTCTGGTCCTGGGACCAGGGCGATTTAACTGCCGAGCAAGTGCGTGATCGCATCGTCGATGCGCTCGACGATGGCGAAGGAGATCGCTGGAGCATCGAGATTCCCGGAGCCGATCCTACGGTGCTGTTTTGCCGACAAGATGAAACCCGGCCGACGCTGGCGCGTCGCCTGGCGGATACCGTCGAGAAGATCGGGGGGCTGGGCGCTCCGGCGACACCTCATGTCATCGAAGAAGGACGCAAGATTCTCGATTCGGTGGAGCAGGGTGTGTTCTGTATCCTTCCAGCCATCAGTCGAGAAGAGTTCTGGACGCGCGTCCTCGCCGGTGAGATTTTTCCGCCAAAAACGACATTTTTTGAACCCAAAATTTCCACCGGAGTGGTGGCTCGATTCATCGACGAACAGGAGATTTCATGAAAACCATCGATGACCATCCAGTTTGCAGAGATGTTCCACGCCTGTTTATCCCTGGTCCTGTTGAGGTGGAAAATGAAATTCTTCAGGCGATGACCAGGCCGATGATTGGACACCGCGCCCCTGAATTCACGGTACTTGGAGAAGCACTGCATAGGGACTCGCAGAGATTCTTTCGTACCGAGGATCCGGTCTTCATCTTGACCTCTTCGGGAACCGGAGGAATGGAGACCGCGGTTCGTAACGGGGTGCGTGAAAATGTGCTCTGTTTCGTCAACGGAGCCTTCAGTGAGCGCTTCTTCAAGGTCTGTACCGCCAACGGCAAGAACGCCACTCGGGTCGATGTCCCATGGGGAGAAGCGATCAAGCCCGAGCGAGTTCGCGAAGAATTGTCGCGCGGAGAATTCGACTCCGTGACCATCGTTCACAATGAAACTAGCACCGGAGTGATGAGTCCGCTGGCCGACATTGCCGAGGTGGTGGCCGATCACGACGATGTCTTCCTGCTGGTCGATGCCATCACTAGCGCCGCTGCGGTTCCGATCCATCTGGGCGATATGGCCCCGGTCGACTACCTCGTTACCGGCAGCCAAAAGGCCCTCGCATTGCCGCCGGGATTGGCGTTACTGGCCGTCTCCGAGAGGGCACTGGAGCGCGCCGCGACCATCGAGAATCGAGGCCTCTACTTCGACGTCCTCGCCATGCACAAGTCGTGGAAAAAGAACCAAACTCCCAGCACACCCGCCATCGCACTGATGCAGGCGCTCAAGGATCGGCTTGCGATGATCCTTGCCGATGAAGACGGGTGGTATGGAGGTCATCAGGATCGTGCCGCCTTGACCCGGGAATGGGCCCGCGATCGCTTCGCCATCTTTGCCGAATCGGGCTACGAGTCGGTCTCGCTGACCTGCATCCAGAACACCCTTGGAATCTCCATTGCAGATCTGAACTCGGTCCTTCGAGAGAACGACATGTTCCTGTCGAATGGCTACGGGGATCTCAAGGAGAAGACGTTCCGGATCGGCCACATGGGAGCGGTGACCCTCGACGACACCAAGGAATTACTAGGACTGATCGACCAGTTCATCGCCCGTCGCTGAGTGCGGGCTGTGAGTGAGTGAGGGGCGAGTTCGGCTGGGCAGATGCTGTTCGATGGCCCGGCTGTGCGGCCGATGGCACTGCAAACCGGTCAGCCCATCGGTGAAATCGAGTCGCTGGCTGCGTTCTTTCGGAGGAATTGGCTCGAGTCCACTTGACCTTGAAGTTCAGAGTGCTTACCTTCGAAACGCTTGTTTTCATTTGAATTGTCGCGGGGTGGAGCAGTTGGCAGCTCGTCGGGCTCATAACCCGAAGGTCGCAGGTTCGAGTCCTGCCCCCGCTACCAAAAATTGATCAGCGGTCGACGGTCTCCGTCGACCGCTATTTTTGTGCCTTGGTCTCGCGATCGCCAGTGGGTCTCGCGACCCTCAGCACTAGATCCTCAGTCCAGTGATCTTCAGTCCAGCGGCTGATCTGGCCCAACGGGTGCAGTTCAGGAAATCCCGAGACATCCCCAGATGCGACGCTCGGGCGATCGATGTGGCCAAGGAAAAATTGCCGATCGAGCCGCTCGCCAGCGGATCCACCGGTGGGGAACGGGGGATGGAGCGAACCACGGCACCTCAGGCCGCTCTCCTCCGACTCTCGAACTCTCTCGCATTAACGACACGCCGTCTGTTGAGGTTCGCCGTCGAGTGATAAGATGGAGCCGTTCCTCGGCTCTGACTCGGGAGAGAAATTGCCGATGAGTTCTTGATTCTGAATGCTCCTTATTAGACTGAGGAATCCACCACCGGTTTGAGGTGTTTGGACCCCAGGAGGCTCACCATGCGTTGTTTGTTATCTAGTCGCTGGCTTGTTCTGGCCATCCTGTGCCTGTTGCCGATCTCATTCAACTCCAGGGTGCAGGCACAGCCCTGTGATCCCGGTGGAGGATTTGGCGGAACAGGGCCGGATGTGATGGTCGGAGAACTGACCGGTACCCAGAGTTACGGCCTCGCCGCAGGGCACTATGCCTACTCGGTCGGGACCACATCTTGCAACATCGGGACCGACACGCTGTTGTGGATTTCAAATCAGAATCTGCATCCCGTGATCGGTCAGAATCTCTACCGTTTGAACAATGGCCGCTTCGAGCAGATTGGAATGAGTTGGCTGAAGCATGGCTTTCTCGCTCTCGCCCAGAATTCGTGTGGCTGCGGTTGTAACAATCCAGGAAATGGCGCACTGCTGGGGGTCGGTTGTTCCGATCCGTATTCCTCGGGACTCAACGGTCAGCAGTCCGGGCTAGGTCCTCGCTCCGAGGTGATCGATCCGGCCAACGGCGGTTACCTCTACCCGATCAGCCTGAATCCTCCCAACACCGATCTCACGGCGAAGAGATTGAGGGTCGATGCGAATGACAATGATCCGAACCTGAATGCTGGAGCCCTTTACTTCGTCGAGGGGCACTACGTGACTCCTGACGATGCGGCGGCCGGGAATGCTCACAACAACTGCTCCTACCGCAGCGCGGTCTTCTCGACCAATGCTACTCGGGCCATGACCCTGACTTCCTCGACTCAGCGGCAGCAACCCGGGATCCAGGCGTGGCAGGATAACGATCCTGCCGTGACCCTGACCGAGACCCTGGATGCGGACAATGGACTGGTGATCCTCGGTTACAAGGTGACCGATCTCGGCGGCGGGCAGCACGCTTACGAGTACGCCATTTTCAACATGAATTCGACCCGTGCAGTGGCTTCCTTCGAGATGCCGCTGGCGGGAGGAGTTTCCCTCACTTCCATCGAATCCCATCATCCGAATTACCACAGTGGTGAGCCGTACAGTACGACTCCCTGGTCCGCCACCCAGACGGCGGGAGTGATTTCCTGGGCCACCCAAACCTCTGCCCAGGATGTCAACGCCAATGCGATTCGCTGGAGTTCTCTCCATAATTTTCGTTTCATCGCCAACGCTCCACCGACGCTGGTCACTGCGACGCTCGGACATTTCTCTGGCGGCGCCAGTTCGACGATGGACATCCTGGCTCCCAGTGGCGACTTCACGATTCCGGTCTCGGCGCTCAGCTGTACTCAGAGCGGTGAACAGGTCGATTTGAACTGGTCCAATGGAGAGTTGTACGATTCGATTGAGATCAGCCGCGATGGGATCGTGCTCGGCACCGTTGCCGGTTCCTCGACCTCCTACATCGACATCAATCCGGCGCCGGGAACTCACCAGTACGGTGTGAACGCCAGCGTAACGACGGTGCCCTCAGGGGTGGTCCCCTGCCTGGTGACGGTTTCTGCGGCCCTCTCGATCACCGTACCTGGAGGAGATCCGACGGTATTCACTCCACTCGGGGGTGAGACCTTCGACGTGGTGATTTCACCGAACCCCGGTGCTTCGGTGCAAGCGGGGAGCGAGTGGCTTCGCATCGAAACGGGAGCCACCATTCAGTCGGTACCGCTGGTTTTCGTGGGTGGACTGAATTATCAGATGACCTTTCCACCGATGACCTGTGGCGCCGAGTTCGGCTGGTGGATCGAGGCACAGAGTGCCGGTGGTCAACTGGTGAGCTACCCCGAAGGGGGCTCCACCGCTCCGGTCGCAGGAATTTCCACCTTCGGAGTCACTCTCGATGTCACCGACTTCGAGATCGCTTCCGGCTGGTCGGTGGGTGCGCCCAATGATGCGACCACAGGAATCTGGACTCGCGGGAATCCGATCGGAACGCTGGCTCAGCCCGAAGATGACCACAGTGTTGCAGGAACCCAGTGCTGGTTCACAGGACAGGGTGCGGTGGGGGGCTCTCTCGGAGCCAACGATGTCGATGGCGGTTCGACCACCCTCTACTCGCCTGCAATGGATCTGACTTCTTCCACCACCCCACAGATCAGTTATTTCCGCTGGTACTCCAACGATAGTGGGGCCTCTCCAGGGGCCGATGTTTTTGTCGTGCAGGTTTCGGACGACCAGGCCACTTGGATCGATGTCGAAACGGTAGGACCCAGCGGGACTGGAACTTCCGGTGGCTGGATCGAGCACAGTTTCATGGTCGCGGATTTCGTACTGCTGACCGGCAATGTGCAACTGCGATTCACGGTCAGTGATCTCGGAGCGGGGTCGATTGTGGAGGCGGGGATCGATGATTTTCGTTACGAGGATGTCGATTGTTCCGGGATCACCGATTGCAATCTGAATGGCGTCCCCGATGCCCAGGACATCGCCGGCGGGACTAGCCTCGATTGTGACATCGATGGGATTCCCGATGAATGCTCGACCGGCGATGGTTCGGTAGCGGATTGCAATGGAAACAACATTCCTGACATCTGCGATGTGGCGACCGGAACTGCCGATTGCGATCAAGATGGAGTGCCCGATAGTTGCGAAGCGGATACTGATGGGGATGGCCAAATCGATGATTGCGATGCGGATCTCGATGGCGATGGAATTCCCAATGTGTGTGATGTTGATCAGACGTCGGGAATCGATTGCGACACCAATGGTCAGCTCGATTCCTGTGATCTTGCGGCAGGAGCGATGGATTGTGACCTGAATGGGCAACTCGACAGTTGTCAGATCAGTGCCGATCGATCGACAGATTGTGATCTGAGCGGCACCCTCGATTCCTGTGAAATAGCCGGCGGACTCGCCGCGGACTGCAATGGCAATGCGATCTTGGATAACTGTGAGATTGGCGCCGATGCATCGCTCGATTGTGATACCAGCGGGATTCTTGATTCTTGTGAGATCTCCAGCGGAACGGTTCCCGATTGCAATGCCAACGGAACCCCAGACTTCTGCGACATCGCCGCGGGAACCAGCACCGATGCCGACGCAAATGGTGAACCGGATGAGTGTGCCGTTCAGGACTGGATCAGGGGCGACATCAATGTCGATGGAGCTCTGGATATCAGTGATGCCGTGGCCAGTCTCGACTACCTGTTCGGAAACGGAGTGGTTGTTTGTCAGGGAACCGTCGATGTCAACGATGACGACGCCGTGAATGTTGCGGATACCGTGTACCTGCTCGGTTACATGTTTGCCAGCGGCACAGCCCCTTCCGCTCCGTTCCCCGCCTGTGGTCAGGATCCCGCAGGCACCGTGTTGTCCTGCGACTCCTTCCCGCTCTGCCCCTAGTCAGGTACTGACCTGTCCGTGGTAGAGGAGAGGCCTCCACGACCTTGCGGTCATGGAGGCCTGTTTTTTTTGGTGGGGTGGGGTGGGGCCGACACTCGAGGGATTCAACAGGCACAGAATTGACAACTACAGGTTCATCATCAATACGGGTGCCACTCTATTGAATGGAACCTCGTTGTCCGATCAAGGCCTCGATCTCCTGCTGGAGGCGATCCAGGATCTGATCGTAAGGAAATGCTCCGAGGCTTTCAGATCCGCGCTTGAGATTGACGAAACTGGGAGCACACCACAACCCTAGATCCGCGTCGTCCGTTTCGCCGGGACCATTCACCCGGCAACCCATCACGGCGATGGTGATGTCGTGCTGCGAAAATTGTTGCGAGAGTTGCTTGACCTGCTGGGCCAACTCGACAAAGGCTTCATTTTCGACTCGCGAGCAGGAGGGACACGAGATGATGTTGGGACCTCCACCCTGGTAGTGCACGACACTTCGCACTCGCCCCTGAGCGATGTCCTCGAGGATCTTGCGCCCGGCAGTCACCTCCTGTGACTTTTGCGGGTTGGGCAGGGTCAGTGAGACCCGGATGGTGTCCCCGATGCCGCGCGAGATCAATTGCTCGAAGGCGATGCGGGTCTTGACGATCCCATCGGGAGGCAATCCCGCCTCGGTCACTCCGAGATGGAGGGGTATTTCGGGGCGCTGCGATGCGAATCTTCGATTGGCCTCGATCACCAGGTTTGGGTCGGAGTCCTTGAGAGAGACGACATAACGATCAAAACCGATGGAGTCGAGAAACTCTGCATGCTCCAGCGCGCTGGTGACCATCGGAGAGATCGAATCATCGGCTGGCCACGCCTCTTTCATCGCCGGATCTACGGAACCGCAATTGACACCCACCCGCAGGGCCGTGTCTCCTTCAGCGGCCCAGGATGCGATGCGTCTGACTTTTTCTTGCCAGTCCAGAGATCGCTCATGGTGATGTAGGTGGCCCGGATTGTAGCGAATCTTGGCCACTCCTGGGGCGAGGACCTGCGCGAGTCGCCAGTTCTCTTGCAAATCGATGCAGAGATTGGCATCGACTCTTGCGGCGATCTCGAGCGCCGCTTCGGCATCTTTTCGGGAGTCGACCGCAAGCCTGACCAGACCTGCTCCGGCATCCGAGAGTGCCTGGATCTGCTTCGATGTGAGTTCGATGTTACGGGTCGAGGTGGCGCACATGCTCTGGATGACAATCGGATTCCCCGCACCGATGGAGGTCGTGCCGACTTTTACCAATCGGGTCGCGTTTCTAGGAAGCAGGTGGTCGCTGGTCAAGTGTCCTCCATCTGGCTAGTGAGACCCGATGGTCACCCAAGGGGGTGGTGACGGCAAGTAGTTGAGAGCAGTCGGTAGAGCGGCTTTGTTCCGTTACGAGCTTGCCTTATGCTGGAAATCCGGTGAGACGGCTTCAATAGGCCGGATGGAGATTGAATGCGAATCGATCAGATCGGCCGCTTATCGCTGGTTCCGCTGGGTCTCTCCCTAGTGCTGTGGATCGTGCCCTTATCTAGTTCCTCGCCCGACGCTGTACAGAATCCGACCGGATCGGGCACCGTGGTGGAGACGCACCGGTGGCTGCCAGGATTTGAGTTACCGCTGCTGGGGCTGGCCAGTTCGCTATTGATCCTCTCGGTGTTACGAGCCCAGCAGCGGCTCGAAGGCCACGCTCGACAGATGTTCTAGCGAGGGAAAGCCGTGGGCCCCTGTAGTGCCTTGCAGCGCGCCTCATCCCTTGCGGTGCGCTCCTTGCCCTTGCGGTGCGCTCCTTGCCCTTGCGGTGCGC
>JAPKAM010000162.1 GCA_028825265.1 Planctomycetota bacterium
GCCGGGCGCGCGTTATCAGCGCTCGGCCACCACTGAACACTCCCCGTCGTCGCTGATCGGATCACCTTTTTCCGGCTCAGTCGCTTCTCAAACCGGTCAGTAACTGATCCACCACAACTTTGGCATCCCCAAACAACATCCGGGTGTTGTCCTTGAAGAAGAGTGGGTTCTGAACACCTGCATAGCCAGTGCCCATGCTGCGCTTCATCACCACAACCAGTTCCGATTTCCACACTTCCAGCACTGGCATACCGGCGATGGGACTGTTCGGATCTTCCAGCGCATCGGGATTAACGATGTCGTTGGCTCCGATCACCAGCACCAGATCAGTGTCGGGGAAATCAGCGTTGATCTCGTCCATCTCGAGGACCAAGTCGTAATCAACATTCGCTTCGGCCAGTAGCACATTCATGTGCCCCGGCAAGCGACCGGCCACCGGGTGGATTCCGAATCGAACTTTCTTCCCTTTATCCTTCAGGAAATCGACCACCTGGCTAAGGGAGTGCTGCGCTTGCGCAACCGCCATGCCGTATCCCGGGATGATGATGATGTCGGAGGCATCTCGCATCGCTTCAACCGCTTCTTCGACATCGAAGGTGGTCACCTCGCCCTGATCTTGCGATCGGGTGCTCCCTCCACCTCCGCCTCCATCGGTACCAAACCCGCCAAGGATGACACTGATGAAAGATCGATTCATCGCCCGACACATGATGTAACTGAGGATTGCGCCGGAAGAGCCGACGAGGGCTCCGGTCACGATGAGCAGATCATTCTTGAGCATGAAGCCGGCTGCGGCCGCAGCCCAACCGGAGTAGCTATTGAGCATCGACACCACCACTGGCATGTCTGCGCCACCGATCGCCGCCACCATGTGAAAGCCGATCACGCCGGCGATGAGGGTCATCCAGAGCAATGATTGCACCGCCGTATGGCCATCGGCAGTGACAAATCCAAAGGACAGATAGATGCATGTTCCGACCAGCACCAGGTTCAGTAGATGCCGCCCAGGCAAGGTCAGCGGCTTGCCGGAGACACTGCCTCTTAACTTGAGAAAAGCCAGCACAGAGCCCGTGAAGGTGATCGAGCCGATGAAGACATCGAGATAGATCTCGATGTTGTGAACCATTTCACCACCCACCGCGACTTGAATCCCGGATCCCATGTAGGTCGAGATTCCTACCAACACTGCGGCAAGTCCCACAAAACTGTGCAGGATGGCCACTAGTTCTGGCATCGATGTCATACCCACTCGGGCCGCCAGTATCGCACCGATCAGTGCGCCGAGACCAATCACCACGGCAAATACCGTTGAGGTGGTGGAATCGTTGAGCAGCACTCCGCTGAAGTTCTCTGCCAACCCTTCCGGAAACTGCACCTTTCCGAGAATCAGCATCGTGGTGGCGGCAATCGCTAACGCCATTCCGATGATGCCGTAAAGGTTTCCCCGACGAGCGGTTTTCTGCGTGGAGAGTCCGCCAAGACTCAAGATGAAGAGTACCGCAGCGACCAGGTAGGAACTGACAATGGCTCCGTAAGGAATCATGAAGGGCCCCCTATCTCTGGAACATCTTCAGCATGCGCTGAGTGACCAGGAATCCGCCGGCAATGTTGATGGTCGCGAAGAACACAGCGATGACGCCCAGGATGGTCGCAGGGGAGTCGAGCGGACCTCCCAACTGGAGCATTCCACCGACGATAATGATCCCACTGATGGCGTTGGTCACGCTCATCAGGGGTGTATGCAAGGACGCACTGACATTCCAGATCACCTGGTATCCGATGAAGCATGACAGCACGAACACCGTCACCTGATGAAGAAATCCAGTATCGCCGGACCAACCCACTGCGATCAGCGCCAGGCCGATCAACAACAGTGCCAGAGGGCCTCGATCCTTCTCCACGGCGGGAGCCACCGCTGCGGCTGCCAATTCCTGTTGAGCGGGATCAGACGCTTTCGTTTGCTCCGTAAGTTTCTTGACCGGAGCGGGCCACTTCATCGCTCCACCATTGAGGACCAGTGCACCACGCACCACTTCGTCTTCCTCATCGACCTTGTAGTTCTCTGCGCCACCCATGTCATCGAGCAGGTGGCAGATGTTGTTGCCGTATAGATTGCTGGAGACCTTGGGCATTCGGCTTGGCAGATCGGTGTATCCAATGATCTTTACGCCATGGCTCAGCACCACCTGGTCCGCCACCGCTCCGGCAGTATTGCCGCCCCGTTCCGCTGCCAGGTCGACGATCACCGATCCGGCCTTCATGTTCTTGACCGCTTGCTCGGTGATCAGCAGTGGCGCAGGCCTGCCCGGGATCAAGGCGGTGGTGATGATGATGTCGATATCAGGAGCCTGTTCCTCGAACAGGGCGTGCTCCGCATCGATGAAGGCCTGGCTCATCTGCTTGGCATAACCACCGGAACCGGTTCCATCCTCTTCGATCCGCACGGTCAGGAACTCGGCTCCCATCGATTGCACCTGCTCCTCGACAGCAGGACGCGTATCGAAGGCACGAACGATGGCCCCGAGCCCTCTAGCGGCTCCAATGGCTGAAAGTCCAGCCACGCCCGCTCCCACCACCATCACCTTGGCGGGAGGAACTTTTCCAGCAGCCGTCATCTGGCCAGTGAAAAAACTGCCGAAGTGATGGGCCGCCTCGAGTACCGCTCGGTATCCGGCGATGTTGGCCATCGAGGAGAGCGCATCGAGTTTCTGCGCTCGACTGATTCTCGGCACGCAATCCATCGCCAGCACCGTGGCCTTGCGAGCCGCAAGTTTCTGGACCAGATCAACTTCTTCTCCGGGCCAGATGAAACTGATTAGGGTTCCGCCTTCACGAAGCAGATCGACCTCATCAATTCCCGTTTTCGGATTTTCCATCGGGGCCCGCACCTTGATGACGATATCGGATTGCTGCCATAGAGCAGCGGTCTCTTCCACCACCTCGGCTCCGGCCTGGCGATAAATCTCGTCTTCAAAACTGGCCGCGGTTCCGGCACCACTTTCGACCAGCACCGAGAAGCCCAGTTTTCCAAGCCGCTTGACATTCGCTGGGGAGGCGGCCACACGGCATTCGCCAGGCCAAACTTCCCGCGGGACTCCGATCTTCATCTGTACGCTCCTGATCTCTGGTTCTAACAAACTGCACACCGATCGCTGGATGACACGCCATGATGAGAGTTCTCCCCGGCGGATGAAGCGAATCTGGGGTTCAAGGGACCGATTTTCCTGGGCGATTGAGGATGTATAATGGATTTTCTGGGCCCGGCGGAAATGCCAAAAACTGGCCCCCAGAAGGGATCATTGGCGATGCGCAATTCAAAGTCTCAATTTAGTCTTCGACGAGCCACCACTCTCATCCTGCTGATCAGCGGTTGGGTACTGTTCTGCGGCCCGGTCAATTCGCAACCGCCACCGCCGATTTTCGAGGAGTGCGGCGTCTTCGAGCCGGACCCCTTCGGCACCGGATGTACCTTCTTCTCTGCATTTGCTTTCCCGGGAGAAACCTTCCTCATCGACCTCGGCAGCACACCCCCTCCTCCGATCGGCACGGAAGCGATTGTGGTGGGATTTCAGGTCTCATGCGCCGGAATCTGTTTTCCAACCAGTTGTATCTTCGATGCATCCTACGAGCTCACCTGCAACGGAACGCCGCCACCTCCAGAATTCATCCGCGGCGATTGCAATAACGATTCTTCATTCAACATCGCCGATGCGATCTTCCATCTCTTCGCGCTCTTCGCATCGGGTCCACCACCTCCGTGCCAGAATGCCTGTGATTTCAACAGTGATCTGAGCATCGATATTGGTGATGGTGTGGCGATGCTCGCGACCCTGTTCAACAGTGGCGGACCGCCGGCTCCGCCGTGGCCCAACTGCGGAGCAGATCCGGTGGCCCCCATCCTCCCCGATTGCCTCAATCCCATCTGTCCTTGATTTAATACTCCGATATATACTCCGACTCCCGGAGAGTTGGAGTGAATGAACAGCGATCGTATGCCAGATTTCGATTCCCATTATC
>JAPKAM010000163.1 GCA_028825265.1 Planctomycetota bacterium
GTGGCAGGAGTGGGGGCTTCGCAGGAGAGCCAGGCGGGCGCTGGGGGATCTGTTCTGCGACCCGAGCCGTCTCGCTGGAACCTCTCTACGCCCGGCTCATCGAGGGCGTTGTGACATCGTTGACATCGAATTCAGCGGGGGCCCGATCGAAGCGATCACCTTTCAAATCCTCCGCCACCCCCGTCCTCATCCCTTTTCTCGTCAATATCACCTGGTGGCGGAACGGTGGCGCGTCGAGTTGCCCGAGGGAATTCCACAAAGGGCTGGATCGATCAACTTGAGCCGACTACGAGAATCTCAAAGTGATGGCGAACCTCCCGGTTCCTTCCCTTGACTGGCACCCTGTTTCTCGGTGACTATCAGGATTCGAGAGATCCTCGATTTGATTCACCACAACTCCGTTTTTCGTCGATGCAAACGGAATGAGAGGCCCCTCAATGGAACTGCTGAAGGAATTATGTGAAGCGTATGGTGCTCCTGGGTTCGAGGATCGAATCCGTGCCATCTTTCGTCGAGAGATCGAGGCTCATGTCGATCGCATCGAAGTCGATGGCATCGGGAACTGCATCGCCATCAAGGAGGGGAAACCGGGCTCACCCAAGGTGATGTTGGCCGGTCACATGGATGAGATCGGATTTGTCGTCAAGTACATCGATGACAAGGGCTTCATCCGACTGTCCCCGTTGGGTGGTTTTGACCCGAAGACCCTTATCGCCAAGCGGGTGACCATCATCACCAGTGCCGGTGAGGAGATCACCGGAATGATCGGTTCGAAGCCGATTCACATCATGACTCCGGAAGATCGCAAGAAGATGCCCACCGTGCCGGAATTGTTTGTCGATGTAAATCTGTCGGGGAAAGAGGCGAAAGCCAGGATCGAGATCGGAGATCCGGTCACGCTGCAACAGCAGTTCCAGGTCAATGGTGACCGCTGCTCTGGCAAGAGTCTCGATAATCGTGTTTCCATCTACACCTTGATCGAAGCGGTGAAACGCTATTCCAATGACAACGTCAGCGTTTATGCCGTGGCGACGACCCAGGAGGAGATCGGTTTGCGTGGCGCGATGACCGCTTCACACCGAATCGAACCCGATTGTGGTGTTGCCATCGATGTGACCCTGGCCTGTGACACTCCTGGAGCCAGCGAGCACGAGAAGATCTCGGCGCTGGGAGCGGGTGTTGCGATCAAGGTTCACGATTCGTCGAGCATCTCCAACCCAAAGATGGTTAAGGCGATGCGAGAGATTGCTCGGAGCAAGGAGATCCCGTTCCAGATGGAGATCCTGACGATGGGCGGGACCGATGCCGGAGGTATTCAGCGCGGAGGTAGTGCCGTGCCGGCGATTACTCTGTCGATTCCGTGTCGCTACGTACACACCGTGGTCGAGACCATCGATGCCCGCGACCTGGAAGCCACGGTGGCATTGCTAGTGGGGTTCCTCGACAAGGCGCACGAGATCGATCTGAGTTACGACGGCTGATCAGAAACGCACTTTTTCCAGATGGTGAGTCGGGTATCACCGTAGCGACGATTCTGCAGTGCTGTGACGCCTGGCGGGGGAGTTGCCGACGGCTCACGGGAGGGGTGTTCGATGGCGAGGATTCCATCCGCCGCCAGCCACTCACCCTGGGCCAGGTCGCTGGCCAGTTGCCAGGGAATCGATCCGGGACGGGAATAATCGGGAAACGGTGGGTCGAGCAGGATCACCTCGAACTCGCCACCGACCGGGGGGCGATCCGCCAGTCGGTAGGCATCGATCTCCAGAACCGTACATAGAGCCGGAATGCCGAGAGTCTCGAGATTCTTTCGCAGCATTGCCAGAACACCGCGGTGTTTCTCGACATGAATCGCCTGCCGAGCTCCGCGGGAAACGGCCTCGATTCCGAGTGCGCCCGACCCTGCAAACACATCGAGTACACGAGCCGCTTGTAGCGGCTCATGGATGATGTTGAAGAGAGATTCCCTGACTCTGGTTCTCATCGGACGAACGATGGATCCGGCAGGAACTTCGATTTTCCGCCCGCGCAGGTGACCGCTAGAGATTCGGATCGATCCCGATCGTGCCACGGTTAGGGGGCCCGATCGTTCAGGAGACGAGGCGGTCGTCAGAGGCCGCAAGTCTTTGGGCCAGAATTCTGGCCATGTTGAGGATCACCTTGTAGGCCACCATGTTGCCCTCTTCGAGAAGTTGTTGAAAAGGACCGGCGGGAATCTTCTTGAGGCGACCATCTTCGACGCACATGACGGTGGCGCTTCTCACATCGCTACTGATCAGGGACATCTCACCGAAGAAGGAGAGTTCCTCGAGGCGACCCAGCACCTCGTTACGATTCCCCGATTTGAGAACCTCGAAGGCCCCAGCACCGATGATGTAGAAACCATCTCCGGGGGTGTCCTGAAGTACTACGGTGTCGCTCTTCTTTGCGATGATATCTTCGGAGATTTTCAGCAGATCAGAAATTTCAGAGGGAGATAGACCCTCGAACAGGGGCACCTTCTGGAAGGTTTCGACGTATTCGCTCAACTCGCAGCTCCCTTAGTCCGGGGCACGTTTTCACGGATCATTCCATGCTGAACAGGCCACCCAGTGAAAACACCTTAGCGTTTCGGAGGCACATCTGCAACGAGAGCCCAGTTGCAACGAGAGGCTCGTGCACTCATTTGCCGCCCTGGATCGGCGTAGACGCATCCCACCAGGGGAGCAGGTCGGCGGCTAACGGAGCCTCGAAGTGCATCGGTTGCTGACTGGTGGGATGGCGCAAGTGGAGCCGCCATGCGTGCAAGGCGTGGCGCTGAAGAGGTGCGGCGGGAGCCGTAGGGTCCCAGCGGGAGATGTCTAGTTTCGTTTCCCGGCCGTAGTGGAAGTCGCACAGGATGGGGTGGCCGATGGCTCGCAGATGGACGCGGATTTGATGAGTTCTCCCGGTTCGGGGAAAGCAATGGAACCAGCAGATGCCATTCATTGGATCGTCGCCGATGGTGCCGATCTGCTTCCATGCCGTGAAAGATTCTCGAGCCCCTTGCTCATGTCTCACGACCCGCTTTCTTGGGTCGGTGAGTGATCGTGCCAATGGAAGATCGATCTCGCCCGAGAGTGTCGTCGGGATTCCATGAGAGAGCGCCAGGTACTCCTTAGCGATCTCACGGTCATGGAACTGGCGTGCGAGTTCTTTGTGCGCAGAATCGGTCCGAGCGATCACCATCACTCCAGAGGTTTCTCGATCGAGACGGTGGACGATTCCGGGCCTGCCCACTTCCCCGACCGTCGACAATTCTTCGGTGTGTCCTAGAAGCGCATTGACCAGGGTGCCTTCCGGCGCAGCCCCCGGTGCCGGGTGAACGATCATCCCGGCCTCCTTGGAGATCACGATGAGGTCATCATCCTGATGGATGATCTGGAGCTGGTGATCTTCAGGCAGTGGAATCGGCGAGGGAATCGCTGGAGGATCGAAGGAGACGCGATCGGTCAGTTGCATCCGATGAGAGGCGCGGCAACTGTTTTCGCAAACGGTGACTCGACCTTCGTCGATGAATCGACGAAAGGCGGAGCGAGAGTGCTCGGGGAGCTGACGACTGAGCCAGCGATCGAGACGATCTCCCACATCTTGGGACTCTACGCGGAAGTCACGTCGTTCGGGTCGAGCGGGGCCAGGCGGCCCCTCAGTTGCCGCCACCACCAGCCGCTGGCGCAGGAGGCCCCAGATCCCCAGCGCTCTCCGTGGGGTCGGTGGTCGCATCCGGCGCGGGCGGGTCCGCTGCCGGTGGGACCGGATCATCGGTGGTGAGTGTCGGCTTGGCCGTGGCATCGGTGGTGAGTGTCGGCTTGGCCGTGGCATCGGTGGTGAGCGTCGGCTTGGCCGTGGCATCGGTGGTGGGTGCCGGTTCTGGGATCACCGGTTCTGGGATCACTGGTTCTGGGATCACTGGTTCTGGGATCACTGGTTCTGGGA
>JAPKAM010000061.1 GCA_028825265.1 Planctomycetota bacterium
ATTCAGAAGTTTGAGATTCAGGAGGATGCCCTTTGGAAATCGGACGAAAAATCATGAATCTACGTAAGGACCGAGGGGTAGCCCAGAGTTCTCTTGCGGACATGACCTCTGTGACTCCCAGTGCACTGTCTCGAATCGAGGCAGGGATTCACCAGCCCAGGGGTGCCGTAGCTCTCCGGATCGCACGAGAACTGGGCGTCACCGCCGACTACATTCTCGACAATGATGCACCCTATCCACCGCCCCGGGTTGCCTTGCTGGAGAACAGCAAGCCTTCTCCCAGACAGGAAACCAGAAGCCGATCGCTCAAGGTCAGTCCAAGAGAAAAACGACTGGTCGAAGCGCTCAGGTCACTTTCGGATGACGAGCAACAACTCCTCGAAGCCACATTGTCGGCGTCCCCCAGGGAGATTCGATTGGCCCTCTTTGCCCTGGGACGATCGGATCAACTCGATCAGCACGACACCGACGAGAAGAAACAGTTCAAGAAGATCCTCAACAAGTTGTAAGTGACCGCCCGATCAGGCCAGGCTCAACATCTGCGCCACTTCACCCTGCCCCTCATGAACGCTCGAGGCCGAACTCCTCAGTGCGTCGAGTTCGGCCTGGTCCAGTTCAACCTCGAGAATCTTTTCCACCCCGTTTTCACCGAGTACCGCCGGCACTCCAACCCAGGTGTCTTCAATTCCGTACTCGCCATCGAGCAGTGAGCAGCAAGGCAAGACTCGCTTCTGATCGAGCAAGATCGACTCTGCCATCGCCACAGCCGACGCGCTTGGGGCAAAGTATGCGGAGCCGGTCTTCAACAGGTTGACGATCTCGGCACCGCCGTGACGAGTCCTGTTGACCAGTTCTTCCAGTCGTTCAGGGGAGATCAGCTGTTGAACCGGAATACCACTTACGGATGCGGTCGAGGTAAGAGGCACCATGCTGTCGCCGTGGCCTCCAAGAACCATCGCCTGGATGTCCTTGTGCGAACATCCCAGCTCCATCGCGATGAAGGTGCGATAGCGAGCGGTATCCAGGACTCCCGCCATTCCCACCACCTTGTTCTTGGGAAGGCCGGAAACCTGATGTGCCACAAAACACATCACATCGAGAGGATTGGAAACGATCACCAGGGTCGCTTCCGGTGCGTACTCCATGATACCGGAGACGACCTTCTGCTGGATCTCTCCGTTGATCTTGAGTAGATCGGAACGGTCCATTCCCGGTTTGCGCGGCATCCCTGCCGTGATGATCACCAGTTCTGCCCCCGCCAGTGGAGCGTAATCATTTGCACCGGTGACGCGGGCATCGTATCCGCAGACGGGGCCAGCCTGGGCCAAGTCGAGTGCTTTGCCCTGAGGCATCCCATCGACGATATCCACCAGTACCACATCTCCGAGTTCCTTCTCGGCCAATCGCTGCGCCGTGGTCGATCCCACGAAGCCCCCGCCGATCACTCCGATCTTGCGTCTCGCCATCTCTGACTTCCTCTCTGAGATCCGGATTCACCACCATCTTCTTGGCGGGATTCAGATCTAGTTCTTTGCTGAGATCAATTCGGAAAGAGTCGACCCGATTCCCGCCGGGGAATCTGCAACCCTTGCACCCGCTCTTTCTAGCGCCGCGATCTTGTCCTTGGCAGTACCTTTACCACCACTGACGATGGCTCCGGCATGCCCCATCCGTCTTCCAGGAGGTGCGGATGTACCTGCGATGAAACCGACCACCGGCTTGTTCACTTCCGATGCAATAAATTCAGCCGCCTCTTCTTCTGCGGTACCGCCGATTTCGCCGACCATCACGATCGATTCGGTGGCTGGATCTTCGTTGAACAGTTTCAGGACATCGAGGAATGTGGTCCCGATGATCGGATCTCCGCCGATTCCAACGCAGGTGCTCTGCCCCAGGCCGATCTGGGTCGTCTGATGAACCGCCTCGTAGGTGAGTGTTCCGCTGCGGCTGACGACCCCCACCGACCCAGGTCGATGGATGAAACCAGGCATGATCCCCGCCTTGCATTCTCCCGGGGTGATGATTCCGGGGCAGTTGGCTCCCAGCAGTCGGGCACCATTGGCACGAACCGCATCCTTGGCCCGGATCATATCCAGAGTCGGAATCCCTTCGGTAATGCAGACGATGAAGGGAATTCCCGCCTCCGCCGCCTCGATCACCGCCGCTCCGGCAAATTGCGCCGGGACGTAGATGATGCTGGCGTTGGCGTTCGTCTCTGCTTTAGCAGTGGCGACATCGTTGAACACCGGTCGATCGAGATGACGGGCTCCACCCTTTCCGGGTGTCACTCCTCCAACGATGTTGGTGCCGTATTCCATCATCTGCTCGCTGTGAAGGGTTCCATTTTTACCAGTGAAACCCTGAACCAGCATGCGAGTCTCGGAGTTCACGAGAATACTCATCGGCTCACTCCTTCCGCAGCGGCGACCGCTTTCCTTGCGGCATCCGCCAGATCCTCAGCAGCGATGATATCAACCCCTGAACTCTCCAGCAGCGCATGTCCCTCGGCCACCGAGTTTCCCTCGAGCCTGACGACCAGCGGCACCTGAAGATTGGTTTCTCGGGCCGCCTGGACGATGCCCTCTGCGATCAGGTCGCAGCGGATGATGCCGCCGAAGATATTGACCAGAATTGCCTTCACGTTCGGATCCTCAAGGATGATCTTGAATGCTTCCGTGACTCGCTCTGCGGTGGCGGTCCCCCCCACATCGAGGAAATTGGCAGGCTCACCGCCATAGAGTTGGATGATGTCCATCGTTGCCATGGCGAGTCCCGCACCATTGACCATACACCCGATGGTTCCATCCATTCCAACGTAGGAGAGGTCCCACTCCGCAGCTCTGGTTTCTCGAGGATCCTCCTCGGAGAGATCACGCAGTTCTGCATGTTCTGGGTGACGGAATTCGGCGTTGTCATCGAAACTAATCTTGGCATCGAGGGCGATCACATCACCACTTCCGGTCACCACCATCGGGTTGATCTCGGCGAGGGAGCAATCCTCCTGAACGAAGGCGCGGGCCAACTTGCAGACGATTTCTACGAATTGATCGGCGGTTTTCCCCTCGAACTCCAGCCGCTGTGCGACCGACCGTGCCGCTTCCTCGGAGAGCCCCTCATCCAGATCGATCTCCTCGAAGAAGATCGCTTCGGGACGTGTGGCGGCGACCTCCTCGATGTCCATCCCGCCTTCGGCGCTGGCCATCAGGACTGGTTTTTCTCGAGCCCGATCGATCACCATTCCGCAGTAGATCTCACGTGAGATGTCGCACCCCTCCTCGATGAGGAGCGTGCGAACCTCCTGACCTTCCGGCCCGGTCTGATGAGTCACCAGTTGCATTCCAAGAATCGCTCGGATGGCGCTTTCGCACTCTTCCATGGTGGAAGTGACTCGAACGCCGCCCCCCTTGCCTCGCCCTCCGGCATGAATCTGTGCCTTCACCACCCACGGGCCACTGCCCAGTTTTCTGGCGGCGGCAAGCGCCTCTTCGACGTCCCTCGCCACCCATCCATTGGGCACTGGAATCTCATGGCGAGCGAGTAGCTGCTTCGCCTGGTACTCGTGAATCTTCAAATCATCTCCTAATTACTCCGCCGCCGGCCTGCTCTCTCCCCATCGATCGTGCGGGATCACGGACTCGACCTGAATGGAGTGCAATGCAGCTGGATCTCGGCACACTGGATGGGAACCGAGGACGCCTGTGTACGATGAGGCAGGTTAGCCGCCGAAAGTTAGGGGTGCAACGCGACCCGAACTGGATGCTGCAATCCTGGGACGTTCTACCGTCCCTCTCTGGAGTCCTCACCGACACCTTCATCGGAGCCACCGATCGGAACAGGTTCCCCAGTTTCCCCCGATCTGGACTGAAGAATCAAGCGAGCGGTGCTGACCAGTTTCTCTAGTTCCTCGCTCACCGAACCCTCAGTGGTGGCTTCTCGGTACTCCTGAAGCACCCTCTTAGGCTCGTCCAGAATCAGCGAGATGGCTCCGATGCGACCACGGAATCGACCCAGTTCCTCGAGAATCCTGACCCTCAATTCCCTCAGGGTTCGATTGTGGTCCCGAGTAGAGAAGGGCAAGGCACTGTCAAAGGGAAGATTGGTGCGATCGACCACCACCAGACTCTCTCGATACCTCGTCAGCGCTTCGATGCCGCTCATGAAAGTCTCCCGAGCCGCCTCCAGACGTTCTCTGCGGACCTCGACTGCCCCCCCCGCTAGCAGAGCTTCTTCATACTGGATTCGACCCAGTTCATACCATGCAGCGGAATAATCCTGGTCGAGGCTGACCGACTTCAGCAGAGCTCCCCGAGCACGATCGAAGTCGAGACCAAACTGATAAATCCGGCCGATGTGGTAGTAGCAAACCCGCTCATTGACACCATCTCCCATACCCGGCTCACGGCCGATGGCACGGTGAAGAGATTCGAGGGCTCCATCATAATCACTCAATTGTTGGTACTGAAGGATTCCCAAGCTGACGAATGGACCCATGGCGGTAGGATCGATCTCGATCGCTTGCCGATACATCCGTTGCGCCATTTCAAATCGCTGATCAGATTCCGCAGCAATTCCCCGCCGCCACAGTTCCGACGCCTTGCGCCGTTCTCTGCTCGAGTCCTTACCATCGAGCACGGCGATTGCGATCCCCTCGATTCGGCCCTTATGTTGTCCCCACCAACTACGCCACTTCCGGATGGCATCACCGCGAGCGGTGAGCTCCCCATCGGGTTCAAAGCCGAATCGTTCACCGGTGTACTCGTTTAGTTTGGTGATCGCGATGGCCCTCGCAGCGCGCTCTTCCAGTTCCAGAGCACCGATCAAGGTCGAAATTCCTAGGTAAATTCCGTTTTCTCCGAGGGCGATGGCCAGAGCCAACTGTGCCTGACCTTCGGAGGCTTCCCACGCCGTCACTAATTCTCGAATGCTGTGGGTGCGTTGCAAAACATCGATTGCAAAAGTCCGAACCTCGGCACTCTGTCCCTCGTCGAGGAGCAACAAACCGAGCAGCGGATAAAGATCGGATCCGTGCTCCAGCAGCGTATTCCGAAGAATATCAACATGATCAAGAGCCGATCCCTTCATGATCTGTTCGAGGAAGTTGGGCCGCGATTCGGTGATCCCCGCCGGCAGGGACATCCTGAATCTCTCTTCCAGTTGCAGTCTCCGGATGACCGGATGATTGCCTTTCTCGAGTGCTTGTTCGAGGTGACGGAGGCCGAAGAAACCGGAAGAACGAAGGAACTGAATACCATCTTCCCGCTCGATGGATTCGCCCGAGATGATGCCCTCGATGGCAAGAGTAATGCGATCCTCAAAACCCTCTCGCAGAGTGAATCGATCGTCACTACAGACTCCATTGGGATCGATGGTTCGCTGGACCTTGGAATCCAGATATCTTGCAGTTCCGTTGCCTAGATTGACGACCCACTCACTGGAACCGGCATCAAAGCGGACATCTCCACCCACCTCGTGGCCCTCCTCGAGGATGAGAAGGATCCCCTTCGGCTCGGGCTTGGCTGAGAGCTTGAAACTCCAGCTCTTCACGTCTCTCTTGAGAATGCGCGTCGATCCGAGTCGCCCGCTCAGTTCCAGGTACTCGTTTCCGATATCGTAAACCCGCCCTTCGAGAACCTCCCCTCTCACCATCCGGACTCTCACATCCGCAGCGATCTGGCTGCCTGACATCAGGGTCGTCAGGACTACGCCGAGCATAATCAGGCGATTCAATCGTTGCGGGGTGCCACTGCGGGCCAAAGGTGCCTCCGATCGGGGGTTGTCTGGGTTCAGTCCAACATCTTGCAGTATCCTGGAGTTGCTGCAAGTCCCGTCAGGGGTTGCGGACTCACCAGGAACAAGGGAGACTCTCCAAAATGACTGGAATCGACCGGGAAGTTGCTCCTGGTCCTTCCGCAAAATATATTCTTGAAAAATAATCTCTGGAAAACTGATGGGGGGTCCCTTGGATCAACGCACCCTGGACTCGGTCAATCGTGGAGACCGCCTCGAAGGTATCTTTCTGGTCGAGGGAGCCAACCTCAAGACGGCTCGAAATGGCAAGTTCTTCATCCAGTTAACCCTCCGGGATCACACTGCCGGAATGAAGGCGGTCCGGTGGGAAAGTAGTCAGGAAGAATTCAGAGAACTCGATCGGAATCCGTTTGTTCGGGTCCAGGGTCGCGTCGAAGAATACCAGGGAAATCTCCAGTCCATCATCGACACCCTCGAGCCCGTTTCCGCCAGCGAGGTGGGTCTTCAGGCTGCCGAGTTCCTTCCTCGCACTCCCTGTGACATTGAGTCGCTCGAACGAGAACTCGAAGAACGAGTGGTCAGCATCAAAAACGAGTCGATTCGGAAACTTGTAGTCGCTGTGCTGGCTCGTCCTGGATTGAGGGATCAGTTGAGGATCTCCCCTGCAGGGAAATCGATGCATCATGCTTACATCGGTGGGTTGCTCGAGCACATCGTTTCATTGATGAACATGGCGGACATGGTTTGTGATCATTACCAGTGGCTCGACCGCGATATTCTGATCTCCGGTGTGATCCTTCATGATATCGCCAAGACAGCAGAACTCGGTATCGAGAACGGATTCAGTTACACCGATGAAGGCCAGCTACTCGGGCACATCGTTCTCTGTTCCAACTGGATCGATGAGGCCGGACGTGGCATCGACGAGATGGATGATGAGGTGCTGCTTCAGATCCAACACATCGTGGCCAGCCACCATGGCCAGTTGGAATACGGATCCCCGAAGAAGCCGATGACCGCCGAGGCACTTGCGATGCATTACATCGACAACCTCGACGCGAAACTGATGGGCTTCCTGGAACTGTACAGGAGTGCCAGACCAGGACCCGAGGATTCCCGATTCGGGGTGCACTCTTACATGCTTGATGTGAGACCCTTCTTCCCCAGAAATCTTGATTTCATGGGTAGTTTCCCGAGTTCCCCTCCGGCCAGGCCTGCGACATCATCCAAGCCCAAGCAGGCCGATCGAGTCGCCGATGGAGAGTCAAAGTCCTCTGGAGATCTACCCTTCTAGACGGAGATCTCCAGTGGCGGCCGCTCAGGGTGCGGCTCGATTAAGCGCTGGCGGAGATGATCCCCAGTGCGCCTTCCGCCATGGCGGATCTCTCGAGGCGGTCGATCCATAGCCGCGCATCTTGCTCGAACCGGGCCTCCACCAAAATCCTCAGCAGGGGTTCGGTCCCGGAATAGCGCACCAGAATCCGACCTTCACTACCGAGCGCTAGTTCCGCTTGCTCCATCGTCGAGGTGAGAAGTGATAACTTCTCCAGTGGTGGCCGATCCTGGATCTTCAACGTCTTCTGCTCCTGCGGGAAGCGAAGGATTCCAGAATACAAACTCGAGAGTGGTCGACCCGAATCGACCACCCTGCGGGCCACCGACAGCGCCGTCCGGATGCCATCTCCAGTCGCCGCTTCCGCGGGGCAAATGATGTGCCCTGAGGGCTCACCACCCAGCATTCCGCCACATTCCTTCAACGCTGTCGCGACCGCTCGGTCGCCGACTGCCGTTCTCACCACCGAAACTCCATGCCGATTCAGGTATTCCTCAACACCGACATTCGACATCACGGTCAAGGCTACGATGGGCGGATCGAGCAATCCTTCCTCGAGCATTGCCCGTGCCCAGATGACGATCACATCATCACCGTCGACATGAGTGCCCATTTCGTCACAGAAAAGTGCGCGATCCGCATCTCCGTCGAAGGCGATGCCTAGCGCGGCTCCGGTTCGCTTCACTTCCTCCCCCAGAAACTCCGGATGAAGGGATCCGCAACCGACATTGATCTGTTTCCCGTCCGGCACCCCATGCACCACGGTCACCTTTGCACCGGCGCGCCCAAAGGCCTCTGGCCCCCAGTGGCAGGCGGCGCCGCGGGCACAATCGAGAACCACCGACAATCCATCCAGGAACTTGCCGGGCGGAAAAGACCCCATCAAACGATCGAGGTAACGATCGCCCAAGCCAGCATCCACCTCGATCTCGCACGACAAGGTCGGTTGAGCGGTATGCCTCGCATAATCATCGGAGATTCGCTGTTCTTGCAGCGTGTCGAGTTTGGAACCGGAGTGATCGAGAATCTTGATGCCGTTGAATTCGGGTGGGTTGTGCGAGGCGGAGATGACTAAGCCCAGATCTGCCACTCCATCCGCGACCAGGAGCGAGACTGCAGGAGTCGGAAGCACGCCGGCGTGAATGGTGGTCATGCCTTCTCGACGAAGGGCAGAGGAGAGGATCTGTTCGATCTGCGGTCCGGTCGTACGCGTATCTCGAGCCATCAGGACACGTCCAGCGGAATAACCCGTGCGAGTCAGGAGGCCTGCGATGGCCTGACCGAGACGGTCGACGGAGTCCGGGGAAAGTAGCCCCTCTCCTCCGATGTCTCGGACTCCATCGGTTCCGAAGATCACTTCTGCGGTTCCTCTCCGGGTCCAGCGAGCGGCTTGGCGCTGTAGAGAATGATTCGCTCCAGTTTCACCTGCCCACTCGAGATCCCCACGGGGAGACTTCCGTCGACCCAACGCACTTCTTCTTCAGGAACATTACGACTCTCACCAGCGGTATCAGTGGCCCTCACCAAAAGATAGAAGCGGCCCTCCTCGACTCTCTTCTTCCACTCTCTTACAGCCTCCTCGACTCCGGAAACCGTCACCTGGATGCTTCGATCTCCGCGAATTTCGAGATCCACATGTTCATCGACGATGTAACGGACCGAAACCAGCGCCTGTTCCTGGGTCAAATTCTGTTGCAGTTGGATCTTCACTGTCGCTTCCCGCGGGAAGCCCTCTGCAATCCTGATCATGTTGCTGTCATCGCCTGTGATCACCAGTGGAACTGTGGCCTCGATGAGGGGAAGAACCGCTCCATCCACATCGATTTCCTGTGTCAGCACTGCCACGACATCGAGATCGAGCAAGGTGCCGGGGCCTTCCAGGGTGATCTTTTGTGGATCGATGGTGATTCCTCCGGGGAATCTCACGAATCCTGGACCTGGAATACCAGTGACGGAAGCGCGAACCACTTTCTCTACCCTCACCACCGAATCGACCACCACATCCAACCAAGAGGGATCGATGGCCTGCACCGACAGGCCTTTCAGCAGTGGGAAGACAACTGCCGATCGCAGGTCGATCCGTCCGGATCGTTCGACCGTCAGAATTCCCTGCTTCGAGCGATCGGACTCACCGTATTGCTCAAGTATATTTCGTGGCCCGGAGATAGTGATCCGACAGCGCCCAACGAAGGGATCGCCCTTCTGCCCCACCAATCTCGACTGGGAGATGGTCTTGGAGATCACCACCTGATCCGAGGCTGCCGTTTCAATGGTCATGAAAGCCTCGATTCGCTTTTCATGACCGGTATTTGAAAAGGCGTATATCCACACCCCCACGGCCAGTGCCAGGCTGATCAACTTGTTACGCATGTTCCCGATCAGGAATTCAACGACCCGAACTCTCCAGGGTCTGTTCATGCTGTCCCCCCACTGGAAGTAGGTTTCTCGACCTGGGTGGCCTCGGCAGCCGCATCGGCATCGGTCTTGGTGTAGTAACTGCGTAATTTGTGCGCCAGTTCATCGCGATCAAGATCGCGAAAAACTTCGCCCTTCACGCACAAGGAGATCATTCCCGTCTCCTCACTGACCACCACGGTCACCGTATCCGTTTCCTCGGTCAGGCCAACAGCCGCCCGATGCCGGGTTCCCGCCCAGGAACCCAGTTGCTCATTTTCTGACAGTGGCAGCAAACAACCGGCTGCAGCGATCCTGCCCTTCTGAATCACCACGGCTCCATCGTGAAGTGCGGTACCGGGATAGAAGATGGTGGTGAGAATTTCCGAGGACACTTCCGCATCCAGCCGGGTGCCCCGATCCACCCATGGATTCAGCGACTGGTCCCTCTCGATGGCAATGAGAGCCCCGACGCGTGTCTTCGACAGTGAAACACAAGTTCGCACCACCACCGTGACCAGTTCCTGTTCATCTCGGACCATTTCGCCGAAGATGGGTGCCTGGCCGACCCTGAGCAGCCCTCGGCGAAGTTCCGGGTGCAAGATCACGACGATGGCGGTGAATGCGGCGGGAGTCACCACCTCTAACAGAAATCCGACCCGATCCAGATCTAGAACTCCGACCGCCAACCGGGTGGCCGCAACGGTGAAGATCACAATCAACGCCAACCCCTTCAGGACCCCCGCTCCTCGGGTCCCCTCGCAGAAGAGGATGAATCCATAAATCAGCAGGTAGATGAGCCCCACCTCGAACAGAACTCCCAGCGGACCGATCGCCTGGATGCCGGCCCAGTACTTCTCAATTTTGTTCATCTGACCCCCTCCCCAATGAGCTGTGGATCCTCGATGGCTGCCATCGCTTTCAAGAAGATCACCGTCTCCTCAACATCATGAACCCTGACCCAATCCACTTCCGATCTCTGCGCTCGAGCGACGAACGCAAGAGAAGCCGGAAGCCTTCCAGCCGGTGTCGAAGCGTCGAAGATACCAGTGAAGGACTTCCTCGATGCGCCCAGCAACAGAGGCACCCCTAGCGATCTGAAGTGCTCCAGATTGCTGGTGATCTGATAGTTGTCGGCGATGCTCTTGCCAAAACCTAGCCCTGGATCGATCACGATCTGATCGCGTGAAATCCCCGCTGCCACGGCGAATTCGATCCGCTCTTCGAGGAATGCGCGGATCTGTTCCAACACATCCACATAACAAGGATCACGCTGCATCGTTTCAGGAATTCCATTTCTGTGCATCAGGATCACCGTCAACTGGTGATCGGCAATCAGGCTTGAAAGTGCTGGATCGTCCTGCAGGGCAGAGGTGTCATTGACAATTCGAGCTCCCAGAGCGATCGCCTCCCGTGCCACTGCAGCACGGCGAGTATCGATACTGATGGGGACATCGACATCCCCCCGAATCGCTTCGAGAAGCGGGAGAACCCGCTGAAGTTCCTCCTCGACCGAGACTGCGACAGACCCGGGCCGGGTCGATTCGCCACCGACATCGATGGCATCGGCCCCCTGCTGAACCATTTCGAGAGCCCGACTCCGGGCCGCATCGACACGCGTGAATTGACCTCCATCGCTGAAGGAATCGGGAGTGACGTTCAAGATGCCGAGTACTTTCGGGTTCACGAAGTAGTTCCTCTCCCTAGGGTCCGATCTCGATCTCGTCAGCGACTCTGCTCGTACCACGGTTCCAGTTCTGCGATGAGCCGGCGGGCGATTTCTTGCACTGCTTCCTCCATCGCCAGTTCGACCGATTCACCCGCAGGAACCGAATAGGAGACCAGATCTTCGACCACCCGCTCGATCAGTACTCGTTGATCACGTACCCTTTCGAGCCGCAAACTGACCCGAACTCCGATTCCCTGCTCCTGAATGGTCCCGTTGGCACTCTCCACAAGGACCCCTTCACGGAAGTGCAAGACGGTGCCGTACAGCACCGCATCCGCGTCCTCTTGCGCCACCAGATCCGCAGTGGTTCGCAGTTGGAACTCTCGCTTCACCGCTCGGGTCAGCGAAAACTCGATCTCCCTCCGAAAGGGAATCGTCTCGTTGCGAAAAATCGGAATCGAGATGCGCTGGACCCCCCGGGGCAGCCGATAGCCTGGTGTGTAACCACATCCAAGAAGGTGCGGTAGGGCCAGCAGTATCAGCATCCAGATGGTAATTCTCATCAGTCACCCTCCGTTGGCTGGCTGACGATTTCTGCGATGACCCTGCGCGCCTCTGCCGCTTCCTCGCTGGCGGGCACATCGAGCAGGACCTTCTCGAGGTAAACTTTCGCCGATTTTGGCTTATTGATTCCTAGATAAAACTGGGCCACCAGCAGATGTCTTTGTGCCCTCATCTTGGCGATGGTTCCCAGCGCCTTGCGTGCTCTCTGAGACTCTCCCTGGTCAGGGAACAAACGCAGGTATCTCCGGTAGTGTCGTTCCGCCACCACCAACGGTCCCATGTCGTACTCGACTCCCTTGATCTGTAAGAGCACTGCATCCCCGGCAAGAATTTGTGCCGGAGCCGTCCAACTACTCCCGGGATACTCCCGTAACAATCGCTCGAAGAATCTCTCCGCGTCTTCTGGGAGTTTATTCTTGAGATACCAGTTGGCGGAATGGAACACGGCATCGTCACTGAAAGGTTGGAATGGATATCTCTGGATCAGATCAGCCAGAACCTGCAGCCCTTTTCGTTCGGCACTGATTTCCAATCCCAGTAATCGTCGAGTGGTCCCGCTGAGATAGGACAGCCCGATCTCGTATCGGATCTCCAGAGCTCGATCCAGGGTTTCGGGTCCGGGATCCGAATCGAAAATGTTTTCGGTCACCCTCAACGCCTCGTCATTCTGCCGAGAAGCCAGTAACGACTCTGCAAGTCCAAGTCGGATTCTCGCCAGTAGCGGACCCGAGACCGGTTCACCATCTTCGCCATACATCGAAAACTCGATGGCATTCTCATAGAGGGTCACCGCTTCGGTATATTGCCCCTGCTCCAGGGCGTCCCGCGCCTGAATCAGCATCTCCGGAAGAGGGTCCCCCTGCTCAATTGAAGCCACGAACAAGAGCAGCGCTAGCGTTGTGATCACTGGTATCTCCCCTTCCCCTTCGATTCCCCCGACGTGGGCGAACCATCAGACGCGTACGTATCTTAGCGACCTGGGCGGTCTCTCCAAGTGATGCAAGAGAAGGGACCTAAGGAGATTCCAGCCTGCCGCCACTTGGACCGGAGGCACCTCCCAGGAAGGTACCAGACGCCAATCCCGCGTCGAATCGGCAGCGAGATACCGGCGGGTACTGGCCTCAAGACTCTCGCAGGAGCCCAGAATCGAGCATTCGGAACAGATCAGACCGGCCGGAATCTGCAGACCAGAGCGCCCCGTGATTGCACCTTCACACTCGATACAGCGAGTCCAGTCAGGAAGAACTCCGCTGGCATCCAGCAACGCCTGCATGAAGCGGTTTCTGAGACGCCTCCTGCCGACACCGTATTCGAGTAGTTTCAGGTACTGGAGAGCCTCCTTCAGAAGATCCGGATGAGGATCTCCAGGGCTGAACAGGTTTCGCATCAGATCCAGCGCAAAAGAGGCATCGAGCCACACGGCGAAATCGTGACGAAGGTGGTCAAATCCTTCGACCAGGCGCGATTCGGTCGCCAGATGTAATTCGGTACTGCGGGCACGGAAGTTCAGGTCATACCAACCGGCCAGATCAAAGGGAGCAGGAAAGGAAGATGAGGCGCGAGCCGGTCGACGGGACCCTTTTGCCAGCAGATCGATGACTCCATGATCACGGGTAAAGATCCGAACGATCTGAGATGTTTCAGAATAATCTGTGCATCGGAGAACGAGGCCCCGCGTACGGAACGCCCCCTTCATCTAGAATCCGTTCCTGTGAGACCCCTGAAGATGTGCACGGATACGTTTGATCTTTCTATCGTCGGCTCGAGTGACCTCGAACAGGATTCGATCGGTGGGCAATTTCTCGCCCTCAGTAGGAACATGACCCAGGGCAGAGAACAAGTAGCCGGCAACCGTCTCGTAATCATCGCTCTCCGGAATCTCTGAACCCAGCCTTCTATTGACGTCGAGTATGCTGGTACGACCATCCAGTTCCCAGGTCAATTCATCGATCTTGCGAATCTGATCTCGTCCGGCGGCATCATACTCGTCCTCGATCTCTCCGACGATTTCCTCGATGATATCCTCGATGGTGACCAGTCCCGAGGTTCCGCCGTATTCATCCAAAACCACCGCGATGTGAAACCGCTCGGCCCTGAACTCACCGAGCAACTCGTGCAGTTTCTTGGTCTCGGGAACGAAGTGGATCTTACGAACCACCTTTTCGATCATCTGGGACCTCAGATCAACATCTGCAGCGTGGCGCAGGAGATCCTTGACGTACAAGACGCCGATGATGTCGTCGACATTCTTGCGGTAGATGGGAATCCTCGAGTGACCGCAGGCAATCGCCCGGGGAATCGCAGCTTCGACCGTTTCGGACGCTTCGAAGCAGACCATGTCGGTTCTCGGGGTCATCACCTCGATCACATCGGAGTCACGAAATTCAAGCACAGACTCGATCATCGCCTTCTCGTCCACTTCGAGCAATCCCTCACGCTCTCCCAGTTCCACAGCGGCTCGGATTCCAGCCTCCGCCAGGTCCTGATCGGTGCGATCCGCTGATCCGCCGAGCAGCCGCAGGAGCGCACGACGAGTCTTGCGGAAGGTGGACGTCAAAGGCGTGGCGAGTTTCTCCAGAGCATCGAGAGCCGGTAGTAACCGAACAGCGATTCGATCACCGATCCAGACGGAGACCGCTTCCGGAATCAGTTCGAGGGCGATGAGACCTATGAACAGGAATTCCAGGGTCAACCACAGAACCCACAGGTTCATCGACCAACTCCCCGGTTCACCAGTCAAGTACCAGGCGGCCCCCTGGCTCCGGGCCATCGCCAGGGAAGCGACATAGGTCCCTCGAAGGAGCATCAAGACCATCACTAGGAACACATCGATGCGGTGGATTTTCTCCGCCTCATCCGACTCACCATGCTCGACAAAAAACTCATGGTAGAAACCGGAAGAAGTGGTCCGGTAGCAGCGTCTCACGATCGATGCGAGCATTGCGAGAACTAGTGCTCCCCATGAGATCGGAATCAAGATCTCTGGATCAGGCAAGATCTATACCTCCACCCGATCCGATCGAACCGAGCGATCGGATCCAGCCATCATTGAAATCTATTACGGCTCCCGGTATTCGGGTGACCATCTCGTCCTCCCAAATCAACGGTCGTATAATGGTAGATATCCCAGTGGGAGTTCTAGAATTAACAAACTCATCGCAGTTCCGTACTCATCTCCGAAGCGGCTCTCCCAGGAACCATCCTTCTTTTGCAACTGGAGGACTCGAGGCCAGACCGAACTAGTCCATCGATTCCACAGTTCCCCTCGTGTCTGCTGAAGCACCTGTCCCGTGTAGAAATTGCCGTAGAAGGGGAAATGCCTCGACGATTGGAAAGCACCCTTCTTGCTGCGACCGGCGGCCAGGATCGAGCGTCGGAGGAAGTCCATTCCCCGCCTGCGCTCCTCGATGTCAAACTCTCCCGCTGCATCGAGAGTAGAAAGCGCAGCCGCAGTCATCTCAAAGGAAGTCTTGGTGGTTCCCCGAGACAGGGAATAGCGAAACGAACCATCTTCAGAACAGCATTCCTTCAAGTATTTCACTGCACGAGCGATCGGTTCTGCTGGGACTGCGATTCCCGAATCCTTGGCCGATCTTAACGCCTGTAGGCAACAAACCGTCAGTGAAGCCTCGTCGAGAGGATCGTCTGGTTCATATCCCCAACCACCGCGAAGGGTTTGACAGGAAAGCATCAGATTGACACCGGAACGGATGACTTCTCGAAGGCGTTGCTCCCTCAGGGGGGTGGGCAATTGTCCAGCCACCTGTGACAGGAATGTGATGGCATAGGAATGGCCATGCATCCTCGACCGGGTGGCTCCTCGGTCTTGCAGGTAGCCGCGTCCATCGGAACGAACTGCGGCGGTGAGGTAATCGACCGCTCTTTCGAGAGCCTTCCCCTCCTTGCCGACGCCGTACTCCACTCCACCTGCCAGTAAGGCCATGCCACCGAGCGAGGTGACTGCCAGAGGATACGAACTGGAGAATGAACCGACCCCGTTCTGGTGCTTGACCAGATAGGCGATGCCGCGCTGAATCGACAGTTCACTGCGGAAATCATGAGGAGCATCGATCGACACCACTGCAGATTTCTCACGACTCTTGGAGTCGTCGATGGAAGCGGTGAAGTATCCGGGTTCGACCGAAAACAACCGAAGGGATGGAAACACTGGGATGGATGGAACCAGTATAAGGGACCAGATCAATAGCCAGCGGGTCTTCGACCCGCCGGGCGAGGAAGGTTCTTCAGGAACAGGTCCGGAACAGGTCTCTGTCGATGTAGGGGCAGGATTTTCGTTCAACGGGGGGAACGCTCCGGCAGTTTTCGGAAGTAGTCCTCGAGCAGGATCCTGTACTTCTCTGGCAGCGGCCTCTTTCCATTGTCGTACATCCGCTGAATCACGGTCTTCGGCAAACGCCCCCAGCGCCCAGCACCGCGCTGATCGCGCAGATCGCCCGGCTCCTCCGGAGGCATTTCTCCGGTGGTGGTGCGGTCATTTCGAAGTTTCTCTTGGCCCTGCTGTGGATCCGAGCCTCCCGGTTTCTTCGGATCGGACTGCTGATCGGACTTCTGATCCCCTGGCTTCTGTTGTCCACGATCTTGTTTCGAAGCCAGTTGACGCTGACGACCGGACTGCTGCTGGTCCTGTTGACCTGATTGCGATCCGGACTGCTGCTGAGGGCTCCCCGACGGGGAGCCACCACCATTCTGTCACGTGCCCGTCAGACGCTGGACCTCAGTGATCAATTCATCGATCGTGGACAAGGTCTGCTGCTGTATCGACTGATTTTCCTCGCTGGTGTCTTCCTCTTCGAGCAGGTTCTCGATCTCCTTCATGTTACGAGAGATCTCATCGACGAGAGATCCAACCTTTCCGAGAGGATCGGGTGAATCGAGGATATCGAGCGGATCAAGATCGAACGGATCCACATCGAACGAATCGTCCTCGGTCTCTTCAACGGAATTCTCAGACTCTTCCGGTTGCCCATTGGGCTTCTCCACCTCGGAAGAAACCTCCGGCTTCAGGTCAGGATCCTGGGTCAATCCTACCGCCGGAACAGCGAGCCAGCAGAAGGCTAGGCCGATGATCAAGAGTGTCACTGTGGAAGATCGCATCTCATCCTCTTTCCACCTCCGAGGGAGGCTCAACCGTGGGTTTTCAGAATCAAGACCCCAAGTCGAGACCTACAGAGAAGGCTCTCCTCCAGTATACCCTGAAACGGAGACCGATGTATTGGCCATCAGCCTCCGCCCGAGTCCCCTTCAGTTTCTTTTCCATCCGGGGAATCAGGCTCTGGTGGCGTTTCCTGGACGATTGGTGGCTGCATCTGGCTCCGCAGGTCCTCTGCGATCTGTGTGGTCAACTCGATGATACTGCCCTGGCGCTGGACCAGCCGCTCCAGTACACGCTCCTCCAGCGGGCCGAGATCACCATTCTCCTCACGCATTCCGTCGAGACGGCGCGTTCGGCGTAAGACCTCTTCTTGCATCCGCTTCAGCGCCAAAAGTTCTGCCGCAGGAGGAACTAGTTTCTGCTGCTGCTGTTGTTGTTGCTGCTGTTGCTGCTGTTGCTGCGGTTGTTCTTGCTGTTGATTGCGACGCCGCAATTCTTCTTCCAGGGCATCCCGTAACTTTCTCAATGCATCGAGCGATTCCATCAGAAGTAACTGGGTGTCCTCTCCTGGATCACTGCGAGGACTCAGATTTTCCCGTGCCTCTGCTAGGTCGGAGAGCATGTCACGGACGATGTACGAAAAGACCCGGACTCCCTCCTCTACAAGAGACTTCAACACATCCGCTCCGGCTTCCTCGACATCCTTCACCTGGCCTGAGAGTCGCTTCATACGAGCTCGTTGAGCCCGTCCAGCACGACCGTCCCCGACCGTTTCGGCAACGGTCCGCGTCTCGGATAGGATCGAATCGACCTGTTCAGACATCTCGGTGATGGTCCCGATCAAGTCGATCAGTTCCTGCTCCACCTTCAAGTCGACCAGTTCTCGCTCCTCTTCCTGAAGACTCTCCATCTCCTGCTCCAACTGCTCGAGAGCTTGATCCTGCGCCTCACGAGCCGCCGATGAATCGCCCTGCTCGAGACTGTCGGAGGCCTCGTCCATCTGACCTGCGGCTTCTTCAAGCCCCTGTGCCGATGAATCCTCCTGCCGCTCCGCTTCAGCGGCTCGCTTCCGTGTCAGCCGTTCCAGTTCGTCCTGTTCGGGTGCCAGTTCAGGAGTGGCCTGCTCCTGCCGGCGCAATCGTTCGAGGGCATCTTCAGCCGAGCCCTCCAGGGCTTCTTGAGCTCGCTCAAGAGATTCCCTGGCCGCTTGCTGGGCGGAATCTGCAGAACCGCCACCACTCATCTGACCGGCGGCGCTCTCCATCGCAGACCTCGCCCTACGCAGTGCTTGGCGTGCCTCGCCGACCTTTTTGCGCAGTTGGTCATCTTCTTCTGAGGAGAGGCTCTGTGGCCGGGCCAGTTTCTTCTCGAGACGATCGAGAGTCTCCTCCAACTGGCGAGTCTGGTCGGCGAGATCCTGTTGTCGCAGTGATGGTCGATCGAGAGCCGAATCCTTGGCTAGGGAAGAGAGCTTTTCTGCCGCTTCCTGGGCCCGCTCCGCGGCCTCCTGGACCTGTTCGATCCGCTCACGAGCAGCAGACTGTTCACCTGACTGTTCACCTGACTGTT
>JAPKAM010000062.1 GCA_028825265.1 Planctomycetota bacterium
AGACTAGCACCGTATAGACTAGCACCGTAAAGTGAAGTCGAGACTGAAGGCCCCGGACGCTCAAGCGTCCGGGGCCTTCTTTTTTGTGTAGATTCAACGGAGTCCTGCCGATTGGGCCGAGACCATCGGACTCCGAGCGGAAGGGCTCGGCTTCCTCGCCAGGATCAGGTGTGACGACTGCAAGGATCGGATATCCTCGTCCTCCCCGGTCAAGTCACGTCTCCGGGGTGCCTGGAGGAAAACCGAATGAACGATTCCGACGGTCGATTCCAGTTTCCTGAACCTCTCTCTGCTCCCGATTTCCCACGACTCGAGGCGCAGGTGCGAGATTTCTGGGAACAGAACCACATTTATAAAAAAGCACTGGATGCCCGCGCCGGTGCGGAGCGCTACGTCTTCTTCGAGGGACCTCCTACCGCCAACGGAATGCCTCACCCTGGACATGCGCTGACTCGTGCGATGAAGGATCTGTTCCCACGCTACCAGACGATGCGAGGTCGTCTTTGCGAGCGAAAAGCCGGTTGGGATACCCACGGATTGCCGGTCGAGACCGAGGTCTGCAAGGAGATCGGAATCCACTCAAAGGATCAGATCGAGGAATACGGCATCGAGCCGTTTGTTCGACGATGCCAGCAGTCGGTTTTCCGCTACATCAAGGAGTGGGAAGCACTGACTCGCAACATCGGATTCTGGGTCGATCTCGATGAGGCCTATGCCACCTATCATCAGAGTTACGTCGAAAGCGTCTGGTGGGCACTGAAGCGGCTGTTCGATCAGGGGCTGCTGTACCAGGGGGAAAAAATTGTCTGGTGGTGGGCTCAGGGTGGGACGGGGCTCTCCGCCGGTGAAGTCGGGGAAGGGTACCGGGAAGTGGATGATCCGAGCGTTTTTGTTCGGATGCCGCGACTGGATGACGAAGGCCACTCCGACGGGGTCGACTTCGTTGCCTGGACCACCACGCCCTGGACTCTGCTCTCGAATCAGTTCATCGCCGTGCATCCAGAGGTGCAGTACAGCACCGTCAAGGATGCCGCCAGTGATCAGCGGTTCATCATCGCCACCGAACTGGTCGAGACTCTGGCAGCGAAGTGGAAGATGGAACTGAGCATCGAAGTAACCGTGCCGGGGGCGCAGTTGGTCGGCACCCGTTACCGTCCTCCCTTCGACGGCTACTGGAAGCAGTATGGTGGGAGGGTGGCTGAACTGCTGGAAGGCGGCGAGTGTCCTCTGATGTGGAGGGTGGTGGCGGCCGATTTCGTGACCACCGATAGCGGCAGCGGTGTCGTGCACCAGGCTCCGGCATTTGGTGAGGTCGATCACGAGGTGCTGCTCGCCGAGAGATCAAAGCTGGCGGAACCGGATCAACTGGAACTGATCTGTGCGGTCGAACCAGACGGGAGTTTTGGTGAGATCGCAGGGGAGCAATTTCAAGGTCGTTGGGTCAAGGATTGTGATAAGGAACTGATTCGAAAGTTGAAGGAAGAGGGGACACTCCTTCACCAGGAAGTGTATCGGCACGACTATCCCTTCTGTCCGCGAGCTCGAGAAGACGCCTTGATCCAGTATCCGCGTCGCTCCTGGTTCATCCAGACCACTCGATTCGTCGATCAGATGCTGGAAAACAACCAGCAGATCCAATGGACTCCAGAGCACATCCAGGATGGTCGTTTTGGTAAGTACCTCGAATCGAATGTCGACTGGACACTCTCGAGAGAGCGATTTTGGGGCACGCCACTTCCGATCTGGGTCTGTGAGAAGACCGGACGGATGGAAGCGATTGAAAGTTACAAAGAACTGCTCGCCAAAGCCGATGTGCAGGGGCAGGAAAAATTCACTGAGGCCAAGGCCGCAGATCCCGATCTGGAAGATCACTTGAGAGTCCATCGGCCTTACATCGATGCCGTTCACTACGCTTCTCCCTACGCGGAGGGTGCGAGGATGCAACGGGTGCCGGATGTCATCGATTGCTGGTTCGATGCCGGTTGTATGCCATTTGCGCAGTGGGGATTCCCGCATCAGAATGTCGACCGTTTTGCGAGCCAGTTTCCCGCCGACTTCATCAGCGAGGCGATCGATCAGACCCGTGGGTGGTTCTACGCGCTGCTGTCGATCTCGACCCTTCTGTTTGGCCCCGATGGTGCGGCTCACGGAGATGATCGGGTCCCCGAAGAGGCCCATGCCAGTTGGCCGCATCCATTCAAGTCCTGCATCGTACTGGGCCATTTACTGGGCGAAGACGGCCTCAAGATGTCGAAGTCGCTGAAGAATTACAGGACACCCGATTACATCTTCGAGAAGGAGGGTGCCGATGCGATGCGTTGGCTCTTCTACGCCGGCCAGGCGCCCTGGACTAGCATGCGTTTTCAGGAGCAATCGATCACTGAGGGGCAGAGAGAGTTCTTGCTGCGGCTGTGGAATGTCTATTCCTTCTTCAGCATCTACGCTCGCATCGACGGCTGGCAACCGACTGGCGATCTGCTGGCGTCGCCAGGGCCGGATGTGGAACTGTCAGAGCTCGACCGCTGGGTTCTGGCAGAGTTGCATGCCACGGTCGATCAGGTACGAACTTCACTGGATGAACTGGACAACTTGACCGCGGCGACGGCACTGAATGAATTTGTCGACGGCCTGTCGAACTGGTATGTACGGCGCGGGCGTGATCGTTACTGGAGTGAAGGGATGAATGCCAACAAGGAAGCGGCCTATTCGACCCTCTATCACTGCCTGGTGACCACCACCTTGCTGGCAGCACCGTTTGTTCCCTTCATTACCGAGCACTTCTACGGTGCGCTGGTCAAACCCAGAGATGGGGACTGGCCCGAATCGGTTCACCTCTGTGACTATCCCGAAGCGGAATCGGATCGAAGTGATGAGGTTCTTTGTCAGAGAATGGCATTGATTCGTGAAATCGCATCGCTGGGTCGAGCGTGTCGAGCGCGTGAGAAACTGAAGGTTCGCCAACCGCTTCCAGCGGTGCGGATCGTGCTGGCCAACTCCGCGATGGTTTCAGAACTGGCGGCAGATACAGAGTTGATCTCCGAGGAACTGAACGTTAAGGGAGTCGAGTTTGTGGAAGACGCCTCGGAGTATGTTTCCTACGAGGTGAAACCAAACTTCAAGACGATCGGGCCGCGCTTTGGACCCGATGCACGGGCGATCGCTACGGCCCTGTCTCAACATTCGGATCCGTCTGCGGTGGTCAAGGCGGCGAATGCAGGGCAGTCGATTGCGCTACTCCTCGACGGAGATCGTGAAGTCACTCTCGAAGCGACAGACATCGATGTGCGAGTTCACCAGAAGGATGGATGGAGCGCTGCTGAGGCGAAGGGAGTGGTGGTGATTCTCTCGACCGAAATTTCTCCGGAATTACATCGCGAGGGACTGGTCCGAGAAGTGATTAGCCATGTTCAAGGGATCCGCCGTGATCTGGATCTCGGATATGACCAGCGGATCCGGCTCTCGGTCTCTGCGGAAGGGGATCTGGCACTGGCCATCGATGAACACTCTGCGCACCTGCAGAAGGAAACATTATCTGTGGAAATTTCGATGCCATCGACGAACAAGACCGCCGACGGAGTGGAATCGCGAGATGTCATGATCGAGGGAACTTCAGTGCGAATCGGGGTGAATCCAGTGACCGCCGAATAGCACTAGACGATGTGGAATTGATCGACCAGTGGAGGAGGGTGGAATGGGTTGGCATGAAAGCCTGAAACAAGCGGAAGCGGCAGCGCAGATCGATGGACGACCGATCCTCGTGATCCTGGAGGCGCCTGGCTGACTGGGTTGCAAGCGACTGGATACCGTGACGTATCCGGACCCAAAATTTATCGCTGCCCTGTCAGAGTTGGTCTCACCGATCCGCATCAACATCGCCGACCGCCACGAGGATTTTCGTGCGGCTGCGGTGATGACGAAGATCCCCTTCTCGCCACGGTTTCGCCTGTTTAGCTCCGATCAGAAACGATTGTTACGAGAGTGGACCGGCTGGATGCCGACCGTAGAACTGGTGGCAGAGTTTTACATCGCACGGGGTGTCGATCTATTGGAACGCAAGGATCCATCCGGAGCGGTGGGGCAGTTCGATGCGGCGCTGGCGGTCGCAGAAGGTGGACCGGCAACGGCAGAGATCCTCTACAGGCGAGGGATGGCGGCCTTCATCGCAGGGAAGTTTGACTGGCAGCCACTCCGGCGAGACTGGAATCGGGTGGTCGAGAACCATCCCGGATCTCGCTGGGCCCGCCACGCATCGGTGATCGAGGACGCACCTCATTAATCGGTCTGCAGTTGATCGGTCGATAGCGGCGATGCTGAAGGGGATGGGTCCCTCAGAGCAGTGGAGAAATCTTCTATTCTGCAGGTTTCCTGGCGACCATGATCAGCTTTGGACCGAACAGTAAAGCAGGACTGAGAATCTCTTTCTGAATCGACTGCTTCAACGATTTGGGAGACTCGAAGCGGCGATTGCGCCACATGCGGCGAGTTCCCCACCAAACCAGCGGAAACATCAACGGTGCCAGCAAGATCGAGTTGAGGGAGTATCGGGTGGCCTCGACACCCAGCACCTCCAGTCCTACATGAGTCATGTAGAATCTCAACTGGAACGCATTGATGAGGAAGACATGTCCGTAGTAGGTGTCTTCGCCATAGACTTTCGATCCACCCCAGTAGCCGTGAGATTCGCTGACCAACCATCTTCTCGGGCGTGGATGGCCGGACATCATGGTGTCGACCCTCGCCGAGAGGAACAGGATGTTTGGAGTCGTCACGATGAGCACTCCGCCTGGCTTGAGAACCCTGTACAATTCGGCGAGAACTGCGACCTGGTTGTCGACATGCTCGATCCCTTCAGAGTGAAGAACTCCTTCGAAGGAGTGGTCTTCATAAGGAAGGGGGGCGGTCATATCACAGCGAGTACAGGAGAAACCGTTGGCACGGGCACGGTCAGGAAAGAGATCGGCACACTCCACCTCGAAGCCTGCATCGATCAGGTTTCTGGCGTTGACTCCATCCCCGGAGGGGATGTCGAGAATCTTGCCGGAATCGATGTACTTACGAAACATCTGGCCGACTTCATTGCGGATGTGTCCGTCATGTTTGAGACGCTTCAGGAGAGCCAAGGATCGAAGTTCCTTCCGCAATGGTGTTGCCGCAGGTCGAGTCGAATTTCCCTGCCGGATCTTCTCAGGAGATGAACTGGATCGACAGTGGATATTTCCAGCACTTTCCTTGATTCGCTTTCAGACCGCCGATGATGGGGAAAACCACATTGAGGATGCCGAGCACTGCGAGCAGCGGAATTCCGACGATCATGAAAATCAGAAAGAAACTGATCACCCCATAGATCAAAGAACTGATCAGCCAATTGGTGACGATCTTGCCGTGAGCGTCGAGTTCAGGAAGTTCGTCCTTCTTGACCTGCCAGATGATGAGAGGCGCCACGAAGCCAGCGATGGGAATCAGGTATCCCGCGAGCAGGGAGAAATGAAGGTACATCGCCCACTCGCATGTGGTCTTCTGCTCCTGTTGAGATTCGTAGGTATCGAGATTTGTCGGTGCAGTGCTCTTCGGGGTCGTCCACTTCTCTTCTCGATCCGCTGTCATTTTACCCCTCACGGTCGGATGGGTCTGTGCAGTATGCCCACTATCCACGGCGTGGACAACTCATGGGCAGCCAGGCGTTGGGGTACTGCATTCGAGAAGATCCTCAGTCGGGTCGACTCCACACTGATCGGGACCGGGCAGTGCCGGTGGGGTCGTTCCGTTGAACAGACTCCCGAGCATCGAGATTCCATCGCCGATGTCGAGGCCGCCATCATCGTTGCTGTCACAGGAATCGAGGCACTGCGGGGCTGCTTGGCTGGAGAAAAGATATCCGAGCAGGAAGATCACATCGCCGATGTCGAAGTTGCCATCCGCATTGCACAGTCCTCGACGAAAAAGGACGGGGGGTGGGGCGGTCGGCGGTGTGGCGACCTCGGCCTCGATGAAGGGAACCGCTGAGGGAGAGTGAACCCCGAGAATGGCCAGGCCGGTTTCCGGCGCCGCATCGGCATCGAAGCCGAAGTTGTAGAGGAATCCCCATCGGAGCGGATTCGCAGTGCTACCGCTGGCGTGATCGGTGGTGGACCAGGTGATCGATTCCACGTCGCGAACGGCGGTCCAATTTTCGTTGGAAAAGAACACGTTGTGAATCGTCGGTGCGAAGAAATCGATGTTGCTGACCTCGACATCGGCAGCGACCGGGATCGAAAAGGAGCCGGCATTGCGTCCCATGTCGTGGTTGTACAGCGAGTACTCGTAGTGCCAGGTGCCGTCACCATTGTCGGTGACCTTGTGAGCCAGGTAGCAACGACCATCGATGGGAGGGAAGGCTTGCACCACCTCGATGGAGGCTCCAGGCCAGGCCGCCTGGACCGTTCCCAACTGACTCGGGGAAGACATGTTCATCGACCAGTTGCCGCCCGGCGAACCCGACACACCGATCGGTTCCCAGGCATGATTGGTGGTATGGTCGATGTCTCCCGGATGGACCACCGAGACCTCGGAGATCCAGATTGAACCCGGATGCAGGGTTGGATCGAGATCGGCATCATCGACCGAGAGGCGCTCCTCGACCTGATCCCAGGGTCCCGAATCCGCTTGCAGGTGAGAACCCTCGTAGATGAAGCCACCACTCCAGGGATCGATCTCACTTCGGGGGCCCATGTTGTTCTGATTGGCATTTCCACCTGCACCGTAGGTGTCGGAGCAGCCGACACCGGTATAGGTGCTGGTGGGGCTGGGATTGCAGCCGAATCCGCAGGCATTGGCTTGTGCCGATGACCAGCCGTGCTTGACCCAGGAGCCGCCGATCTGGATCAGTCGATCGGAATCGAGACGAAACATGTTGAAGGCCATCATCGGGTGTCGAGGATCCGGGTTGGCAAACCAGTCGAGTGGTTCGGTTCCGCCGTTACACATCACCGACTCCGAGCCAAAGCTGGCGTGGGATCCCTCGCGACCCACCATCACCAGATTGTTGGAATCACCGATGATCAGATCCTGGCCCGAGTTGGGGACCGGTGCAGTGTCGTAGATGCGAAGGCACCATTCCTCCAGCATACCGCTCTCGCCGGTGATCTCATCGGTCACGCTGAGGGTCCATGGACCGATCGGATTGGCGCCCGCAAACACCGAGAGATCCTCAAGCGGCTGCATCCAGCCATTTTGGTCGTAGGGCGGTTGCTGGGGATCACCATTTTGCCACCAGGTCAGGTCGATCGACCCACTGCCTCCCACGGGCAACTCATGGAGGATCAAGGTGATGCCATCGGGTGAGGAGATCTCGACACGAAGTTGGCTCGCATCGGGGTGATTGATGTGTGCCTCGACCTGAAGATCCCACAGGATGGTCGCAGGATCTCCGGTGATGTCGATGAAGGATTCGATCGGTTCGCCGGCATCGGGAATCATGATCAGTGGGGCACTACAACCCTCGAGGGTAATGGGCCCGGTGACTGCGGTCGACTTGCAGAAGCCCGCTCCCTCTGCACCACCGATGATGGGAGAGGCACAGACTTCGACCATCGTCTGGATGGCGGGGGAATCGATGGTAAAAGAGACGACGTCCCCGGAGCCAAAGGGACCCTGGACCTCGACCTGAACCGAACCTCCAGTGCCGGCGCTGAAACGAACCGAATCACATCGACCCGAAAGGGTTGCGGATCCATCGATGGAAGCACTTCCTGGTATCGAATCCAGGGTCATTGCGCTGATCAGAGCGGGTACCAACTGCAATGAGAAGGTACCGCTTCCTGCGTTGCCTGCGCCCCAGCCACCGATTCGAAACAGCAGTTCTTCTCCGCCGGAAACCTGCACTGCCTCGACGATGGAAGCGTAGGGGGCTCCAGAGCCCTGGACGAGACAGCCGGATACATCGCCACTACAGGCGATTTCTATCTTGGAAGCACAACTGCCGGAGTAGATGACCAGATCGGAATCGAAATCGATATTCCCACAGGTACTGACGGTGAGATGCCCATCTTGGGGAACGGTCCAGCGGTACCAAACATCCTGGTTCATGATCCCGAGAGCACTGCATCCGGTGGAGTTACTGTAGGGGTCGCTACTGTTGGACGCGTTGGTGGTATCGATGGGGTTGTCGCCAAGGATCGCAACCACGGCCTCGGTACATTCATCGTGAACCGGGACGCCCGGAGGCGGCGGAGGAGCCGCTCCGAGGAAGATCTCGAAAGTCCCTTCACCGAAGTCGTAATCAGCATAGCCACCGATGCGGATCATGTAGGAGGTTCCCGCCTCCACCGGCACATCGGTGAGCCGCGTGTTCCAGGTGTTGGTGGTCCCCTGCACCAGACAATCGGCAGAGTCGCCATGACAGGCGACGGGAGTCAGGTCTCCGCAGGCTCCGCTATAGACCATCACATCCGTGTCGAAGTTGACGGAGTTGCAGGTGGAGATGGTCATCAAGCCATCTTCCAGCGGATTGAAAATGAACCAGACGTCGGCGTGAACTCCACCGAGTGCAGTTCCTGGACAAGTACCGGTGGGGATCTCTTCTGGACTGTTGGTCGCCTCGGAGGTGTCGATGGAATTGGAACCGAGGAAGGCCTCGGTGGCACCGACACACTCATCATTGAGAGCTTGACAGAGCAGGTCTGAATTGAGCCCCAAAACTAACAGAAAGAGCAGTAGAAACTGCATGGCAGGCCACCTTCCAATCCTCTTCCATTGTACACTCCCCTGTCGGCCAGCATAGCCGTGGGTGGCTGGTAGCCCTGAGAGGCGAGGAAGTTCGATGAGATCGGTCACGGTACTGGGTGGTGGGATTGTCGGGCTCACGATTTCGAGGGAGCTACGTCGTCGTGGCATCGAAGTGGAACTTCTCGAATCGAGGAGCATCGGATCGGGAGCGACCGGTGCATCGACAGGAATCCTGACTCCTCCGCAACACTCTCGCACCCCCTTCTATCAACTCCGTACTTTGGCCTGGAAGAATTGGCCGCAGTACGCCGCTTCGCTGGCCGCCGAGACCGGCATCGATGTCGGATATCGAAGATGTGGCGCCATCGATATTCGCGAAAGGACCATCCGGAACCCACAGCGGGAAGTGAAGAAATTGCGAGATTGCGGAGGTCGGGTCGAGGTGCTCTCGCAAGATCAGATCCGTGAATTGTTGCCTGATATGGTCAGGAGCCCGGAGGCTGGTTTGCGAGTCGAGATGGAGGCTCGGATCGATCCCCTGGCGACGACGGAGGCGCTGCGTCGAAGTTGCCACGGGGCCGGAGTGTCGATTCGAGAAAATCTCGGACCCATTCGCATCGAACCGTTGGGAGAAGGTGGCATTTCTCTGGTCGCCTCCGGTGACATCGAATTGTCACAACCATCCGAGCAGCACAAGGTGATCCTCGCGGCTGGCTGGGAGAGCGTGTCTGCTGCACTGGCCATGCCTCCCACACCGCTTCCGCTGGATCCGGTTCCCGGCGAGGCGATCACTCTCGATCTCCCGGCACCGCCGCATATGGTTCATTTCAATCTCTTGCGAGAGGGTTTCCGCGATCCTTCGGGAAACCGATCGATCTACTCATGGATTCCTGCCCCCGACGGAACTTCCTGGCTCGGAAATAGTGTCGCGAGTGGGCATCGAGATGGAGGTCGAACCGAGGCGTGGTCATCGGCGGCTGTGGAACCGACAGCGGAAGGGCGCGACGAACTGGTCGAGGTGGCACGGTCACTCTTTGGAGCGGGAGTGGAATCGAGAATCACGGATCATCGTGCGGGCATCCGACCAAAGGCGACTCGCCATGGCGGGCCCTTGCTGGGGATGTGGCCCGGTCGACCGCAACTGTGGGTTGCGACGGGCCACTATCGGGCTGGACTACTACTTGGACCGGCCACCGCCACGATGGTGGTGGATTCGATGCTCGATGGTGCGCCGATTCCCGAGCAGTTCCAACTGCCCCGATAGGTTCATCTCTCCTCACCGGGCGCACGGAGGATCCATGCGACCTGTTTCTTGCCGTGTCGAAGCAGCGCCAGAATCAAGTGGCCACCACGGCCTCGAAACTTGCGAGCCAACTGGGCAGGATTTTCGGAGACTCCCCGTGTCTTGACGACGGAGATCCCCTCTCCCTTTGATCGTAACCAGCGTCTGACTTTTTCTTCGCGCCATGGCATCCGTTCGACCACCTCGTAACTCTTCAACCAGGGCGAGTCGATGCGCTGCGGACCGGCGAGCCAGCCGAGTCCTGGATACAACTCACCGATGGCGTGACGCGAGTATAACTGGGCGACCAGTCCTGCTCTTTCGATGACCGAGACCGGTTCGTGGATCCACGCGGGATTGGAGTCCGGGTAGATGTCGAGCACTTCTTGATCCCCGCTGATCGACTCTCCGCTCGGCAGCAGGGTGGCCCGTCGTCGCACGCCTCCATCGAAAGAGCCGCGCCACAAGGTGGCCTCGACCAGATCTCCACTCTCTTGGATGAATTCCACCTCACCTGCGGGAAGTTGATCGATATCCACTCCGGGGCCGCACTTCAGGGCAAGATCTGGATGTCTCTCCATCAGCGGTTCCAGGACCTCGGGGCCGGGGAGCATTTCCGGGTAAGAATGGCGGCGACGACCATCGCGGCGTCGGTCCGGATCGATGTGCAGCGGCAAGGGGGGCAGAGGGAGTGCACCCGCCTCGGCTTCGACAGCCCAGCCGTCTCCTCCGGTCAGATCGACATTGGCCCTCGCCAACGTCAGGCGAAATCGATCACGATCGACCATCACCACCGGTCCGCCGTGCGAGAGTGCCATCGAGTCGCTTCCGATCCCGCAGCAAAGATCGATCACCGGAGACTCACCACAGATTTCCCGGATGCGAGCCGCCTTGTGGCGGGCGACTGCCGAGCGGGTTGCTTGCTGGAGTGCTTCGGCGGTGAGCCATAGCCGATCCCCATGGTCGAGGCGACCGACGGTGCGGCGTCGAGCGGCCCACAGAGAGAGCACTACCGAGACTTCATCGGGGGTTCCATGCCTCCTCAGAGACGTCAATTGCGACAAACGACCTGGCTCGACGCTGCGAGCGGCGAGCAGTAAGGGGTCGAGTTCTCCGGCTAGGAGTCGGGTCCAAGTCTGGTGCATGGACAAATCCTATGGAATTTCGCTGCCATGTGTGCGATTTGGCGTACTATTTTTTTGTTTGGATTGCCAAACAATAAGGATCGTGGTCCCTTGTGGACCGTTGAATCGATCCTTGAGCCACCCTCGAAGCGGCTACGGATCGTCGCTCAAGTCGCTGAAGTCGCTCGAGAAAGGGGATTCGATGGGGAATGGTCGTCACTCTGTAGTTCAGAAATGGCTCTGCGGGCTGTTGATCCTCTCGGGTTTGATCTTGGGCTGGTCTCAAGGCTGGGCACAGCAGGGTGACTTTGAGGGAACCCCTGCACCGGAGCTGCAGAGGGGTGTTCAGCTGGGGGGTTACCTCGATCTAGAACTCTTCATCAATTCGGATCGGTTCGATTTTCGCAATCATCGACTGGTTCCGATGATCGATGCCGCAGTCACGGACCAGGTCCATTTTTCTTGCGAGATCGAGTTCGAATACGGCGGACCTCAGGTGGCCACCGGAGACGGAGAGGTCAAGGTCGAGTTTGCCCATGTCGATCTCGATCTGGGTGGTTGGAAGTTGCGATCGGGCGCCATTTTGGTGCCACTGGGATCGACCAACCTGCATCACGATTCCCCGATTCGATCCCTGACCCAACGGCCGCTGGTGGCCCGTACCGTGGTGCCGACCACCCTGACCAGTGCCGGGGTCGGCGCGTTGGTGGAAGGGGTCGATGGAGATTGGCTGCTGGAAATCTATGCCCTCAATGGCTTCAACGGTGGGAATTCCATCGACGGCTACAATATCGACTCGACCAGCGGAATTCGGGCTGCTCGTCCTGGCCTGAAGTCCAACGGCAATCGATCTGCCAGTCTCTGTGGCAGAGCTCTCTGGCGGCCAGAATTGGGCACCGAGGTGGGAATCTCCGCCTGGCACGGCAGTTGGGATGCGCAAGGGGAACTGGATCTGGTCATCGCAGTGATCGATGTCACCACCGTTATCGGTACGGGTATCGAGGGCATCGGCCCCATCGAGTTGCAGTTGGAGGTGGGGATGGTCGGGATCGAACTCGATGAGCCCGCCCGTTCTGAAGGGGTTCCGTCACAGTTGTCTGCCAGTTCGATCCAACTGTCGCGCAGATTCTTCCCGGTGACCATCGAGGAGTGGTTCGGAGTGGAATCCTCCTGCGGTCTGACCCTGCGCCTTGAAAGTGAAGATTTAGGTGGGGATCGGAGGCGACGTTCAACGATAGGTTTCAACATTCGACCTTCGGATGAAACGATTCTCAAGTTCGATTTTGAACAGTTCACTGTTGATCATCAGGTGGATCCAGAAGCGACCATCATCTGTTCCGTGGCGACTTACTTCTAGGAGATGAATCAGTTGACGCTGACGATACTACTCTCACTACTACTGGCCGCGCCCGCCGCAGAAGCGGAACGGGTCGGGGTGAAACCGATCACCATCCAGCAAGCGCTCTCGACCGCCTGGCCCCAGGCGGCGAGATTCGAGTCGGTGGTGGTGGAGATGAAAGGTGATCTTCGCCACAGGATCGCCAAGCGCAGTGGGAAATCGGTTCGAAGAGAGCCAGTGATGTTGGTCCGGGTCTTCGATGCTAGCCATCAGTGGATCGGGCAGGCTGTGCTCCTCGATGAGATCGGGAAGTACCATCCCATCACTTTTATGGTGGCGATCAATCGGCAAAATCGGGTCCACGATCTTCAGGTGCTGGTGTACCGCGAGCATATCGGCCAGCAGATCGAGTCTCCCAGGTTCACGCGGCAATTCCGAAACAGGAGCAGCGATACACCCTTCCAGTTACATCGGGAGATCCGGAACCTTTCCGGTGCGACCCTCTCGGCACGGGCATCGGTGCGTGCGGTTCGTCGTGCCCTCGCCACGGTGGTCGAGTTGTGCGACGGGACCTTTCCGCTTTCCTGGAAGGCGTGGCCTCCCCTCCTTGCCGCGACGGTCGAAGCCGAGCCGGATCGATCGGCTCCGGTGATTCGAGTACGCCCTGCGATGGGTACTGTTCTGAGAGTCGAGGTGTACGGCCCCGACGCCGATGCGGCCATCTCCGAAGTTTTCGCCGAAGTGGCCCGTATCGAGGGTCTGTTGAGCCGCTGGGTTCCCGGCAGCGATGTACGCCGGATCGAGGAGGCGCCCGCCGGGTATCCGGTGAAGGTCGCCGCCGAAACGATCGAATGCGTCAACGCAGCCTTGAGGATTGCCAGGGAGAGTAACGGTGCTTTTGATCCGACCCTGGTGGCGGCCGGGTACACCTTGATCGATGTCGATGGAGATGCGGGTTCCATCACGATGCAGCGTGATGGTCTGATCCTGGACCTCGGGGGTATCGGCAAGGGATACGCGTTGGATCGAGCGGCTGTAATTCTACAGGAACTGGGTCATCCCAGAGCCTTGCTCGACTTTGGTGGGCAACTGCTGGCGCTGGATCCTCCACCGGGGAAATCGACCTGGATCGTTGGAATCCATGATCCACGGCTGGAGGGTAGTGGGGCGGGAACGCTGCTGCGATCGGTTCATCTGGTCCGTTCCAGTTTGGCGACCAGTGCGACCTATGAAAAGGGGCAGCACATCATCGATCCTCAGCAAGGTGTGCCGGCAAGGGTGGCCTTGTCGACCACCGTACTGACCCCGGATGCGACCCGAGCGGATGCCTTGAGTACCGCACTGGCGGTCCTCGGTCCCGACCATGCCACTCGCATGTTGAATCGAGTCCCCGGTTCGGGGGCTTTGATCCTGATCGAGGGAGAGCAGACCGCCCGCGGGTACGGAAAGTTAGGTCTTTGATGACCGATGATTCCGCAAAATCGACGGTTCACATCACACTTGCGGGGAATCCCAATGTCGGGAAGAGCACTCTCTTCAATGCGATGGTGGGTGCCAATTCCAGAATTTCTAACTATCCGGGGATCACCGCGGATGCGGTGATCGGTGAGTATCACAGCGGACTCCAGCAGCGCATCGTCACCGACTTACCTGGAACCTATAGCCTCCATCTGGATCTTCCCGAGGCACAGTTGTGCCACCAGTACCTGAATTCAAAAAATCCGCTGGAGGGCAAGGATTCGAATCTGATCATCGTGGTCATCGAAGCGGTGGGATTCCCTAGAAATTTTCAGTTACTGGCGGAGTTGATTGCACTGGCTCTTCCGATGGTTGCAGTGCTGACAAAAACGGCCGAGGCACAACTTCGTGGTTACCAGATCCAGTTGCAGGCGCTGGAAGAGATGCTAGGAATCCCGGTGTTCGAGGCTGCTGAGAAATCTGAAGTGCGATCTCTCGATGTGGAAGCTCTGATCGCTGCCGCTCGAGTTCCCACTCGGATTCCAGGAGGCGCAGAATCGATCGAGAAGTGGGGTACCGATCTACTGGCGAAGTCGAGTCTGCCGGTGCGCCTGGAACAGGCGCTCAAAAGGCGAAGGAGAGATGATCGACTCGACCGAGTACTCGTGCATCCGATCATCGGTTCCGTCATCTTCTTGCTGACGATGACGGTCATGTTCGGATCGGTGTACTGGATCGCACAGGTGCCGATGGAGTGGATCGATGCGGCGTTCGGATTTGTCGGGGAGAGGATCTCCACTTCGATGGAAGACGGACCCCTGCGTGGACTGCTGGTGGACGGAGTCATCGGCGGAATCTCTGGCACGATGGTCTTCTTGCCGCAGATCCTGCTGCTGTTCTTTCTCATCGCGATGGTGGAAGAAACCGGCTACATGGCGCGTGCCGCCTTCGTTGCAGACCGCTGGCTTCGCCCCTTCGGCTTGCCGGGACAGGCGTTTGTACCGCTGCTCTCAAGTCACGCCTGTGCGATTCCAGGAATCCTCTGTACCCGCTTGATCCCCGATCGACGAGATCGACTCGCGACGATCTTGGTGGCTCCCTTCCTCTCCTGCTCGGCGAGGTTGCCGGTTTACATCTTGCTGGTCGGGATCCTCGCCCCGGGGCATCCGCTGATGGCTGGCTGCATCTTTGTCGGCTGCTACTTACTGGGGGCACTGGTGGCCGTGGGCTCTGCAGGATTGGTCCGAAAGACGCTGCTGGTCGGGCCCAGTGCACCGATGGTCCTGGAACTACCGCCCTACCGGATGCCATCGATGGCAGAAGCGGCTCGAATCTCCATCGATCGAGGTTGGGGTTTCTTGAAGAATGCGGGCACCGTGATCCTGTTGATCTGTATCGCCTTGTGGTGGCTCAGTGCTTATCCTGCGACCGCAGAAGGTCCTGAGGTGCAGGCGCTCCAAACCGCAGCTGCGGCGCATTCCGAACCTGCGGAGTCGCAACGGCTGCTGGACCAGGCGCAGTCACTCCATCTGCGAGCGTCGGCGAAGGGATCCTACGCCGGACAACTGGGGCGCTGGGTTGAGCCGGTGCTGGCTCCGATAGGAGCGGACTGGCAGCTGTCTGTGGCTGTACTTGCGAGTTTTGCTGCCAGGGAAGTCTTCGTCTCCTCGCTCAATGTGGTGGTGGGGGTTGGCGAGGATGCTGCGGCAGGAAGTGCCATCCAGAGAATCCGTGCTTCGAAGCGAGACGATGGTTCGCCGTTACTCCCTCCTGCGGCTGCCGGAGGACTGCTGGTCTTCTACATCCTGGCGATGCAGTGCTTGCCGACACTGGTGATCACCAGTCGTGAGGCGGGAGGGATCCGCTGGGCTTTACTGCAACTGGTCTGGATGACTTCAGTGGCCTGGGTCCTGGGAGTGGCGACACGCCAGTGGATGATCGCAGCGGGGTATTCTGGATGAATGATTTTCCACTTTCCGATCCTCAGTTCTGGTGTGTGACATTGCTGGCGGTGGCAGCGGTGACAGCGCTGGTCTTGAAACGGGTTCGCCGGTCGGATGATCAGGACCAAGACGGTTCCTGCGGTAGTTGCACCTCGAAATAGTAGCGGACGGTGCTGGAACCCGCTCACATTCAGTGTTTTGATGTCGGTGGTTTGCTGTTCTACATCGTATGCAATTACAAGTAAGGGGTGCTGTCCGATGAAGATGATTCAGGCTCATGTACATCTCCTGCCGAAGATGTTCGTCCTCCTTTGCCTCGTACCGATCTACAGTTTTGCATCCTCTCCGGTGACCTTCGATGATCCAGCCACTGTGGTGGTCACCCCGGCACAGGAAGCCGCGGCTCGCGAGGCGCTCGATCAGTTGCAGGATCGGATGGATGTGGCGTGGAATGAGTACCTTGCGCCGCTGCAAGAAGCGAAGACCTCGGAGGAACGCGATGCCGTCGAACTGGATCCAGAGAAGGATCCAGGAGTGATGTTCCTGCCCCAATTGTTCAAGTTCACCAGTGATCATCCGGGAACTGCTGCGTGTCTCGAAGCTTATTCTCAGTTGATCCCGATGGCTTCGCGCGATGAGAAGAACAGTTGGATCCTCGATCAGATTGTTGACCGGATCATCCTCCAATACATCGAGCATCCGGATCTCAAGGATCTGGTTCGCTTTGGTCACTACAATCCGCCCTCGACACAGAACTTGTTATTGCTGAGAGCGGCTGCAGATCGATCTCCTCACAGAAGTGTTCAGGGGGCAGCCTGCTATGCCCTTGGAAAACTGCTAGGGGCTTCAGAGGAGACGCGAGTCGAGGGAAGGCAGTTACTCGAGAGGGTCAAGAAGGAGTTCGCAGATGTGGCCTTTGTCCGGGAGATCACCTATGGCGAGAAGGTCGCTGGAGATCTGTTCGAACTGAACCACCTCCAGGTGGGGCAGGTGGCCCCTGAAATTATCGGTACCTCTATCGCTGGCAACTTGATGCAACTCTCTGCATTTCGCGGAAAGGTGGTACTGCTCGATTTCTGGGGTGATTGGTGAGGGCCCTGCAGGGCGATGTACCCACACGAGCGGTCGCTCGTGAAGAAATACTCGGCGGATCAGTTTGCCATTGTCGGCGTCAATTCCGAGGAGACCATCGAGGCGGCTCGAGAGGCCGTGAAAAAGAATCAACTGAGCTGGAATAACTTCTTTGATGGGGGCGGTACCGATGGCCCCATCGCCACTCGGTGGAATGTCAGCGGCTGGCCCACCACCTATCTGATCGATGAGAATGGCGTGATTCGATACAAGGACGTCCGCGGAGAAACGCTGGACTCTGCACTGGAGATGTTGCTAGAGCAGTGGAAGACCGCCAGGGATGCCGAGGCGAAACTCTAGAGGTCAGCCTCGGTCGAGGAGTGTGGGTCTTGATGTCCCATGGGGCAACTTCCCGATCGAACTCCCTGACCGGGATAGAGCGGGGAGGGAGCGGCCGGGTCCGGCTGTTTCCTCCTCTTTCTTCGAATCGGCGCACACCACAGTTCATCCAGGCAGGCGATCGATCCCAGACTGAGGACCAGCAACAGGCTACTGCCGCTCAACATCATCATCAGCGGAGTCAGGGATTCGGTGCCGTGCTCCTGTTGCTGTAGCCACCAGGGAGCGAACAAGGTCAGTGCCAGGGAGCCGTACCCGAGCAAGGAAAGCGCGATCTTTGGACCTTCGCTCCACGGGGTCAGTTCGACCAGATGAAGCACCACGAAAAGCAGCATTGCCAGTGAGAAGACGTGGTCGTGGATGATGGCCAGGATCTCGACAGAACTCTTGGGTGGAATCAACAACTCGGCGTCGAGTTGATTTTCATTGCCTTGAATCCACTGGCGAGCATCCGTTGCGGTGAATCCACCGGATCTTCCCGAGTACTGAAGTAGCGCCACGAAACATCCGAGCAGGACCGTCAGCAGGAACAGAGTCAGCAGGACTCGGGTCGATGGATTGGCCCTGGCGAGAGTGAAGTTGGCTTGCTTGTAGAATCGGGTCACAGGATCGGCCCGTCCATGAGATGGATTCTATGAAGTGACTGGAATTGCGAGGATCGAGCCAGCGACTTGCTCACTGATTCCGACACGGCTTCCAGCGATATCGAGGATACAGGTACCGCTCGATTGACACAGGTGAAGATCACAGCCGTTGCAGAGACCCATCGCTTCCAGCAGGGGCCTGTGGGACTCGGGGACCGACTCCGGGACGAGACGGATCCGCTGGCCT
>JAPKAM010000063.1 GCA_028825265.1 Planctomycetota bacterium
CGACCCGCAGGAAACCTATCACTACTGGAAATCGCCATCGAAGAGCAGAACCTGACTGCCATATGGCAACTACTCTTCGACCTGATTGCCGCAAGGCATTTCACCGAAGTTGACCTTCTCTACGAACGATTTGCAGATGCATTCAACGGGGGCGATCTCAATTCACCGTTCTGGATGGATGGAGCTCTGTTTCAAGGCCCGCTGCTGCGAGAGTTTGCAGACAATGAGATTGCAGTTCTGGAGTACCTCGTTCACCTGTCAAGGCTGGACGCACCTGGAGAGTTGCTCGGTGATCTTCGCAAGGAGCTACTGGAGGAAGAAGCGATCTCAACGATCCTCGGCTTCAACGAAGGCAGAGCCGCCGCGCTCACCAACCAACTCACGCCTTACTACAAAGACTTGGTAGAGAACTGGTCCAGTGCGACCTTCAATAACAGAAGTATTCTGCTGGCTCTGGGACACATCCCGACCGACGATTCTGCAGAGCTGTTGATCGAAATACTTCCATGGATTAAATCATCGTTGAAATTGTCGCTGGTCAGGGCTCTGGGTTCCAACGGCACTCCGGCGGCCATCGAGGCGCTAAGACAGCTCGCTGATGATGATAAAAATCCGACCACGAGACGTGCCGCACAAGATGCTTTGAACTTACTAGGGGACTGACCTCTGGCCGACCGGCTCACCTCGGTTGAGTTGTTTTGTTTCCGGCAATTCTGAGGAATGCGTCGACCACCTGATCAGGAGCAATGACCGCAGGGACCGCCGCCCACCAGTTGGTCTTGTCATTGCCAAAGGTGAGGATTCCTGCGTGCTCCGACTTGTCGGCATCCAGGGCAGGATCGAGATCGTAGGCTCCCAGAACCCAGCGAAGGGTTTCTATTTCATCAAAGTCTCCTGTCAGATGCATCCAGCCATCCCACTCCAGCGAACGAACACTCCTGTAGTGACTCAGCACTTCAGGGGTGTCCACCTTCGGATCGATGGAGATGGAGAGAAAAACCACTTCTTTGCCCATTTGGTCACCGAACAACTGATGAACCTTGACCAGATTCGCCGTGACCCCGGGTCATATTCCGCTGCAAGTGGTGTAAAAGAACTGAATCACGACGCGTCGATCCTTGACCAGATCCTCGTAAAACCGATGTTTCACTCCGGTGTGGTCCGTCAGCAAGATATTCGGAAACTTGTCTGAATAGCGCCCCTGCGGAGATGGGTGCGGTTTTGCACGAGCACCCTTGTCCACGAAGACCCACTCTTCAGTGGTCGCCTGGATGGCCGTCGATGACACGATGTCTTTGTGCGGCAATCCACAGCCGCAAACCAAGACTAGTAGCAGAATGATCCTCATCCGATCAACGATCTTCCTGCTCCTCGGGAAACTCGGATTCCGTCGACTGCTGATTTCCTTCCGGGTCCCAATCTCCGCTATCGGGTTCGCAAACATCGTCATGGAAGTCTCCCGGAAAACCAACGCCCTCGCCGTCTAGCTGTGGGACATCGCCGGGGCCCACCACCTCGCCACTGGCCAGTTGCTGTTCGTGATCAAAAAGGAGCTGATGAGGGTCGATACAACCGGTGGGCATTCCCGTCTGAAGTGCCGCTTCCTGATTCCATGCATGATTTCGGATGCCGTCATTCATCCCTTCTTCGCCCGCTGGTCTGGGATCGAAGTTGAACATCATTCGCATGTCCTCATGCTCGATGATGTGACAGTGACAAACAAAGGGTCCTCTGAATGTTCTGAACTTCATCAGGCATACCGCTTCATCTCCCCCTTCAAGATTCACCAGATCTGTGTTCCAGCGGTATTGGACCGGGAAGTCTGGATCGTCTTTTTGCTTTCCATCGATCGATTGGACCTGTAAGCCCTCTAGATGGACATGAATTGGATGCCACCAACCTCCTCCACCATTCTTGAAGATCCACCGTTCAAGGCTATTGAGGAGCGGAACCGCATCGGTTCGTCGCGGGCTGAAGTACTTGCTGTTGACGACCCAGGCGCCATTTTTTCTGGAGAACTCAAAGACCCGAGTGGCGCTCACTTCTTCATCTTCGTAACTAACGAACTCTCTTACCGTGTCCCCGGCCTGAACCGAATACTCGCCATTTTCAACACCTTCGATCTCCTGAGGACCGAGCGGATCGCCGTCTAGCAGGCGAAACTGCATCCAGGCGGCATGTTCCTTATCTGGACGAATTCCCTTGGGCTTACGACCATCGGTCTGATGCATGATGTTTTGCAGGTAATAGGTATCTACATCTTCAGGAAGCTGACTGAAATCGATGATCACATCGAATCGTTCTCCTGGAGAAATGGTGAAACTCTCCAGCTCTGTCGCCGTATCGATTTCCCACGTGTCCTTACCGACCATCAAAAATGGCATTCCATCCTGTTGGTTCTTGCCCTTCGAACTGTTCAATCGCAAATGCAAATAGCGTGCATTGCAGGCATTGAGAATCCGAAATCGATATTTCTTTCGATACACATCCATGAACGGCTGCGCCTTGCCGTTGGCGGTCTTCACATCTCCAATGTGTCCATTGTGGTCGAGTAAATCGTACTGAAGTGTGCCATCGCTATTGAACTGGAAATCTTTCAGCGCCACCACATGGTCGAAGTTTCCATAGAGCTTCGGTAGAAATCCGTTCTGTTGATGTTGTATTTCTAGATCATCTTCGCACAGAAAAAATCCGGCCAGCCCTCTGTTGACGGTGAAACCTGTGATGTCCATCGCATGGTCGTGGTACCACATCGTGGTCGGAAGATGAGACACATCAAAAGGCCCAGGCTCTGTTGGAAAAGGATCATCGATGGTGGCATTGAGGCGAGGCCCGATGTTCGGGTAGTAATAATCCCTCGTCTTGTCCTGTAGAACATAAAAATCAGGGTATCCATCGGAGTGCGCGGGACCATGGTCACCGTGCAAGTGAATCGAAGTCTCCACTGAAGTCTTGTTGGTGTTTCTCAGGACTGTCGGCTCGCCATTCCTCGCCAGCATGGTCGGCCCTGGAAAAGTCGCGGCTGTTTCTGAATCGGTGCCGGCTTTCCCCTTGTAGGCGAACACTGGAGTCTTAATGCCCGGGAAGAACTCCCAGCCCTCGCCTGGCCCGGTCTCCACCGTTTCTAACTGCCAGTATTTCTCCGGCATTGCGTCCCAGTCTGCCTGGTGCGACGGGTGGTCAGCGTAATACTCCGGGGCAATCCCGTGATAAACCGCTTCCGAACCTACCGTCGCTTCAGGGCTTCCAGGCGTGGGGCTCAAGGAAGAGCATTTGCCCAGTACTGGAGGTTTGAAGAAGGGCTGGGTGAAGGGCGTGTAGCCAAACATCCCCGCTTCCGCCGGATCGCTTTTCAGGAATGGAAATACAGAACCCACAACACCCGCGGCGATCGATCGGCGGAATAGATCTCTTCTATTGAAAACCATTGCATCACATTCAATAAACTAGAGGGAGAACATCTGAATACTATTCCTACCCTAGCGGCATGAAGATCGAACTTCAATCACACGATGCACTCTGACAATGGAGGCTCTTGCGGATTCCAGAACTAATGTTACTTTTTTTGAAACTCAAGCGCCTGGAGTCGCGCCGCGACATCGGTTCCGTGACGACTCACTTCAACCTTCTTATCGATGGCGCGCAGCTTTCCCTCGGGACCGAAGAAGAACGTGTGTCTTCTCGACAAACCAAAGGCGCGATCGACGCCGAATTTCTTCGCTGCGGTCCGGTCATCATCGCTGAGAACTGGAAACGGCATCGCCAGTTTGGCGGCAAACTTTTTCGATTTTTCGAGATTATCACAAACGATGACGAACATGTTGACCTTGAATTCCAGGATGGAATCGACGCTGTCACGCAACGCCTTGCATTGAGCCGTTCAGCCTGGAGTGAAAGTCTTGGGGATCCATGCGATGATCAAGCCTTCACCGCGACTCATTCCATCTCGCAAGGAGTGCTTCTTGCCGTCTGAGCCATCTAGTGTCAGGTCAGGGATCGCGTCCCCAATCCTGAGTCCAACTTCTCCGCTCGCACCGGATGAAAACAATCCGCCCAGCAGACCCATCACCACCATCCCTCCCAAGACCATTATCGCTCTGTATACTCGATTCTTGCCCATGATTCGCTCTCCGCTTCGTCATTACCTCTGAACTGCTGCAGGACTCATGAAGGCGATCGCCGCCAGCCAGTGATTCATCGTCGGCCCCATTTTCAATGCACTTCTGATCTTGTTCATGGGGCGGCTCTTTCCACCAACATCAACAGACAATTCTCACCAATCGCATCACCGAATCATCCAGTTCGATCTCCTTCAGTTCGCCCACATCATACCAACAAACCTCAAGCGACTCATCGCTCTTCGTCGGCTGACAATTATCGGCAGCCATCACCATGAACCGGGTGTCCAGATGAAGATGCTCGGGCACTTTTTTTCGTTCAGGAATGACATGGATATCGATATCGATGATTTCTGGATCGATGGAGAGATTCCGCACCCCGGATTCCTCGATCGCTTCTCGTAAGGCCACCGCTGGCAGATTGGCATCGCCGTCGCAATGGCCACCGAATTGCAACCAACGGTTTAACTTTGCATGGTGATGCAGCATGACGCGAGATCGATCTTCGTTGACCACGAGAGCGGATGCCGTCAGATGGCCCGGCATGCAATCTCGATCCAGCAAGCGTGGATTAGCATTACACATCTCGAGGATGCGCTTCTTGAATTGCCGCTGCAGGGAATCTTTAGCCAAGTAATTTCGAAGCAACATCGTGGCATGATTCAACGCATCGAGGGGAGACAGCCTTTCATCCCCCGGATACCAGTGTTGCTCACGCCTCGCTGGGCCCTGCCCGCAACTCAACCGCTGAACAGATTCTTTACGACATGTCCTGCGATCTGAGGGTTCTCCCTGAGTCTCCGAGTCGAGTAGGCATACCACTCCTCCCCGAAGGGAACATAGACTCTCAGCGGGTGGCCATCGGCGACAAGATCTCCGCGCATCTTCTCTGCCACCCCTAGTAACATCTGAAATTCATACCGTTCCTTGGGGATCTCCAGTTCTTTGATGACCTCGAGAGACGAAAGAACCAACTCTGGATCATGCGTTGCAATCCCAACACGCTGCGCACCATTCTCCAGCAATAGTCGAAGTGTCGCTCGAAATGAATCCTGCACTTCGTAGAAATCCGTGAAGGCGATCTCCTCCGGTTCGATGTAGATCCCCTTGCAGATCCTGAGGTTGGTGACCCCCTCGGAAAGAAGCTCGGCTACCGATGCCTCGGTGCTTCGAAGATAGGCCTGAACCACCGCTCCGATGCGATCTGACTTTGCCCTCATTTTTCTGTAAAGCTCGAGTGTGACTGCAGTGACGGAGGAATCTTCCATGTCCATTCTCACGTAGTTGTCATAAAGTTCTGCCGATTGAATCAGGCGCAGGAGGATCGATTGACAAAATGCCGGGTCGATTTTCAATCCCAGCATCGACAGTTTGACGGAGATGTTGGCATTCAAACCTCTACCAGAAATTTCCCGGAGTGCGCTCTGGTAGATCTGTTCCCCCGCCAAAGCCGCTGGATGGTCAGTGGTGTCCTCGCCGAGCACATCGAGAGTTGCGCTCATTCCCTGTGCGTTGAGTTTCTCGACACAGAGAAGCGCATCTTCGAGGGTCTTTCCGGCGATGTAGCGCCGGGAAACCCACCACACCATCGAACGAGGGATCAGCGGTAGAAGTGCGACAATCGCCTTGTTGATCACGGATTCCATTCTCTCTCTGACATGAGGTGAGTGGCCGTTACTGGGCACGCCCCATCCACTCGATGGAAAGGGCAGCATCCTGAACCGTGTCCCTTTAGCATACTCTGGACACTCCCTGGGTGGGAGCGATACGAAGTGGAGTGCAGCCCCAATGACCCTCGACCCGACTCGTCCCATTTCAACCGCAAGAGCCCTCACGATGGTGGCGGCGGGCTGGCTACTGGCCCAAGGAGGGTTGAGGATCTTCGAGACGCTTTTTTGGGTCCAACCCGAGATTCCTCAGCCGTCTCCAATCACCAATATACTGCTGGGTTCCTTCTGCATCCTGCTGGCGGCGCAACTGCTGTTCCGCGCTCCTGGTGCGCTGCTTCCAGCGATCCTGGTACTGCTTCTTCATGCAGCAATACAAATCCATCTCTTTGCCATCCTCGATGCTTCCGCCTGGTTGAGCCTGTCACAGATCGAGCGACTTCAGGTGATCTTTGAGGGTGGCACCTCAACACTGGTCGCTATCGGCTTGTGTGTGGCCGCATCCCTCGCTCGAACCTCTCGAATCCCCAGTAGAATCGGCTCTTGATTGACTAGCATTTCCATTTCCGCAGCAGAGTCCGCTGGTATGATGGATTCATGAAGAAATTGTACCTTGGTTCCTGCACGTTACTGGTGATCTTCACTTGTTTCGTATCCACCTCGACCGCCCAGAGTGTCGACCTGTTCGATGCCGGGCGAGGCGATGTCTCGGTGTATATCCCGGCGAGCTATAATCCGGCAAACCCCACCCCGATCTTGATGGCTCTACATGGCTACAGTTTTTCGGGTGCCACCATCGAGGTTTACTTCGGATTCTCCCAGCTGGCAGAACAGAATGGCTTCATCTACCTCTATCCCGATGGATCGCTCGATAGTGTCGGTTTACGCTTTTGGAATGCCACCGATGCCTGCTGTGATTTTGATGGTGCGGGCTACGATGACGTCGGTTATCTCACCACCCTGCTCGACATGATCGAAGCCGAATACAACATCGATCCGAACCGGGTTCACCTGGTGGGCCATTCTAACGGTGGATTCATGGCGCACCGGCTCGCTTGCGAAGACCCCGAACGGTTCGCCTCCATCGCCAGCCTCGCCGGAGCCGTTTATTCCGACCCCATCGATTGCACCGCCATCGAACCGGTTCACGTCCTTCAGATCCATGGCACGCTCGACCCCATCATCAGCTACTACGGCGGAGTTCTGGAAGCCCCCTACCCATCGGCGATGGAAACTTGCACGCAGTGGGCTGCCAGAAACAACTGCTCCGGTCCGCCAGTTTCCGGCAGCAACATCAATCTGGATGGATTCCTGCTCGGAAATGAAACCACGGTGGAGCGCTGGCAAGCGGGTTGTGACCCGAATGGCTCTGTTGAACTGTGGTCCATCATCTTCGGCGGCCATCTGCCAACGCCCAGCTCGCAGATGAGCTCGCTCATCTTCCAGCATTTTCTCGATCACCCGAAGATTCCGACCCCTTCGCTGTCCGAATTCATGCGCGGGGATACCAACGGCGATCAGGCACTCGACCTCTCGGATGTCGTGTTGCTCCTGGTTCACCTGTTCAGTAACGGCACCATCGATTGTCGGGAGGCGGCCAATTGCAATTCCGATGCGAGCCTCGATGTGTCGGATGGAATCTACCTGCTGGGCTATCTGTTCTCTTCGGGTCCAGCGCCGGGGGCTCCCTTTGGCACCTGCGCCAGCGACCCAGTCTTGCTCGACTGCCTTCTCGATCAGTGCCCCTAATCAGTACTCTTAATTAGTGGTCAGGAAGAGACTTCCGCCTGCTGGCGAGTCGATCTTTCGCCATCTTCGAGCACCGGGATGTCGACTCCAGATGCTGCGGCACCGAGGAAAAATAGCACTCTCGCTTCGGCAGGAATTTCATGGCACCACTGGACCCAAGATGTCTCATGCGAGACCAGCCTCCTCATGGCATCGATGGGAAGAGCCAGTAGTGGTTCTCTCTTCAACAACGCCATGGTGACCGCGAGCGGTTGATAGTCTTGGCCCACTCCTGAATCTCGCTCTTCCTTGACCTCGGCGACCCAGTCGACCTCGGAGATGTATCGAACCAGTTCATCGAGATCCTGCGCGTGTTCGAAGAGCCCCTTGTCAAAATGGTTTCTCCAGCGACTGCCAAACATCAATCCGGTTCCAAACAAGACATGAGCCCAGCCCGGACCAAACAGCAGGGGTGGTGGCGACAGCGTATCTTCTTCAGTGTCTGAATCGGAATCCCTCAACTCCTCGCAAAGACGATCGAGAAGTAAGTCGAACACGGGAGCGTTTTGAGCCAGTGTCACCCCACCCGAAAGCCCATCTTCCGATTCGAACCAGCTCCATAATTGACGAATTCTGCCCTGACCCATTCGCTCCAGAAGAAACGAAGCATCGTCGGGACCAAAATATCTCTTCCAACTGTCGTCGAGCAGTGGAATCTGATATCGCTTTTCTGACATGACCAGGGCTCCTGTCTCAGGGTGTGTAATCCGACATCATGCGGGTCGCTGGCGTCTCTCATTTTCCACGGTCCCGGTGCCGTGGAAAGCAGGATCCTTCAAAAGGCTTGCGGCTCCTCGACGACAGCCGCTCGAAGGTGCTCGATCCGCCAAACACCCCAGAACCGGCTCGGATAAACCTCTATCAGGTCGATCCTGACCCCGTCATGGCCTCTCCTACGAGCCTTGAGCCACAGTGCACCTCTTCGGAGTCGATCCGCTTGCTGGTGCGAGAGCGGACGGACCGGCGGGCGACGGCGACGAAACTTGACCTCGACCAGCACCAGGGTGGCTCCCTCGGTGGCCAGCAGGTCGATCTCACAGAAGGGGGTTCGCACGTTTTTGGCCAGGATCCGCCAGCCACGCAGTCTCAGGATCCAGCCCACCCAACGCTCGGCCCATCGACCGGAATCGGACGGAGAAAGAAAAATCCCCCCCGAGGGCCGTTGAGGGCGACTCGGGGGGGAACTTCTAGCTTCTCTTCGGGCCAAAGGTTTGATTCCCCACCCTGTTGCGAGACTGGGTTACTTCTTGCGTCGGGTCGCGACCTTTTCGCGCACCTTCGTGGCTTTTCCGATCCGATCCCGCAGGTAGTACAATTTGGCACGGCGGACTCGACCGAGCCTCTTCACCTCAATTTTTTCGATCCACGGAGAATGCAGCGGAAAGGTTCGTTCGACCCCTTCGCCAGCAACGATTCTTCGGACCGTGAACGCCGAGCGACTGCCGCGCTTCTTGCGGCCAATCACCGTGCCATTGAAGATCTGAACACGCTGCTTCTCGCCCTCGACAATGCGGACGTGCACATCGATGGTGTCTCCAACATTAAACTTGGCGAACGCCTCTTCATTGAGCTGGTTCTTCTCAAATTCACTGATCTTGTTCAACATCTTTTTCTCCCGGGACCTCTTTGTAGGGTGCCCCATCTGTAATTTCTGCGGGCGATTTTCCGGTATGACCCGGGCTCGCCGATTCCTTTTTCTTCCCTCGGATGGTTTGCGATCGAATCGAGCCTTGCTGCTCCGAATTTACGCGTCGCCACTTCTCGATGGCCCCGTGGTCTCCGCTGCGCAAGACCTCCGGAACCCCTCGTCCCCGATACTCGGGGGGCCGGGTCCAGTGTGCGTGGTCCAAGCCCTCAGGCCCGGTCCACTCGTTGAAGGAATCACGCAGAGCTGATTCCCCATCTCCGAGCACCCCTGGCAACAGCCGGGCGGCACCCTCGATGATCGCCATCGCCGGAACCTCGCCGCCGGAGAGCACGTAGTCTCCCAACGACACCCGTCTCCACGGGTAGGCCTCGACGATTCGTTCGTCGTATCCTTCATACCGACCGCACAGAATGATCCAGCGACGAGCGCCGGAAAATTCCACCAGGTCTTGTTGCCCCAGTTGCTGCCCTCGCGGACACATCAAGAGTGGCAACGTCCCCTCCGGGGCTTCAGCGCCCACCGAGAGTCCCAGTCCGTCAAGTGCCCTGAACACCGGCTCTGGTTTCAGAAGCATTCCCGGGCCGCCTCCATAAGGGCGACCGTCGACGGTTCTGTGTCGATCCTCGGCATATGCGCGAAGGTCCGTGATCCGGACATCGAGACGGCCTTTTTGACGGGCCACTCGCACCATGCCATGACGCAGGAACTCATCGAAGAAGCGCGGGAAGATCGTCAAGATGTCGATCTGCACCGGCGACTCCGAACAAAATCCTTCAGCTGGCACTACCAGCAGATTTCTTCTTCTTTGCGCGCTGTTGGGCCCTGCGGCTATTCTTTTGCCCCGGCGTTCCCCACTTGACGTTCGACTTGCGCAGGAAGGAGGTGACGGTGTCACTCGGCCTAGCTCCGTTGTCGATCCAATGCTGAATTCTATCCTCGTGCAACTTCACGCGCTTCTGAGCATCTTCGACCATCGGGTCGTACCAGCCGACCGTTTCCAGAGATCTTCCGCCACGGGCATTTCTCTTCTCGATGGCCTCGATGCGATAGAAGGGCCGATGGCGTCTTCCACAGCGCTTGAGACGGATTGCTACCGCCATACCTATCATCTCCACCCGTACACTCCGGGATTGACCCGAATGAGAAATCAAAGTTCAAACCGAAATCTGCCGACCGATCGTGCCAGATCCACAATCCCTCCATCTGAGGGGAAGACTGAAATTACAGGGGAGGCCACGATCCATCAACACTGCCCGAGGAATTATCGGACAGTTTCGGCCAATTTGTGGCCAGAAAGGCTATTTACGACGAGAGTTCTTTCGTCGCTGGCGCTCTTGCTTGCGTTTCTTGCGCCTCTCGTCGAGGGATGGGCCGGCCTGCTTCTTCCCTGGCCCCCCTGGGCCAGAAGGCGCCCCGAGGCCCGGCGGCATCATTCCAGGCGGCATCATCCCCGGTGGCATCGCCGAAGGATCCCCTTCTCCACCGCTGAGAGACTCCTTCATTTCCCGTATCCCCTTCATCTTGCCGAACAGACCCTGGTGCTTCTTCATCTGCTCCATCATCCCCTGCATCTGTTTGAACTGACGCAGTAGACCGGTCACATCTTCGAGGGTCCGGCCTGCCCCCGCCGCGATCCGGCGGCGGCGACTGGTGTTGATGATTTCGGGTCGCTGACGCTCCTTGCGGGTCATCGATTGGATCACGCTCTCGACCACCTCGATCTCATCGCCTTTGACATTGAGTTCATCGACACGACCTCCCAGTCCTGGGAGATGGCTCAACAAATCCTTCAAACTGCCCATCTTCTTGATCTGCCGCAGCTGTGAGAGAAAGTCCTCGAGGTCAAATTTGGCCGCGAGCATCTTCTCCTGCATCTTGGCCTGTTCATCTTCATCGATCACTAGCTGAGCGCGATCGACCAGGCTGACGACATCTCCCATGCCCAAAATTCTGGAGGCCATTCGATCGGGATGGAATTCGTCGAGGCGGTCTAACTTTTCACCGACTCCGATGAACTTGATCGGTTTCCCGGTGATCGCCTTCACCGACAGCGCGGCACCGCCTCGGGCATCTCCATCGAGTTTGGTGAGGATCACTCCAGTCAGAGGGATCGATTGCGAGAAGGCCTCGGCAGAATTCACCGCATCCTGGCCTGTCATCGCATCGCATACGAAGAAAACCTCGTCGGGAGAGGTCTTGCTGGCGATCAACTTCAATTCTGCCATCAGGTCTTCATCGACATGAAGGCGACCTGCGGTATCGAGCAGCACCACGTCGCATTTGAGTTTCTTGGCCTCCTCGAGGGCGGCCATGCACACCTGTGGAGGGGTCAGCCCAGGTTGGTGAAACACCGGGACACCCACTTGTTGACCCAGAACCTTCAACTGCTCGATGGCTGCCGGCCTTTGCAGGTCTGCCGCCACCATCATCGGCTTTCGTTTCTTGCGATCTCGCAGGTACATGGCGAGTTTTGCGCAGGTGGTTGTTTTTCCGCTGCCCTGCAAACCCGACAACAAAACCACGGTCGGCCCGCCCGAACGCCAGGAAAACTCATGATCGACCGGACCCATCAGGTCGGTCAGTTCATCCTGTACGATCTTGGTCAGCATCTGACCCGCATCGACACCCTCGATCACCACCGCACCGAGGGCCTTCTCCCGAACTCGTTTCTCGAAATCCTTCACCACTGACAAGGCGGCATCGGCCTCGAGCAAGGCGCGCCGGATCTCCCGGCCCGTCTCCTTCATGGTGGCTTCGGTGATCTTGCTACCGCGTAAGCCGGCAACGATATCGGTAAATCTACGGGTGAGTCCTTCGAGCATCGGTTTTCCCTAAGCCATTTCTCGGTCGTCTATTTTTTCGTCCATTTTCTCCACATCGGCACCGAGCTGTCCGAGCTTCTGCTCCATCCGTTCATAACCCCGTTCCAAGTGATAGATCCGAGTCACTTCAGTTCGCCCCTCGGCGACCAGGCCCGCCAGCACCAAGCAAGCACTGGCCCGCAGATCGCTGGCCATCACAGTCGCTCCCGACAAGGGTGCGCCCCCCTCGATGATGGCAGAAGGGCCTTCCTTGCGAATTCTGGCGCCAAAACGTCGCAACTCTGAAAGGTGATTGAAGCGATCGGGAAACACTTTGTCGGTGATCAGGCTGACTCCCCGACCGAGGCACATCAGCGCCATCAAGGGCCCCTGAAGATCGGTCGGAAACGCCGGGTAGGGCAGCATCGCGATGTCGACCGGTGTCACCGAATCCACTCCCCGAACCGTCAACGTCGAATCTCCCACCTCGACCGGGACTCCGATGCGCTCGAGTAGATTCAACAGTGCGCTATTCTCCGATGGCCGACACCCTTCGATCACGACTTCGCCGCCAGCGATGGCGCCGGCCAGCAAGTAAGTGCCGGTTTCGATGCGATCGGGTGGAATCTCAAATTCACATCCGCCAAGACACGAGTCTCCATCGAGTCGACCATGACCCTCGATACGAATCACCGGGGTGCCATCCCCCTCGATAACTATCCCCAGTGCCCGTAGGAATCCGGCAGTCGCCTGGACTTCCGGTTCGCAAGCCGCCCCCTCGATGATGGTCACTCCTTCAGCACCCGCAGCCGCCATCATGACATTCTGCGTGCCCAGTACCGTCGGCCCCATCGGTCCTGACAGGTAGACCGTATTGCCTTTGAGGCGCGGTGCCTTGGCCACCACGTAGCCACTCTCGATCCGCACCTCTGCCCCCAGCGCTTCCATCCCGCGGGTGTGCAACTCGACGGGGCGGTCGCCGATGCTACAGCCCCCGGGAAGCGAAACCCTCGCCTCTCCACGCCGAGCCAGTAGCGGTCCGAGGCAACAGATGGAAGCACGCATCTTGCTGACCTGCTCGTAGTCGGCGGTGGTCGAGGTGGCATCGGTCACTTCTAACTTCACGGAGCCGTCGGCATGCATCTCGTATTCAGTGCCGAGTGATTCGAGGATCTCCAGCGATAAGCGGATGTCTCGCAGATCGGTTGGAACGTTGCTGAGATGGACCGGACCATCACAAAGCAGCGTCGAAAAGAGCACCGGAAGGGCTCCGTTTTTCGAACCGGAGATACGGACTGAGCCGTTGAGTTTGCGGCCCCCGTAGATCACGAATTTGTCCAATATGGTGCCTTTCCGGCAACGGCGGCGTGATCCCGATTGTGCTCCATGGGATCAGGGTGTCAACGCCGCAACGAACAAGAGTGGTTCCCGATTATCCTGCCGGGTCTAGGTCGACATGGACCGCTCGGGGAATCCGGGCCAGGTCCCGGCGCGAAGTGGCGCGCCTTCCACGCTCCCTGGCATAGCGCTCGATGGCAGGCACCTGACCCTCACCGCACTCCATCAGAAGCGACCCGGTCGCATTGACGCAGCGGGGGAAATCGTCGATCAGGGCGCGATGGAATCCGATTCCATCTCCGTCGATGTTGTCGATCAGGGCCGCTTTTGGTTCGAACCTGGCCACATCCGCACTCAGTCGTGGATCCCCCTCGACGATGTACGGAGGATTCGAGATGATCAGGTCGTGGCGGCCATCGATCGGCTCCAGCAGATGGCCCTGCACCAGTTCAATTCGGTCGAGTAATTGATGTCGTTGCAGGTTGCGGCGGGCCACCTCGAGTGCCCCAGCCGAGCAATCGACCGCGATGGCGCTCAGATCGGGGCGTTGCTGTGCCAGCGCGATCACCAGCGCGGCGCAACCGACACCCACCTCGACGATGCGAGGATCACTTCTTCCCTTCAGCAACTCCAGCGCCCACTCCACCAGCAGTTCCGTCTCGGGTCGCGGCACCAGCACCGACGGGGTGACCTCCAGGGTGTAGCCATAAAACTCCCACTCACCCAGGATGTAGGCTAGTGGTTCGCCCCCAGCGCGACGATCAGCCATCTCGAGAAACTGGCCGCGCTGTTCAGTGGTCATCTCCAGATCACTTCTCAGTTTGGGATCTCGATGGTCTAGTTGCAAAACCTGAGCCAAGATCCACAGCGCATCGAGTTGAGGAGCATCCGAGTGCTGTAAGCGCTGGCTGACCTGTCGAAGCAGATCGAGGGAAGAGGCGGAGTCCCCCACCTCAGAGCCCCTGGACCCGCTCTTCGCGGTCATGGGCTTCTAGCTGGTCGAGCAACTCATCGATCTCTCCGGTGAGAAAGCGATCGAGATTATAGAGGGTGCAATTGATGCGATGATCGCTGATGCGGTTCTGTGGGAAGTTATAGGTTCGGATTCGATCGCTACGATCACCCGTTCCGATCAGAGAGCGGCGCAAGGCGTCCTCTTCCTGTTGCTTCTGGCGATCCTGCGCCTCCTTCAGGCGAGTCTTGAGCAGCCGCATCGCCTTGTCTCGATTGCGATGCTGTGATTTCTCATCCTGCATCGAGACCACCACTCCGGTCGGGATGTGGGTGATCCTGACTGCGCTGGAGGTCTTGTTGACCGATTGTCCGCCAGGACCCGATGCACAGAAGGTATCGATGCGAAGATCACTCTCTTCGATCTGGATCTCTTCCGCCTCGGCCTCCTGCATCACCGCCACGGTGATCGCCGAGGTGTGGATCCGACCTTGAGCTTCGGTCGTTGGAACTCGTTGCACTCGATGCCCACCCGACTCAAAGCAGAGTCGCTCGAAGGCACCCTTTCCCTTGACCGAGAAGGTGATCTCCTTGTATCCGCCAAGGGCCGTTTCGCTCGCGCTGAGAACCTCGACCTTCCAGCGCTTCTTCTCGGCGTAGAGTGTGTACATCTTGAATACATCTGAGGCAAAGAGCGCCGCCTCATCACCACCGGCTCCCGCTCGCACTTCGAAGATGCAGTCATCTCCCCCCTCGGTCTGATGATCGAGGATCGCTAGGCGGATCGCTCGGGCGCTGAACTTGACCGATTGTTGCAAGTCGCCGAGTTCCATTTCGGCAAGTTCTTTCAGCTCCAGATCGCTGCCGCTGGCAATGATTTCATTGGCCTCGGCCAGATTGCCGAGACAAATCACATACTTGCGATGGAGGTGGATCATCGGCGACAGGCTTCCGTGCTCACGCAGGATCTCCTGGAATTTCATACCATCGGCCTGTTGAGCAGGCTCCCCGATCAACTGCTCGAGATCCTGGAAACGCTGATCCATCGCAAACAACCGCTCGGAAAGACGACCTTCGATCGGCTTTTCGAGGAACTCTGTGGTGTCTTTTTCAGCTGCACACATCTTGGTTACCCCATGCGGGCCGAAACGGCCCGAAGTACTGCTCCCCGGGATGAGAATGAGGGCCGGAGAGGGCCATCTTGCCCCCACCGGCCCTCAATCATCGACACTTCAAGAATCGGTATCAGCGGGTTTCTCTGCCGCAGCATCGTCGGCGGCGGGAGTTTCGCCTGCCGCCGCGTCAGCGGCGGGGGCGGCTTCGGCCGCTGGAGTTTCAACGGCTGGAGTTTCAACGGCTGGAGTTTCAACAGCTGGCGCTTCAGCCGCTGGAGCCGCCGCAGCGGCGGCCGCTTCTTCGGCGGCCTTGGCTTCTGCCTGCTCCTCCGCCTTCTTCTTCTTACCCTCGAGGATCTTGCGACGACGATCTTCGCGAGCAGACTTGCGATCAGAGGCCTCCTTGCGGGTCGCCTCTTCCTGCTCGAGTTGTTTCCGTTGATGCTCGGTGCGCTTTTCTTCCGCCTTGTCGATCACCTCGGCGGCTTTCCCCTTTTGCCAGTCGAAACGCTGCTTGAACTTCTCGACGCGCCCTGCGGTGTCGACGAAGGTCTGCTTGCCGGTGTAAAAAGGGTGTGACGCGCTCGAGATGTCGAGTTTGAAGAGCGGGTATTCCTTGCCGTCTTCCCACTTGATCGTCTCGGTGGTTTTTACCGTAGAGCGAGTGAGGAAGGAAAATTCTGCGTTGAAGTCTTGGAAGACCACTTCGCGGTAGTTATTGGGGTGAATCTTTTTTTGCATCGTACCTTCTCTGCTCTTCAGCGCTCCGCCCACCTAGATATCCCGAAGCCGGCTGCGCATGCAGCCTTGGGGCCCGGGGTCCCGCAGGTCAGATCTAGCCGCCATCGAATCGACCCGCTGGGCAGATTCACAACGACTGTGATCTGAAATCGTACGAATCGAGGGGCGTGGCTGCAAGGGAAGCCGAGAATCTGCCTAAACCGAAGGTCCTTGATTGGGGTGGCGACGGGTGGCCCAAGGGGCCCTGGGGGCCTATCATTGGGCTAGAAAGGTCTTCTATTCGATGACCCTAGCAACTCCAACTTCCCTGATTCTGCGCTTTCGCGACCTCACGGGCGACCAGGCCGTGTCCCTGACGTCATTTCCGATGCTCATCGGCAGGTCCTCCAGTTGCGAAGTTTGCATCCAGGATGACACCATTTCGAGGAACCACGCCCGCATCTACGAAGAGAATGGGGTCTTGCTGATTGAAGACCTCGACAGTCGTAATGGCGTCCACGTCGGCAATATAGGGATCTCCACCATGCCCCTGCGAGAGGGGATGGTCCTGCAACTAGGAAGCATCTCGCTGCTGGTCGAAGGCTCGACAGGATCGGTGTTCAACATCCAGGTCGAGAAAGATCTCCCCTCCCAGGGAGTGCTCGATTCACGAGTCATCGATGAATTCGAGAAGCAGTTGGAATCCCACTCGCCGTCCGATGCCAGTGGGTCATCGAGCCTCGGTCTCGGGGTGGCACTCGACCTGTTCAAGAATGCTGCCGAGACGCTCCTGACCCGATCTAATCTTGCAGAGGTCGCCCAGGGAGCGATCGACCTGGCTCTTCGGTCGCTGCCGGTCGATCGAGGTTTTCTCAGTCTGGTCGAAGGGGAGTCGCTGATTCCCTGTGCTTCTTCGTCGCGCGATGGTCTCGGCACCGAAGGGCCGATGCAACTGTCTAGCACCATCGCCAAGCAAGTGCTGAACGAACGGCGTGCGGTACTGATCCGGGATACTGGTTCCTTGTCCAATCTCGCCGCAGCCCAGAGCATCATCCAGATGCAGATACAGTCCGCCATGTGCGCACCGCTACTGCTCGAAGGTGAAGTGGTGGGAATCCTCTATGTCGACTGCGTCCGCTCGAAGAAGTCGCTTGGCAAGGACCACCTCGATGTCATCTGCGCTCTCGCCTTGATGGCATCCAGCGCCCTCGAACAATTCCGACTGCGCCAGGCCGTCGAGGAGGAGAAGCGACGGCGCAAAGATCTCTCCTGCCGATTATCGCCCAATGTGGTCGAGCGGGTTCTTGCTGGAGAAGCACAACTAGGGTCGATGGAAGCAGAGATCTCAGTTCTGTTTGCCGACATGGTCGGATTCACCTCCTTCTCCGAAAACCTGACGCCGAGAGAGGTCGTGGACCTTCTCAATGCCATCTTCGAGGAGCTCACCGATGAAATTTTCAAGGAGGATGGAACCCTCGACAAGTACGTCGGGGATGCACTCATCGCATTCTTCGGAGCGCCCGAGAAGCAACCCGATCACGCCGTCCGTGCCGTCCGTGCCGGACTTGCGATGCAATCGAGAATTGAACAGGTGATCGCAAAGCATCCTGAGTGGCCGCCGCTGAGCATGAGAATCGGAATCAATTCTGGTTCCGCAGTGGTCGGAGATATTGGCTCGATCCAGCGCAGCGACTACACCGTCATCGGAGACACCGTCAACATCGCCAGCCGGCTCGAGTCCCAGGTGGCCGCTGCGGGAGAAGTGGTGGTTGGCCCGGATACCGCCCTCGAGTGCTTCCCGCTATTCAAGATGGAGCAGTTGCCGCAAACACCACTCAAGGGCAAGAAGAGAATGGTGCAGCCGTGGCGAATCCTCGGCTACAAGGACCTCGACTCATCCTGAACGGGAGTTGGGACTCGTTGGCCAAAACTCGTTCGCCAAGACTCGATCACCAAGACTTGATGATTTGAATTCGACGTTGGTTTGAATTCAGCGACTAGG
>JAPKAM010000164.1 GCA_028825265.1 Planctomycetota bacterium
AGCGCAGTCGCCAAACAGCGCAAGCGGTATCACAGGTGGAGTGGAGTATTTCATGACCGACGAGTCTTCAGCCATCTCTGTTTCCCCTGGATCAGAATCGACCCTTGGAAGCGGTCCGGCCTTTCTCAAGCCAACTCCGCCGATGGGGATCTACCAGACCCTCTACGCCTTTCAATCGGCATTCGGTCAACCGATGGGAGAATCGGGCACTCATCCATGGAGTCAGGGATTCCCCCTCACGGTGCCGATCCCCGGAGGGCCTGAATTGCCCTCCTCCGTCGATGTCTCCTCACAGGATCTCCGCTATCCAAAAGCATGGGGGCTTCCGGCGCTGCGAGAGCGAATTGCCAGTTACTACTGCGAGCATTACGGCGCTTCCATCGATGCAGACAATGTGATGATTTTTGCCGGTGGCCGTCCCGCACTTCTGTCGGTCCTGCTATTTCTGCAGGAGGGAGTCGGAGTCAAAATTGCTTCGACCGAGTACACCCCATACTTCGACATCCTCGAACGTCTTTCAATTCCTTACGACCTGGTCGACAGCGACATCGAGAATCGATTCTGCCCGTCGATCGAGGATTACACATCACCAGGATCGCACCAACGAACCCTAATGTTGTTGAGCAATCCGTGTAATCCAACGGGCATCACCCGCTCCGGTGCCGATCTCGATGCCCTAGTCGCTGCCGCGAGTACACCCAGCTGCGGCTTGCTGATCGACGAGGCCTACGAGATGTTCCATCAACCTCCGGTCAGCGCTCTGGCTCATATCGATGACATCGACCAGACCAACATCTTCGTCGTGGGTGCCGCAACCAAGGGGCTACAATCTCCCGGAATTCGCATCGGCTGGGCGATCGCAGCCAAGCACCACATCGAAGTTCTCGGTAACTTCTCATCGTTTGGTATGGGTGGAGTCTCTCATCCATCGCAATGCTACGCGCTCGAGTTGCTGGCTCCGGCCCGTGTCGAGCAGGTGCGAAAATCCATTCCCGCCTTCTATGGCCAGCAGCGCCAGCGCTACGGCGAAGCGTTCGAGAAGATGGGGCTACGCCTCTTCACTGGAGATGGTGGCTTCTACCACTGGTGTCAGCTTCCGGATGACATCAATGCGGCGGAGTTAAATTCTCGACTCTTTCCCCAAGGTGCCGCCATCTTGCGAGGTTCCGATTGCGACATGAGGCGGCTGGATCACAAATCACCACTTCGCCACTTCTTCCGCTTCTCCTTCGGGCCGCTGGCTCCGGAGTCCTTTGAAGAGGACATCGAGATCCTGGCCCGCGCCCTCCAGATGTAAGGGCTCACACGACCCACCTGTCGCTTGTTTTGCACTCTCTCCCCCATCATCTACAGGTTTGCTTTCACAATCGAGTTTCAACGCTAGAATTCCAATCAACGGAAGCGTGTGCAGTTCGCCACTTCCGGCCCAAGTAGGGCAAAGAGAGTGGGAGCAGTCTTCCGATGCAGGACCAGATCCGTAATGTGGCGATCATCGCCCATGTTGACCATGGCAAAACGACACTGGTCGACAGCCTCCTCTATCAGTCTGGCATGTTCCGCAACGAGGAGCTCGATCGTCTCGCAGGAGGCCAGCACGGACTGATCTTCGACAGCAATCCCCTTGAGCGTGAGCGCGGTATCACCATCCTCGCCAAGAACTGTGCCGTCGAGGTGGAGCGCGGAGATGTTCGTTATCGCATCAACATCATCGATACTCCAGGCCACGCGGACTTCGGCGGCGAGGTGGAGAGAGTTCTGTCGATGGCAGACGGTGCCTTACTGCTAGTCGATTCCTACGACGGTCCGATGCCGCAAACCCGCTTTGTCTTGCAAAAGGCACTGGAAAACGGACTCACTCCGATGCTGATCGTCAACAAGGTCGATCGGCCCGATGGGCGACCCGCACAGGTGGTCGACGAAGTGTTCGATCTGCTAGTGAGCCTGGAAGCGGGCGATGATGCACTCGACTTTCCCATCTTCTTCTGCTCTGGGCGCGATGGCTGGTGCTCGGAAGAGGTGGACGGAGAGCGCTTTGATCTGCAAAGGATCTTCGACGCCATCATCGAACACGTTCCCCCTCCGCCGGTTGAGATCGATGCACCGCTGCAACTCAGAGTCAGCACTCTCGACCACTCCGATTACGTGGGCCGCATCGCCATCGGACGCGTCGCATCGGGCACCCTCTCCGCCTCAGAAGAGGTCAAGGTGCTTTCGGAGAATGGTGAACCGAGGACTGCTCGTGCGCAGGAGGTACATCTGTTCGAGGGGCTCGGTCGGAAAAAGGTCCAACAGGTCAAGGCAGGCGACATCTGTGCGGTAATTGGCATCGATGGGATCGAAATCGGGGACACCATCGCCTGTGCGAAGTCACCGAAGGCACTTCCCGCTTTGCGAGTGGATGAACCAACCCTCCACATGACTTTTCGGGTCAACGATGGTCCCTTTGTCGGCCAGGACGGCAAGTATGTCACCTCGAGGCAACTGAAGGATCGACTCGACAAGGAGCTCGAGAGAAACGTGGCGCTTCGAGTGGTCCAGGGCGAACGTCCCGAGGAGTTTCTGGTCTCCGGACGTGGCCTGATGCATCTTGGTATCTTGCTGGAGACGATGCGTCGCGAGGGTTTCGAGATGTGCGTGGGAATGCCGCGGGTCATCGAGCGACTGGTCGACGGTAAATGGCACGAGCCTTACGAGCACCTGGTGCTGGAGAGCCCCATCGATGCGCAAGGATCCGCGATGGCATTGATCGGCGAACGGCGTGCCGAAATGATCGACATGACATCCAGAGCCGGCAGCGACATGGTGCATATGGAGTTCAAGATTCCTGCCCGTGGTCTCATCGGCTTGCGGACACGATTACTCACCGCCACCGCTGGACGAGTCATCTCGCACCACAGTTATCTCGAGCACGGTCCCAAAGCCGGTGCCATTCCTCGACGGAATTCAGGCTCACTGATCGCCGTCGAGACGGGTCAGGTCACCCCCTACAGTCTCGATGCCCTGTACGATCGCGGCACTTTCTTCATCGAACCGGGAGATAAGGTCTACGAAGGCCAGGTGGTCGGAGAACACAGCCGAGATCGCGACCTCGAGGTCAACGTGGTTCGCACCAAGAAGCTTTCCAACGTGCGAGCCTCCGGTAAGGACGACAGCACCAACGTCCGGCCGCTCAAACGATTGAAGTTGGAAGAGGCGCTCGAGTTTGTCGTGGAAGGGGAACTCGTGGAGATCACCCCAGCCAACATCCGCATCCGAAAGCACATGCTCAAGGAAGCGGACCGCCGCCGCGCCGGCCGCAAGCCGAAGAACTAGGGCTAGGGTTCCTTCGCGATTCACGTGTCTTATTCAGTTCGATGGCTGACCCGAAGAGCAGCGACTCACTCCATCACTCCCACTGCTGGAGTGGCATGGAGTGAGTGCCGCAGATGGCCATCAGGGACGGGTCATTTCTCAGCGTGACCCGCCCCCTCACAGACCACTAGACCGCTTCGGCCCGAGGTCTCACCTCGGCAAAGATTTGCTTCGGCGGCTCGTCGAAGTACTTGAGCAGCGCCGGGCACAACCAACCGACCATATCGAGTTCGTTGCATCGGTAGACGTTGCCACCGCACTCCTCCTGCAGCCACTCCAGCGACACCTGGTGTCCCGGAAATGGCAGTTCGGAGAAGATCAGGGTGAATCCGTTGTGAGCATCGGGAACCTGTTCGGCGAGCCGGTCCATGATCCGATCGGCGCCGGCCACGAACGGCTCCTTGACCAGGCCGACCGCGTCGTCGTCGAAGACCCACATCCCTTGGTGAGAATACGGGTGGATCATCTGGATACTGTTATTGCTAGGCATGAAATGCCCCTTTC
>JAPKAM010000006.1 GCA_028825265.1 Planctomycetota bacterium
CATCGATACCCGTCCCAGTGATGCATTCGTGCTCGCGGCGAGGATTGGATTTCCGATTCACGTTTCGCAAGACGTACTTGACCAGGTCAAGGATGTGAGCCATCTCATCTTCGATGACAATTCCCTTCCAGAATTCCCTCCCCTTGGGGATCCTGGATCATCGGATGAGGAGACCGATTGATGTCACATGATTGGCCTCGATTTCTGGTAATCTTGTTTCCACTGCTGCTCCTGTACCCTGTAGCGTGCAAGCATATCCCCGATGTGGATCGCCATTTCCAACGATCGGCTTCGCTGGAGACGGTGCGCTATTTCCGCTATGCCATCGATGCGAGTCAATTCGATGCCGCCTACCATTGCCTCACCGATTCAACACGAGAACAACTCTCTGCACTGGCTTTCCAGGCAATGATTCGATTTGTGGATGTCCCCCAGCTCGGTGGGCTCGGTCTCACGGACTTGCTGGTTTGTTCAGACATCGATGGCATCGAAGAAGTCCCTGCGGGAGGAGGATCCGATCGTTGGGTGACTCTCATTTGGCATTCCGAAGATCAGTACATCGAATATTCCCTGAGACTCCAGCCCGGATCCGCTGGCCTGTGGCAAATCGACCTGTTCGCGACGCGGGGTGTCGACCTGACAGGCTCCCCGTGATCTCGAATACTTACCTCGATCACAATGCAACGACCGCGCTACACCCCCAAGTCGCCGAAAAGATGGCTCAGTGGTTACAAACTACGGGTCCTGCCAACGCATCCAGTTTGCACCAACACGGACGAGATGCTCGCAAACAACTCGACGATGCTCGCGACCAGTTGTCATCCCTGTTTGACGTCGAGGCCTCGGAGTTTCACTTCACCAGCGGGGGGACCGAATCGAACAATCTAGCATTGACTGGACTGGCTCCCATCGACGCTCCACTGTTCGTCGGAACCACTGAACATCCTTCGGTGCTGGAGCCCGCTCGGCAGCAATGGCAACAGGGTCGCGCCGGTGGCCTTCTCGAAGTGGACCGATCGGGAAGGATCTGCGATTTCGAGGTGACGGAGGGGGCCCTTTATTCGATCCAGTGGGTCAACAACGAAACCGGAATCAGCCAGGACATCCCGCAGTTGGCTCGCCACATCCATGATGGCGGAGCACGCCTTCACATCGATGGTGCCCAGGGATTCTTCCGCCTTCCTCAATCGATTCCAGAACTGTCCGTCGATGCGGCCACGATCACCGCCCATAAGTCCTTTGGGCCGGTCGGAGTGGGTGCCTTGTGGATTCGAAAAGGGCTCCTCATCGAACCGCTTCTTCGTGGCGGGCCGCAGGAGAAAAAGATACGACCTGGAACCGAGAACCTGCTGGCGATCACTGGATTCGGTGAACTGGCCAGAGTCGCTCACTCGACGCCGTTGTGGGATGTGGCGGCACTTCGACTCGCCAGAGAAGCACTCGTGACTCCACTTCAACAGGTTCCAGATTGCAGGATTGTCCCTCATCAAGAAGACGATTGGCCTGGTTGTGTTCATGTTGGTTTTCGCGGAGTTCATGCCGAGACCTTGCTGGTTCGCCTCGATATGGCGGGCATTTCCGCGTCCAGTGGATCCGCATGTTCATCCGGGGCCCGTGAACCCAGTCATGTTCTGGCGGCGATGGGAATCGACATCGATTGGATTCGTAGCTCGATTCGACTCTCTCTGGGTCCGGTCGAAAGAACTGCCGAGAATTCCATCGAGCAGTTGTCCAAGGTGGGCTCTCAACTGGCGGCCATCGTCGCACAACTTCGCCAACGGAACTTCAAGACTCCCCCGGGTGGATAAAAAAATAGGCCTGGGTCTCGACGAATCGAGACCCAGGCTGAGTAGGGGGGAGTGCAATGGGGTTTTGTGATCAGCCACGCATGCGAGTCCAATATTCAGCGGGCATCTCCTGAGCCAATTTGAGTGCTCCCTGGGCACCGGCGTAGACGGGATCGTCGACGATCAAGACTCGACCACCGCCGAGGCTTTCAAGGCCGCTCTCGAGAGACTCTTGTAGTCCGAATACCTGTGAGCCACCGCCACTGACGATGATTCGATTGCGAATCAGATGCTGGAATTCGGGATCGAAACTGGCCACCAGGCTCTGAATCGCCTCTGTGATCCAAGGCACCAACTCTTCGACGGCGCTACGAATCTGATCGGTGATGTCTACCGGAGTTGGACGCCCGGCCACCGGGAAGGTGACCAATGCCCGCTTCTGGGTATCGATCACGCTGCTGAATCGCTCCTTGGCCACCTTGATCATGTTGGAAGTGAACTGCACTTCAGGATGAGCCTCTCGAATCAGTTCGGCGAGTCTTTGGTCGACATAATTGCCGGCCCGGAAGACCGTGACCTGATCCTCGACTCCCGGAAGGCTACCCGCCATGCGACACAGATCGATGGTGCCTGCACCGATGTCGATGACGATGGCATTATCCAGGGCGTCGAGAGCATAGGCGACGGCGAACGGTTCCGAAACGACCATCACGCCTTCGATCCCGGCCTCGTTGGCCAGATCTACGATCGCCTGCTTGTTCTCTCGTGTGGCTTCTGCCGGGGCACCAATCACTGCACATACTGCCTGATCAGGCCTCGGGTTGCAGGAACGGCGCAGTGCAGAAAGCAACGTGACACCTGCCTGGCGTGATGCTTCCTGGTCTGCACCGCTGAGTTCGGTGTAAGCCAGGTTGCCATCCTTTAGCGGATAGCAGGTGTTGAGTGCGAGCCGATTCTTGATGACCGCATCTCCGACCAGTGTTTGACCTCCGAGCACCTTGGCCGCGACGGAGTCCTTCGGCCAACCGACCAGACTGGCCATCACTTCTCTGGATCCATTGGAACTCGCGACGGCGCTCCTGCTGGTTCCAAGATCGATTCCAACGTGAAGAAGACTCGTCTTGGAGTTGAGCTTCGGAAGTGCGACATCCTGGCGCTGACTACTGGATGCTTTTTTCGATGATTTCATGACGACCTTCCTTCTCGGGGCTGGGAGGGGGAATCTCCCGGTTGTGGACCTTCCGAGATGGAGCGGAGAGCCACGTTGGCCTGGAACAACTGGTCCAGGAGTTCTGATTTCTTGTAATCAAAGGGCGACTTCACCTCGAGTTGATCGATTTCGGGATCACCGGTTCCGGCGATCGCGTGATCGGTCGCTTGAAGTGCTAGGGTTAATTCTTCTATTCTCATTTCGAGCCTTTCGACCTGTGTGTTCTGGGTATCCCTCACCGTCGCCAGTTCTGATCTCCAGTCCCGTGCGATGAGTCGTGATAACTGGACCAGCAACGCCTTTTCCCTCTGACCGAGCGGGGAATCCGATGTAGTGGAAGAATCGGGTTCAGCGGTCTCGGTGGGGGGAGTCGAAGCGACGACTGGTGGCGGAATTCTAATCAAAGGTACGGTTGTTTCGGTCACTCCTGCGACCTTTACATCTTTGGCCGCCACAGGATCGATCGGACACATGTACTGCCGAGCCCGTTCGATGATCTGTTGACGCTGTTCGGCGGGCAGTGGCACTTCACCCAGCAATTCAAGCAGTGCTTGGGCAACCGCTTTCTTGGCGTTCTCTCGGAACTGAGATGGTGTGACGACGCGGAGCTTCTGAATTCCCTTCTCCTGCAGTTCTTTCAACAGATGCACTGAAGTTTGGGGAAGTGGCAGTGGGGTGTCAGCGGAGTCAGGCTTCATCGTCGGTCCTTTCTGACAAGGTGGCACTTCCACCTCGGTTCGAGAGAACAGAGTGGCAAATGGCGTGCCCGCTCCGATGGCCGCACCGATACTCGTCGTTCGGGAGTTCCCGTGCTCGCAGGACCAATTCCGTTCCAGTCGTCCGTGTTGTTGACAATCCATGGACGGAGAGTCGATCGATGTTGGGGGGTGCCGTAAACATGGCTCAAGTGATACAATCGGTCTCTCTGACCGTAATTCTGCCCTGAGAATCGGTGAGTCGAGGAAGAAATGATCCGGAACCATGGACTTCAATTGGCCCTTGCGGGGCCTATAAGGCCAATTCACACTTCACTTGAGGATCCCTCTTCCCTTTTCTAATCGTGAACCTTTGTCGCCGAACAGGAGTCTCAAATGCCACGCTTTAAAATCTCGATGAGGGTCACCCCGCTCTCGGTCATGCTGCTCTCGGTCATGCTGCTCTCGATCATGCTTCTCTCGGGTCAAAGTGCTCACGCTCAGGATCCCGGGTACATCTTCAAATTTGATACCAGTTCATCGGGGCCTTCGGGGGCCACGGTCACGTCTCGAGCGTTGATTGATAATCTCGGCGGTGACCTAGCAGGGTGGTCGATTGCCATCTGCCACGATGCCAACATGGAAGTGGTAGAGGTGCTCAGCGGCACGGCATCGACCACGGCCAATTCCGGTGGACCCGCTGATTTTGATGAACTCACGCTCTTCCCAGGTTTCGGAGTTCGTCAGGGGGTGGTGGTCAATTTCGTCGGAATCAACAATCTACCCAGCGGGCAGGACCATGAAGCGATTGTCATGCAGACGTTGTTACTCGGTCCCGACGACACCTTTGCAAGCATCCAGTATTGCACCGAGACTTTCCCAGGCGACAGCGCTGCTTCTGACAATCTAGCCGTGGCTCCAGGCGGAGTGGCCATCACTCCGACCACCGAAGATGGATTGATCGAGATTGGTGGATTACTGCCGTTTCTCCTCAGCGCCAACCCTTCCGCCGCTTCGGTCGAACAGGGCATCGATGTCGATGTTCAGATCCTGGTCGATACGCCAGACATCAACTACGGCTTCTCCTTTGGCTTTGCCCACTCCGGGGCTGCACTGTTGCTGACCGGAGCCGACCTCGGTGCGGCATTGAGTGCGTTCAACGGCGGTGCAGGTCCTGAGTACCTGTTGATCGATATTGAGCCCGAGGGTGCCGATGGTCTGATCGTCGCCTGCCTATACTCGATCAGCGATATCAGTGTGATGTCCGCCGGTACTGACCAGGAATTGATGGTGGCACACTATCAGGCGCTCGATACGGCACCGATCGGATCGACCAGTCTCAATTTCACGTCCGATCTCGTGCCCCAGGCACCATCGCCGCCGACCGCCATCGTCTTCTCGCTCGGCAACGGAGGTTCTGCAGTGGTCAATACCAGTGGCACCAGCATCCAAATCCTCGAAGGAGTGGTCGGTGTTCAGTTCACACGCGGTGATTTCGATGGGAATGGAAATCTCGATCTGGGCGATTCAGTCAACCTGCTCAGCTACATGTTTAGCGGTGGTGCGGCTTCGCTGTGTGAGAAGGTCGCCGATATCGATGACAATGGAATCATCGTGCTAGGAGATCCAATACTGCTGCTGAGCTACATGTTCAGTGGTGGACCTCCACCGCAGGCACCGTTCGAGACCTGTGGCATCGATCCCACCGAAGATGATCTGACTTGTGAAGTCTTCGATTCCTGTCCCTAGCGGCCGAACCGCTCGGTTCTTTCCCCGCAACCGGTGCGAGTTTACAATCGACGCTCTTTCATCCTAATCCAGAGGAGGAGTCGATGGTGGAGCCCGGTGCGATTTCGATTCAATATCCTGAGGGGACTCAACCCGCCTCCGCGCAAATCGCGCGAGAGGCCCCTCAGGTCACTTCTTCCGCCACTCTCCTGCACTGGTGCGTGTTTCCGGGAGACAGGGTCGAGAAGGATCAGGAGTTACTCCTGGTCGCGGAGGGGCACTCCTTGCATTCGGTCTCTGCTCCGATCGCTGGAACTCTTCTGGTCCACTGGTCCGAGGCGGGTGACCCGGTCGCCATCGGTGAAACTCTGGGCTGGATGCGGCCCAACGAAGCGGGTTAAGCGGATTGTTTTTGACCGGAATATCCGTACCTAGGGAATCCACCGGGTGTTTTCCAGCCGCTTCTTTAACTCTAAACAAATAAACAACTTACTATGATCCTCGCGAGCACATCGCGAAGAAGTGGTTGAAATACTTCCACTTCTTCTTCCCTGACCAATTCACCCTGCCCTCAGGACATCGTTCTAAACCGTTTCATTGTTCGTGCTTAGCCTACCCATGGGGCGAGTAGGACATTTGGCACGATCGATGCTTTGGAACAGTGGGCTCTTTGGGACAGGGGAGTTGGAGAGATCCTTCGAAAGAAGTCTCTCGCGCAAGGCCACCAAACCGCAACGGATTGGTGATCTCCCCGAGGCAGCATTGCTGCCTTCCTTGCTACATTTCTTTCCGAGGAGGCGCCATTTCCCCGATGGCGCCTCTTTTTTTGTGTCTTCATCACGATGGGTTCCTCGCTGCTGGAAGGATGTTCTCCTCTGGATCCTCAGTGACTCTGCTCGAAGGATCATCGAAGGAGAAGAGATCTAGCCATCGATGAAGGCACCACGGTAGATGGCACCTAAAACGTAGGGTCACCGCGACGAACCCTCGTGCCGATTCATGGGGGCACGGATCGACCTGTGAATCACATCGGAAACGCCTCGTTGCAGGCCATCCGGGTGAATCACCTCGACCGGCTTTCGTGCCACAGAGATGACGATTCCGATTCCCATCAAGGTCACCACGATAGAAGTTCCGCCGTAGGAAATGAGGGGTAACGGCATCCCGGTCACCGGTAACAGGCCGACCGTCACGGCCTGATTGATGGTGGCCTGAATACCGATTTGGGTGGCCAGACCCACCGCCACTAGGCGGCCAAAGGGATCGCGACAGTTCCAGGCGACTCCCAGCATCGTTAAGACCAGCACCAGGAAAGCCAGGATCACCGAGATGGTGCCGACCAGGCCCCATTCCTCCCCGATCACCGAGAAGATAAAGTCATTGTGATCTTCTGGCAGGTATCCGAGATCGTGGTGACTCCCGAGGTGCAGGCCCCGTCCAGTCGGTCCGCCACTACCGATGGCGATGATCGACTGAGCCACCTGATAGCCCCCTTCTGATTCTTGAGCCACCTCACCGATTCCCATATAGGAACGAAGGCGATCTTGCTGGTATCCGGTCAGAAGCGGCCAGCCGCAGCTACCCACGATGAGCACTGCAGCAAAAACGAGTATCACAAATTTGCGGCCATCGATCCCACCCACCCAGATCATCGCAGCGACGGTGGGGGCCAGGATCAAGGCAGTTCCCAGATCGGGCTGAGCGGCGATCATCAGGAAGGGGAGCCCCGCGACCGCCAGTACCTTGAAAAGACTGCTCCACTGACCCAGCCGCTCGCCGCTTCGCAAGAGATGCGCCACCAGTAGCACCGTCGAGATCTTGGCCAGTTCCGATGGCTGCATACCAAAACCACCGATTCGAATCCACCGAACCACGCCACCTTGTGCCCACTTCCAGAGTAACAACAGTGCCAAAAGGCCGATCGTGCCCCAGAAGAAAACACCCGAGAATCTCTCCAAATATTTCGAGGGGATGAAGGACAACGCCAACATCCCGCCCAGCCCGACCAAGATCTTCTTCATGTGGCTGCTGGAGTAGGGGCCCGGGAACCCACCTTCGGGGCCATCGGCTGCGCTGTGAACGAAGATGGTTCCAACAACCAACAACCAACCGGTGGTCAGTAGCAGTAGCAATGCTGCGCCGAACCAACCCTCTTTCCAGTCTTTGATCCAGGGCTTGAAGAGAGGATTCATCGGCTCAGTTCCCAGCCGCGATGCTGTTCGAGCCAGCCGAGGATCTCGGCCAGTATCGGAGCACAAGCCTCACCCCCCCCGAGGGGAACCTGCTGGACGGAGATGGCAAAAGCAAACTTTGGTTGAACCACCGGCGCGAATCCGATCAACCATGCATCATTGAGTTTGGATGGCCCTCGTTTTGCGGTTCCGGTCTTGACGGCAACATCATAATGAGTCAAGCCGTAGGCAGGATTGAATGCGGTTCCACCTCGATCCCTAACTGCCGAGACCATTCCATCGATCACCGTCTCGAAATGTTTCTGATCGATCTCTGGTGCGATGGACTCCCCGACAATCCCATCGATAACCCGAATACCAGGACGATCACCGCGACTGGCGATGGACAGGGCAATCGCCGCCATCTGCAGCGGAGTTGTGGTAAAACCACGCCCGATTCCAGTTCCTGTAGGATTGGTGGTGGGGCGTATTCCAGCCGATTCGGAAGCGATTCCACTACCAGTGATTCGCCACAATCCTAACTGTTCGCCCATCGAAACGATGCCATCGATGCCGAGCCGTTGACCCATCTTGTAGAAGTAAACGTTACAGGATCGAGCCAGCGCCGAAGACATGTTCATTTCGATGCCGTGGGGGTGGTTGTTGCAGCGGTTTCGGTTCGGCTGAGCCGGATCGAGTAATCCGTTACAAACAATAATTTCATCGGCGGTGACCACTCCGGCTTGAAGAGCGGCGAGTGCCACGACTGTCTTGAATGTGGATCCCGGGTCGATCGCCCAACCACTGACACGGTCATGGAACCAGCCAGACTTGGAGAGGCTCCTCTGACGATACAGTTCGCGATCTCGATAGACTTCCATCCCCTGTGCTGGCAAGGAGGTCCAGCCCACTGCGGAACCATCATCAACATCCAGGATCACCACCGCCCCGAAATCCACTTCTCTCGAAACCAACAACTCTTGACACCAGCGGCTTAGTTCTATATCCAACGAAAGGGCTACATCTTCGCCCGGTTGAGCCTGTGCCACATGCAACGGAGCCCCGACCGAACGTCGTAGATGATCCAGAATCCTCACTTCGGCTCCCGGTTTCCCTCGTAGTCGGTTCTCCAGCACAGACTCCAGTCCGCTGCGACCTACTTGATCAGCACTGTGATGCGAAAATTCTTGCAACACCTCGAACACACGGATGTCACGCAGGACCAGCCGGTCGATGACCGGTTCATCCCGCTGCTTCCACCGATTCAGCACCGCCTGCGAAGGTAATCCGGTGTGTCCCAAAAGTTGCCCAAGAAAGGGATCCCCTGGATGGGAGCGATCACGCATCTCCTCGAGATAAATTCCGGGCCAACTGACCGGGTCGGTGCTGATCTTAATCACCAGTTGAGAAGGTATGTCATCTTGCAGAGGGTGTCGCTGGTGACGGAAAATCCACTCTCTTTCCTGGATCTCACGCTCCGGATCCTGCACTCGAGCGTAGGCCTGTTCGACCTTGGCCCACAGAACTCCTCGATCCAGTTGCAGTTCTCGTTCCATTCTCCGGACCGCGATCTCACCTGAAAAAAGCAGATTTGGATCGATGTAAATGGTGTAATCCTGGCCTTCATCGACGACGATCACCCCGGGATAATCCTCAGGCCTCAACCGAACTGCACGAGCGATCTCTCTTCCAGTTACCTGGTCGAGATTTCGAAGCCACGGATGATGATCGATTTTTTCAACCCAGCCAAATTGATCGCGTATTGCACCACGGGCCCCTTGAATTGAATTCCACAGAGTTTCTTCATCCCAGGGGAAATTCGAGTTCACTCCATCGAATTTCTTGGACAGACGACGAGCCACCCAGCGCACCGGCTCCAATTCTGACAAAAGAAATGAAGCTCGAACCATTGGAGTATCGCTCGCCAAAACCACTCCGCGAGAATCCAGAATCCGCCCTCTGGGTGCAGGGTAATAACGAATTGATCGATGCATGCTGGAAGCCCGAAGCGCGTGCTCACGCCATTCCACACCTTGAAGCACCACCAACCTTGTACCGAGACCTGTAGCCAACAAGATCAGCAGGATCGCGATGGACAGGATTCTGATTCGTTGCATTGAGTCCTCTCCAAAAGCAGATCAAAGGGGATATCGAGCACTTCTAAGTAGTGGAGTGGTCAAATCCAGTATCGGCATCATTAATGCTCCGCACAGAGCCGCAATCCAGCAACTCTGGAACACGAAACTCATCGAAGGAAGGTACCCCGCCAGTATCCACTCCTCGATGGCCGCCCCTAGAACCAGTGCAGGGATCACGATCTGATACCGTTTCCAGGGATGATATGGATCCATCCATAGACGCAGGCTCCGTACCGCAAAGGTGATCATCAGTATCGGTGTCAACACCTCGAATGGGGTGGATATTCCACCGAACACTCGATAAACAGAGATGACTGCCACAACCACTATGATTCGCGGCCAGCGATCGATCAGAGCGAGCCAGGCCAGCAGGATCAACAAAGGATCAGCCGACGCTGCGGTGTTCACTAGTAACGGTCGAAAAGCACCTGTGGTGAAGATCGTCAACAGCAATAGGATGGTGAACCAACCCGCTCTCATCGAGTTTTCACTTTCGTCAGTGGGGTGAGCACCAACACTTCTTGACCGTGATGGAGAGTGGAGGTGAGCAGGATTACTGAATTGCGAAAAGGAAATCGAACTTCGGAAACCACTCCTACCACCAGTCCTTCGGGGAAAGTACCACCCCCTCCGTGGGTTCTCAGAACCATCCCATCGAGGAGTTCGACCGGATCGATTCTTAGTCGAGGATGGCCGCGACCTAAATTTGGCCCACCAGCATAAATGGCGGATCGACCGACCTCATCGATGAAGGGGATCACGAAAGCAGGGTCATCCGCCAACTGGACGAGACTCCATCCCGGTCCAGAGGAGGTAATCTTGCCGATCACCCCGGCCGCTCCGATCACTCCCATTCCAGCCAGCAGTCCAGTTTCCGTTCCTCGATCGAGCCGTGCCACGGATCGACGAGGATGGGGATCTAGATGTGGACTCAAGCGCGCCGGCACCATTTGATAGAGGGATCCTGCGAAATTGGCGGCGAGGTACCGATCCAGCAACTGCTGGCGATCGAGGATCGATTGTTCCTCTGCTTCGGAGATTAAAGAGCGCTGCAATGCTTGTTCGAGAAGTTGACGGTGGAGATCTGCTGAACCGGAGCGGTTGACAAGCGGCTGAAGTCCATAGCCGATCAAGGCGAGGACTAACCAGCAACCGATCGCCCAGTAAGCGCGTTCGATGCGCTTCACATCACTCCCGTTCGATTCCGTGGAGGCGGATTCTAGAAATCGTCCTCGATGGAGTCGAGGAATGAAGAATACTGATCGAGGTTTTCCAGGAAAATCCCCGTACCACGAGCGACACAAGTCAACGGATCGTCCGCCACCCTGACCGGCAGACCCGTGATCTTCCGGATGGTCTCATCGAGGCCACGCAACAAGACGCCGCCGCCACAAAGGACAATTCCCCGTTCCACCAGATCTGCGCACAATTCCGGTTCGGTTTTCTCGAGTGTCGATTTGATCCCCTCGATGATCTGATCGATCGGTGGCTGGAGTGCTTCACGAATTTCCTCGCTGGTAATCCGAGTACTGCGAGGCAGATTTCCAATCAAATCTCGACCTTTGACTTCCATCTCAAGTTCAGTTTCGAGTGGGTGCGCCGATCCGATTTTGATTTTAATCTGTTCCGCAGTGAGCGGCCCGACCAGGATGTTATACGTGTCTTTGATGTACTTGATGATCGCCTCGTCCATATCGTCACCAGCAACGCGCAAGGAAACGCTGGTCACAACATCGGCGAGTGAGAGAACCGCGATTTCGGAGGTACCTCCACCGATATCGACCACCATGCTTGCGATCGGTTCCTCGATCGGTAGTCCAGCACCTAGTCCTGCAGCTCTCGGCTCTTCGACCAGATAGACCTTTCGAGCACCGGCTCGTTCAGCCGAGTTGTAGACGGCGCGTTTTTCAACTGCGGTGATACCGCTGGGGACCGCAATCACGACCCTGGGACTGAAAAATCGGGAGCGATTCTGAACTCGAGTGATGAAGTACTTCAACATCGCTTCAGTGATTTCGAAATCAGCAATCACGCCATCTCGTAGAGGCCTCACGGCTTCGATGGAACTGGGGGTTCTTCCCATCATTTCCTTGGCAACAGTGCCGACCGCGCGTCCATTGAGGAGCACCTGATTGGTGCCCGCCTTGACCGCAACGACGGATGGCTCACTTATGACGATTCCTCGTCCACGGACACATACCAGTGTGTTGGCCGTTCCAAGATCGATACCAAGATCGGTAGAAAAACGCCCGACCAACGAGTTGGTCCATTTGCGAGCTATTTTGAAAACCAAGATCAATACTCCTCGCTCTTCATCGAAGGGATTGCCCTGGCAACTATCTTCGAAAAAGATTCCCCATGATGACTACCGTCATCCACCCTGATCGAACTCTCGTGAAGCCTGATGCGCCTTGCTGGCGGATCTCCCACGGTATTGCACCGTGGACGAAAGTTCCCTGTCGCTGCGTTGCGTATTCTAAGCAGGGATCCGCTCAGAGGCGAGGGGCAGACAGGGAATTCACTTCATGAATATCTGGCTCACTCTTTCGAATATTTGGGCTTCTGGCTGCCCATAAAAAAGGCCTGCTCCCGGTTCCGGAAGCAGGCCTTTGGTGAACGACAGTCGAGAGCAATGAAGCCCTCAATTACCCCTCATCGGGGATTTCTACTCCTTTGAACAGCGTCTCCGATTTCCTGGAGGTGTTCTTGAGTACCGAAGATTCCCATGATTTCCCACTGGTGGTGGGAGTCTTGCCTGGAAGCGTCAACTCCTTCAAGCGAATGCCCAGCAGAGACGAAGCCACGATCAGACAGACCACCGAGATGGCCAGCAGACTGGTCGCGAGAGGGCTTGAATCCTTGCGTTCAACGATGGGTTGATCATACATGTAAGCCCCTTCCTAACTGGACAGACGGGTTGAGGCTTTGTGTCCTTCACGAATGCCGGAGCCCTCCTGGAACAGGATGGTGCAGCCGGACATATCGTCGAGGACCTTCGTCACCTGAACCTTGCCGATGAATCGATCGCCATCGTAGATGGTGAACTCGTAGCCGATCTCGACGTTATCGTCCTTGCCAACCGAGAGAACTACGACACCTTCCTGGACACCGACCACCATTCCGTCAATCGGAGGGGCGGTGGTAACACCGATATCGGGAAGACGAACACCGGAATCAACGATCCGAGAGATCAGCAACTGTTGATCATCAAAATCTTGCTTGAGAGCGGCCAACTCCTTGTTGAGAGCTTCCGTCTGCTGGGCCAACTGCTCTCTGTCGAGCAGCGCACGATTGCGAAGACGCTCCGCCAACTTCTTGGCTTCTCCGGCAGAATCGATCTCACTGCTGAGACGAGTGATCTCCTCCTCGAGGCGAGCCATATTGGAATCCTTGTCCTGAATATGCTCGTCCTTCTGGGCGATCCTGGAATCGAGGTCATCGATCTTGGTGTCGAGTCTGGCGACATCCTTGCGGAGATCACCATTGTCGTTCTGGAGAACCGTAACCTGTGTACCGAGTTGCTCGGTTTCATTCTTCAGAGATGCATTATCGCGGCTTTTTCTGTCGAGTTCTCCCTGCATCGTCTCTTTCATCTGTCCGGCCTTGGCGAGAGTCTCTTCATGAGCCGTATTGGCATTCTCGGCGGCACCCTTCCAGTCCTTTTGGGACTTGAACAAGGTTGCACTGACACCGAGAAAGAAGAGCGCAAGGACGAGATTGATCACCACGAAAAACTTGGCGAGCCCACTCATCTCCAGTTCCTTCCGTTCGGGATGATCCTTGGAGTTCCGGAACTGTTCCGGAAACACCTCTGGATCGGCGGGGATGCCGCCTCCCATATCACATCTCCTCGATCGCTAGCCCATTTCCCCGAGGCGTTCGATGATCAACAGATCATCAAGTGACGATCGATTCGAGTATTCCTTAAAATTAAAGAAAAGCCTCGGTGCGAACCACCACGACTTTTCCACCACGATTTCTCCACCACGATCCCTATACCACAATTTCTATACAGAGGTCAGGCCTGCGATCAGTTCTGACACCCGGCATCGAACCGTTTCCAACTTGACCTCCTCCGGGAGAGAGGAAGTGTTCGACAGAAGCGCCAGTTGCGCTGGTTCCATCTCAAGCAAGGGATCGATTTGATTCCAAGTGAGGCATGATATCTGTCCCGATACGAGGGGTCAAGTTCCCCCAAATTGGTTCTGTGGCGATTCGAGACGATTGATCCGGCCTCTCGCCGGTCGGTAGGGTGGCGATCGGAAGGCCACTCCCGTAGCATTCCAGCGAGGCAGGAGGATCGCCGTGTTTACCGGAATCGTCGAGCGTAGCGCCAGAATCCTCGATTGTGCCACCACCCCTCACGGTAGGCGGCTCACGGTCAATGCGCGTCCTGAGACATCCTCCACGGGAGAATTGGCCCCGTGGAACGATCTGGTCGCGGGTGAGAGCATCAGTGTCGACGGAGCCTGCCTGACCCTGTTACCGGGTTCTGGAAACCTGCACTTCGATGTGGTGGAAGAGACACTGCGCCGCACCGTCCTAGGCACACGCCCGGTCGACTCCATCGTCAACCTGGAGAGGGCTCTGAGGGTGGGGGACCGACTGGGGGGCCATTATGTCACCGGCCATATCGACACGCAGGGTACGATCCGTACCATCGAACGAGAGGGCGAGATCTACTGGGTCATCGAGCATGATCCAGCTAGCCGCTTCAGAACCGTGGAAAAAGGTTCAGTGACGGTGGACGGGGTCAGTTTGACCGTCGCCAGTTGTACAGAGCGCTGCTTCTCGATCGCCTTGATTCCACATACCCTCGAGATCACCTCGCTGGGCCACCGAATTGTGGGGGATGCGGTCAACCTCGAGATGGACCACTTCGGCCGCTGGGTCGATGAATTGCACCGTGACCGACAGGGAGATTCCACATGACCGATGGCTCTGCCAGAGTTCGAATCGCTCCGAGCCCCACGGGAGATCCCCATGTGGGAACCGCCTACGTCGCCCTCTTCAATCGCACGCTGGCGCGTCAGACGGGCGGCCAGTTCCTGCTTCGCATCGATGACACCGATCGCACTCGTTACCAGGCCAGTAGCGAGCAGAAGATCTTTGATGCACTACGGTGGCTCGGCCTCGATTGGGATGAAGGGCCGGATCTGGGTGGCCCCTGTGCTCCTTACCGACAGAGTGAGCGAACCGACATCTACCAGCAACGAGTCGACATCCTGCTGAATAGTGGCTGTGCCTATCGCTGCTTCTGTAGCGCCGAAACTCTCGCCGAGGCGAGGGAGATACAAAAAAAGAACAAGATGCGGCTCGGATATCCGGGGACCTGCCGGGATTTGGATCCAACCGAAGCTCGCCAAAGAGCCGCCAAGGAAGAGCCCCATGTCATCCGACTGCGAGTTCCAGACGAGGGGCAAACTGCATTCGTGGACCAGATCCGCGGCGAAATCCGTGTCGACAATTCAGAGATTGATGACCAGGTTCTGATCAAGACGGATGGGTTCCCCACATACCACATGGCCAACGTGGTCGATGATATCGAGTTCGGGATCACCCACGTGGTCCGGGCCGAGGAGTGGCTGATCTCGACTCCCAAGCACGTGCTGATCTACCAGGCTCTGGGGCAATCATTACCAAAATTTTTCCATGTTCCGCTGCTCAGAAATGCAGATCACTCGAAGATCTCCAAGCGCAAGAATCCCGTCAGTCTCGACTGGTTTCGCGAGCAGGGCTATCTCAAGGAGGCGATCCTCAATTTTCTCGCCTTGATGGGTTGGTCTCCAGCGGATGAACAGGAGGTCTTTGATCTCGATCGATTCCAGCAAGAGTTCAACATCGAGAAGATCTCGACCGGCGCTCCGGTCTTCGATCTGGTCAAGCTCGATTGGCTCAATGGGATGCACATCCGCAAGATGGACCCTCAAGCATTGCTGCAACGTCTCGATGAAGAGGGATTTCTTCCTCCTGGAGTGTCTTGCCAGGATGCGGCACCCATCCTTCCGCTGGTCACGGAAAGAATGGTTCGTCTCTCCGAATTCTGCGACCGCACCGACTGGTACTTCGGAGAACCCGCTGCGCCAACAGCAGATCAACTCATCCCCAAGAAGGGCACCCACGAGACTTCGCGCATGGCACTCGCGGGTGCCCTCCAGTTGCTGGCCGATGTGACGACCTTCGAAGCCGCTTTCATCGAGCCCGTTCTCGATCAAATCCTCGACCAGAACTCGTTGAAAAAACCACAGTTGTTCATGCCCTTGCGCTGGGCCTTGACCTCACGCCAAGATTCACCCGATCTCATCGAGGTGATCATGGTGCTGGGCAAGGATCGCGCTCTCGATCGGATCAGCCGTGCTCTGGAAATCCTGGTGAACACTCCTTGAGTCTGCCCAATCGAGTCGATCTCCACCTCCATACCCGTTGTAGTGACGGAGCACTGACCGCATCTGAGGTGGTGGAACGGTCCTCCGGCGTCCTCTCGTGCATATCCATCTGCGATCATGACACTCTGGCCGCCTACCACGATCTTCAAGTTCCCCAAGGGCTTCGAGTCCTCCCTGGCTTCGAAATGACTTGCCAGGCAGGACCGCACGACTTGCATCTGCTGGCATACTTTCCCGCAGGATTGACCACGCCTTTGCTCGACTGGGTCCAGCAACTTGAGGACGATCGACGAGATCGAGTGATGAACGGGGTGTTGAAACTGCGCGACTCCGGCATCCCGTTGCGAATTGCCGATCTCGAAGCGGAACTTCAAGGGGGTGTTCCCTGTCGCTCGCATGTCGCAAGAGCACTGGTTCGTGGCGGGCTTGCGGCGACCACCAGACCACTCTACAAGCGCTGGCTCGGTGGCGATCGATTTGCGCGTCCTGCCCTTGTTGGAGCCGACGCCATCGAGCAGGTCCATCGATTTGCAGGTCTGGTCTTCTGGGCTCATCCAGCCGCAGTCCATCTGAAACAGGTCGGAAGATCGCTGGTCGAGGCGGGTCTCGACGGAGTCGAGTGCCTGTCGAAAAATCTGGGACCCCGGGATCGAGCCGCCGCTCGCCAGTTCATGGAGCAACATCAACTCGGCGTATGTGGAGGTTCGGATCTTCACTTCGAGACGGTACGAGCACGAGTTGGAAGTTACGGCGTCGAGGAGTCTCTCATCGACCCTCGATTGATGGGTGCCGGTCTTCGTTCAACTTCCCAGTGAGGTCAGGAACTCCTGATTGTCTGCGAACGATCCAACTCGCTGGCTGAGCAGTTCCATCCCCTCGATGGGATTGACGCTGGTCAGAACTCTCCTCAACTTCCAGATCTGATCGATCTCTTCTTCGGTATAGAGTTTCTCTTCCTTACGAGTTCCCGAAAGAGTCACGTCGATGGAGGGGAATACACGATGATCGGCCAGTTTTCGAGACAACACCAGTTCCATGTTGCCGGTTCCCTTGAACTCCTCGAAGATCACCTCATCCATGCGACTACCGGTTTCGATCAAAGCGGTAGCGATAATGGTCAAACTACCACCACCCTCCACATTTCGTGCAGCACCAAAGATGGCTTTTGGTTTTTCGAGGGTTTTAGCATCGACGCCACCCGAGAGGGTTCGTCCGCTGTGAGCCGTCTCCAGGTTATAAGCCCGTCCGAGACGAGTCAGGGAATCCAGCAGTAACACAACATCGCAGTTCGCTTCAAGTAATCGATGGCAACGTTGCAAGGCCATCTCCGAGACCCGGACATGGCACTTGGATGACTCATCACTGGAAGAAGCGTAGACCTCTGCCTTGATCGATCGTTTCCAGTCGGTGACTTCTTCGGGGCGTTCATCGACCAGTAACGCCAGCACCATCGAATCGGGATGAACTTCGACGATCGACTTGGCCATCTGCTGAAGTAGAACCGTTTTTCCGGTTCTTGGCGGAGCCACGATCAACGCCCGCTGTCCCTTACCGATGGGAGCGATCAGATCGACCAGGCGCATCGAAATGTTGCCATTATTTCCCAGTAGAAATCGCTCCGTCGGATCGATACTGGTCATTTCCTTGAAGAAGATGCGTTTCTTGACATCCTCGGGAGCATCACCGTCGACCGAGTCAATACGAGCCAAACTGGGACCACGACCGCGTGGAGCTCGCCCACCAACAGTCCCGACGATGTAGTGACCGGTGTGAAGACCGTACTTCTGAACCAGGTTGTTGCCGACGTGGACGTCATCCTGTTGAATCCGAAACGATTTCTCGGGCGCACGCAAAAAACCAAATCCCTGATTCCCAACCTCGAGTATGCCCCGTACCACGGTTCCCTCGGCTAGTGGGGGAGCAGTACTGGCAGAGTCGTTTCTGCGTGCGAACTGATCCTGTCCCCTCGAGTCGTTGCGACGATCTCGACCTTGGCCTTGACGCTGACCGTCCGAGCGACGACCAGCTCCGCGTCCCGAGCTTCCGTCGGAACTGCCCTGGGATGATCCAGTTCGAGAACGTCCGCCACGAGTAGTCCTGCGTCGGCGGCTAGATCCGCCTGGATTCGAGGACGAATTGTCCTGGTTCAATGTGTATCTCCTTGAGGTGTAACCGTTGGATTCTGTCCCACTTACGGGAATTTCCCAACTTGGTGTCGATTATACTTGGGTCGATGAAACTTGGGTCGATGATGTAACTGTTCGTCAGTCGATCTCATTCTGAAGGTCGTACTGGATCAATTCGTGCGTGTCTGACCATCCTGATCGTCGCAATTCGATCGATTCAGAAATGGTTCTCTGGAATCGGACAGTCCACTTCTGGATCGAGAAGATCGTGAAACAGATCTGTCGTTGGATCGCTCGTTGGACTGAGAGATTGAGTTCGAAGTCTCGAGCATCCGGTCCGCACATGCGTAACCCGATCACCCGAAAACAGCGAACGGTCATGGTGCTGAGATTCCCGCGTTCCTGGATGATATCCGAAGAGTGGATATCGAATCTGATTTTAAACCTGGAATGTAGGGAATGACTTTGCCACGAAGAGGCCTGCTGCCCTCCGAACGTTTTCGATGATACCCTCCCTGTTCATCGGTTCCAGTGCTTGTCTCACAGCTTTTGGAGAGTTCGATGTCGATCGGTCGTGGTTGGTACATCGTGATCCACGATGAGGAGACACTTAAAGCTGCCCTGGCATGGTTTAAAGACCATCCAGGTTTGATTGCCGGGATTGAATTGAGACTCGATCTGGCGTCGGATGCTGCCCGTCTACCTGCACCACCTGTCAATTTATCGGTCATCGTGACCGATCGTGGCAGTCGAGGAAACCTCACCCGAGCGACCCGCAGAGATGAGATCTGTCGTCGCTGGGGAGGAGTCCTGGATGTCGATCGACAGACCGATGCGACGGCACCGGCGGATCTTTCGTGGATCTACAGCTGTCACCGAAGCGTCGACGCCTCGATCTCCGTCGACCAGCAGATCGAGGAGGCGAGACAGTCGGGAGCGATGGCTGCGAAAATTGTGATGCCGATGGGGGACCTGCCAGCAAGGCGCCTCGCTCTCGCCAATGCCCGATCACAAGGCTCCTTTCCGGTGGTCTGTTTCTGTGCAGGAAATGAATCGCCGGTCGATCGCCTGGTGGCACTCGATCGACAGCAACCGTGGGGATATGCCCGGACGTCCTCGGATGATCTGCAAATACCAGGGCTGCCAACCATCGAAGCCATCGTCGAACGCTACCGATTCCTCTCGCTCCAACCCCAGCGGCCGCTGCTGGCAGTCATCGGTGCCTCGGTGGAGAATCACCTGGCTCCCGGCTGGCACAATCGGTGGCTGGAGCGACACCGATCGCCAACACGAATGATTCCATTCTCCAGTGAGCGACCCGAGGGGTTCCTGGAACCGTCCGAGTCTCTTGAGTTCACCGCTTTATCGGTGTGCGCACCCTTCCAAAAATGGGCTCGACAGGTCGCTCAGCCGCTCGATGAAGATGCCGCGAGATGGGACCACTGGGACACCCTGATACGTCAGCCAGATCGATCCTGGATGGGCACCAGTTGCGCGACCATCGCCGCCATGAACCTGCTGGCTAAGACGATTTCTCCTGACGATTCGGTGGTCATCCTGGGGGCCAACGAGGATTCGGTAATGCTGGCTCAGGAGTTGACCCGCAGCGTTTCTTCGGTGTCGATCCTTCGGACTCCACGAATCTCCGCTGCCGGATTGACCGAGTGGTGCGACGATTCCAAGGCGATCGAAAGGGCGCAGGTTCTGATTGCTGTCGATCGATCGACCGACACTGTGACTCCTTGGCACCAAAGGACTCCTTGGCACCAGAGCGGCTTCAAGGGCAGGGTCGTGCTGGAAACGGGCAACCCGGTCGACCGCAAAGATCGGCTGGGGACACGAGTTCATCAGCCGCCGATCATCATCGATTCTTTGCAATTCTTCGCCGAGCAGATGCGTCTCCAGGGGCAATGGTTTCATCGGCGGGATGTCTCCCCAGAGGAGGCGTTACAAATCACCGAAGAGGCCCTCAAAGATCTGTCGTGAAACGCCACAGGTTACGCGCCCCCGACGCCACTCTATCGGCGACGCCAGACCCAGTGTGGCTGTGGTTCCAGCAGGGCAAGAGGGTCTCTCTGCATCCTTAGGTCCGATAAGGTACATTATGGGATGTAGGAGACTATCTGAATCTGCACTGAGGCTGCCAAGGCGCCAAGATCGGATCTCCTACTTGAAGAAAGAACGCTGAGATTCAGCATCCAATCTCAGATCCGGGATGCCGACGGGCTCGCAGATCGTGCCTGGCGCTTCAGCCGGATGCGCAAGGCGGCTAGCCTCGGCTGCCCGCGCCTGCCGTTGCTGCACGTCCCCCGTAGGATTCGCGACGTTTGCCCCGATACGGCGCTGGCCGCCTCGAAGGTTCTGGTTTTGGATTTCCCTGACTGCGTCGAATGTTGAGATTCGGGTCACGTTCATCCGGAAGACGCGCGGCCTTTTCGAAACTCTCCGAGGATGCTTTTGAAATCTCGAAGGTACTGAAAGCTGGCCCGAGGCGAATCGCACCCACCTCAGAACTGCTCACATTTCCTCTTCGGCAAAGATGCGACAAGATGCGACTTGCGGTCGCTCCCTTGGATGTACCCCAGTTGATTTCGAACCTCTGGAAGGACCCAAAGGAGGCTTTTCTTCGAGGTCCCGAATTGCGTGGATGTCGCGGCCCTCGAGAATCTCGTGAATGCCCGGATCCCTCGGAGACATCCGCGATGGCATAGCCTTGGAGTGCCGGTTTGGGCTCGGCCATCTGCAAGAGAGCGGCAAGGATCTCAATAGGATCTCGTTGCTCGGGTTGATCCAACAGGAATTTTGCGTAGGAGGTTTGCTTTTTGGAAACCAAAGAGGAGTCGGAAAGGATGGCATGCAGATCACGACGGAATGTCTTGGTATAATGTTTTTCTATCTGAGCAGGGCTCGGAACCGGCTGCCATTGCGCCTCGACACCGGCCTGTGAGAAAATTCGCCTAACGCGGTTCTGTGCATGCACAGGCACCATCAGAACACTGCGCCCTTTGCGACCCGCTCGGCCGGTACGTCCACTCCGGTGAGTGTAATTTTCGACATCGGCCGGTACATCTGCGTGAATCACCATGTCGATTTCAGGCACGTCGATGCCGCGAGCGGCGACATCGGTGGCGATCAGAATGTCCTGTTCGCCATGTTTAAAGGCGTTCAGGGTGCGTGTACGCTGGGTCTGATTGAGTTCACCACTGAACGGAGCAGCCGCCAGTCCATTTGCGGAGAGCTTTTCTGCGAGTTCCGTGGCATCCACCCGACGACGGACGAAAACCAACACACGCTCGCCGCGAGCATGCAGTAGGACATTGATGATCGCTGCATTCATTTCACGGGGTCGAATGCGATGGGCAACGTGCTGAATATCAGCATTGGCAACGCCGAGGCGCGTGCCCTCCACATGAAGGGGATTTTCCTGGAAACGATCGGCAAACCGTTTGACGGCCGCAGGAAAGGTCGCGGAAACGAGATGGCTGCAACGATCCGCGGGCAAAAACTCGAGAATCGCTTCCAGTTCGTCCCGAAAGCCCATGTCGAGCATTTGGTCTGCTTCGTCCAGTACGACCTGACGAAACGAGGAACAATTCAGCGTGCGCGATCTCATGTGATCCAGCAATCGGCCGGGTGTCCCCACCAAGACTGCCGGTGATTTGCTGAGCGCGCGGCGCTCACGTCCCATATCCGATCCACCGGTGACCACTTCAACAGCCACGCCTTTGATTTGGGCAAAGAGCCAGCGCAACTCACCCGCGACCTGTACAGCCAGTTCACGAGTGGGTGTAATCAAAAGAGCTCGAGGTCCATTGGCTTCGCGTGCGCCCGCTGGTGCATTGTCCGCAGGGATCAGATCACTGGCCAACCGAATCCCGAGGGCTAAGGTTTTGCCGGATCCGGTCTGTGAGGAAATACGTAGGTTTCGCCCCGCCCCCTCGGAGGAAAGGACTGCTTCCTGTACCGAAGTCAGTTTTTCGAAACCACGTGCAACGATGGCCGCACGCAGGGGAGCCGGTACACCGGCGAATGGTTGGGTAGTTTCCATTTTCGTCTCTCAAAAATCCGGGGACTGTATGTTTTGCCACCGAACTCTATATGAGCGACGAGGCATGCTGAGGGCCGATGTCGACTCTCAGTTTCAGGAATCTTAATAGACTGTAGCCTTTTCGGGCTGATTTGTCCCAATTGATGAGAAAAAGGCCAAAATTCTGCCCCTGAGGTCGGCGCCATGGTCGCCGACATGGTCAGGATCGAACGCCTCGCAGATGCTCCCGAGAGTCCTCTACGCCATGGAACCCGACTCGCTTGACCTCGCTGGCAGGAGAAATCGTCCGGGGGGCGCTGCTTTTCGATCCTGCCCCGCCGCTCGCCGATGACCGACCCCGCTGGCCTATTTCTTGTCAGAAACAGCCACCTGCTAATCGAGTAGTGCTTCGAACTGATCTACGTAGGGACAGGCAGCGCGTTGACGCTTCCCGACCTGGATCATCGGTGGAATCTGTTCCGCGCAGCTCGTTTGTGCGATGGGACAACGGGTCCGGAATCCGCAACCAGATGGCTTGGCCATCGGAGATGGAACATCGCCCTTGAGCACCAACCGACCTTCTCGACTGCGATCAGGGTCCGGCCGCGGTACGGCACTGAGTAAAGCTCGAGTGTAAGGATGCTTGGGCGTGCGGACGATTTCCTGCGTTTGACCCAGTTCGACCAGATTACCCAGGTACATCACGGCGACTCGATCTGAGACGTGTTCCACAACGGAGATATCATGAGCGATGAAGATCACGGTCAGTCCCAGATCGCGCTGCAACTCTCTCATCAGGTTGATGACCTGCGCCTGGATCGAGACATCGAGGGCACTGACCGGTTCATCGGCAATGATGACCCGGGGCCGAGTGGCCAAGGCCCGAGCAATTCCAATTCGTTGCCGTTGACCCCCTGAAAACTCGTGCGGGTAACGTTCCGCCTGTTCCTTGCGTAGTCCGACCCGTTCGAGCATCTCTTCGACTGCGATTCGGCGCTCTTCACGAGTCATTTTGGGATGATGGACTCGAAGTGGTTCATCGACGATTTCCTCGACGGAAAGACGCGGATTCAACGAGGAATATGGGTCCTGATAGACCATCTGGATTTCGCTACGATAGGGCCGGTATTGCCTGCGTGTGAGTTGGGTCAGGTCCACCGGCTGACCATCCTGTGGATGAAACCGGACACTTCCCGAAGTGACCGGGACCAATCCCATCACCGCTTTGCCCAGGGTGCTCTTTCCACAGCCCGATTCTCCGACCACCCCGAGAGTTTCTCCTTCCATCACCTTCAACGAGATGCCATCGACCGCCTTGACGTCGGCGACATGCCTCGAAAAGACACCTCCATGGACCGGGAACCACACTTTCAGGTCTTCCAGTTCAAGGATCGGTCGCGCCGGCGCTGCGGATCGTTGGTCGTCGATCATTCGGTTCCCCCTTGAGGATTCACCAGATGACAGCGCACCTCATGCCCCGCCCCAACTTTCCGCAGTTCGGGCGATTCAACATGGCAACGATCTTCAGCCAGCGGACATCGAGTACTGAAACGACAACCCTTTGGCCAGTCGAAGATATTAGGCACCATTCCGGGAATCGTGGTGAGTTCACCCTGTTCCCCTTGCAGTTCAGGTCGCGGCAAGCTTCGCAGCAGTCCCTGGGTATAGGGGTGCTGCGGATTCTTGAACAGATCTCGCACCGAAGCGATTTCCTGGATCTTGCCGCCATACATCACGACCACCCGATCACAGGTCTCGGCGACCACTGCCAGGTCATGAGTGATGAGCAGAATCGAGGCTCCCTCTTGCTGATCCTTCATCTCCAGCATCAGATCGAGAATCTGTGCCTGGATCGTCACATCGAGAGCGGTGGTCGGTTCATCTGCGATCAACAGCGCGGGTTCCAACGAAAGTGCCATGGCGATCATAACGCGTTGGCGCATTCCTCCGGAAAACTGGTGAGGATAGGCAGACATTCTTGAGTCCGCGTCGGAGATGCCCACTTTTTCCAGCATCTGCACCGACTGTTCATGGGCTTCACCCTTGGAACAACGGGTGTGCCGCATGATCCCTTCACGCATCTGGAATCCGATGGTGTAGACCGGGTTCAGCGCAGTCATCGGTTCCTGAAAGATCATCGCGATTTCTCGACCACGGATGTCTCGCATCTCGTTGTAGGAGAGCGCCAACAAATCCTGGCCCTTGAAGATGGCGGATCCCTGTTCGATCTTTCCTGGAGGATCAGGCACAAGTTTCAACAAACTCAACGAAGTGACGGACTTGCCACAACCGGACTCCCCCACCAGCCCCAGAACTTCGCCGGGAAGAACATCGAAACTGACACCGTCCACGGCTCGGGCGGTTTGCCCCTCGACCGAAAAAGATGTGTGCAAGTCTCGCACCTGCAACAGGGGCGTCACGGCTTCTTCATTGGAATCGGAGTTGTGATCCATCACCATCACCTCAACCTCGAGAAGACCTTGGGATCAAATGCTTCCCTGACGGCCTCTCCGATCAGCACCACCAGGAACAGGGTCACCGCCAGCGCCATCACCGGCAACAAAACCAGGTGCGGGTAAATCAGCAGGAATTGGAACCCTTGATTGAGCAGGCGCCCCCACGACGGATCGGTCGGAGGGAGTCCGAATCCGAGAAAGTCGAGAGAGACGAGAGCGCTGATGTAATTGACGAAGGAGAAAGGGGCTCTCGAGATCACAGGGATCATCGAGTTGGGCAAGATGTGTCGGATCATCACCTTGAAGTCGCTGACTCCGGTGCCGATGGCTGCCTGTACGTAATCCTTGGCCTTCTCCCGATAAAACTCACCGCGGATCTGATAGGTCACAGCCATCCACGATCGAAGGATGACGAGAAAGATCACCAGCATCCAGAATCCTGGATCCACGATGCTGGCGATGATCATGATCAGGAACAGGAATGGCACCGATCCCCAGATTTCGATGAATCGCTGCAACAGGATGTCGGTCCAACCGCCGTAGTACCCCATGACGGCACCGGCGAGGATTCCCACCACATAACCGAGTCCCATCACCATCATGGCGAATCCGACGCTGATGCGGAATCCGTAGAGCAGTAGTGGCAAGACATCGATTCCAGAATCACTGGTTCCCAACGGAGCTTCCCATGGATCCAGGAACCGTGTCATCAGTCTTCCCTGATCGGGGAACTTTCGACCCTCCGCCTGAGCCAGCACCTCAGCGATGCCTGCCTGCCCCGTCTCTCCGAACTGTTGCAGAATACCATCGAGGAGCCGCTGGTCGCTCTCTTGCTTGGAGCGCAACTCAGAAAGCAAACCGCCATCCAGAGTTTCCGGCTCATCCAGTTTCTGCTGTCGCTCAGCGATGCGCGCTGTCAACTCAGGAACCCCCATCGATTCCCTCAGCAACAGGATTCCCAGCACATCCGTGACTGGTTCATCATCGACCCCGTCGACTACGAAGAATTTCTGTCCCGGTTCCAGGCTTGCTGGATCGGCAGCCATCACCTCGTAGGTGGGTTTGCCACCGCGGGTTCCCGCAGTCTGGGAGACCAGCACGGCAGTCGAGTATCTTGGAGTGATTCCTGGGATTGGAAGGGACGGGCCGTGAGGTGCAGTGCCCGGGAGATCGAGACGATTTCGTCTCGGGCCGTGGCGATAGAGGGGCCAGAAAACGGAGGCATCTCCGCTGGCGAATACTTTCTCGATCGAACCAAGGTTATCGATCTGGATCTTCAACATCGCCAGATCCTCGGTTGCGGCTTCGAGGTCCTCGATCAGCCACTGTTCCGGTTCCTCGCCATCGGCGAGCAGATCATCGATCTCCAGTTTCGATTCGGAGATCTCATCGGAGAGATCCTTCATCTCTTGGCGACGTTCTTCAGCAATGGGACCAAACGAGGTCACAGGATCATCGACGATTTCACTGAACGCCTTGTAGTCCAGTGGGCCTTCTCCTGGAATACCGAAGTCCGCAGAGCGATCGAAGGTACGAAAGGGACCATCGACGAAGAAGAGCCAGCTGTTGGCTAGGTCTCTCACTGCAGGAAAGGCGGTATTCTGATCGTAGCGGATCATGATCGGGCGATCGTTGACCAAAACCTCGAGAAACAGGGATGTGGTGAACATGCTGGTGACGATGACAAACGAGATGTAGCCCCGACGGATGGAACGAAATCGTCTCAATCGTTTCTGGGCCAGCGGACTGGTTCTGAACTTGAAACCCAGCAGTCCTGAAACGGCCCTGAATAACCACGGGATTCCGCGCATGGTCAGCAGAACGCCAGCGGCCAGAACCATCAGGGTGAGTAGAAAAGTCATCTTCCCCCCCCTACTTGAATCGGATCCGAGGATCGATCAAGGCCCAGATCAGATCACTCAAGATGTTGCCGGTCAGTCGAATCAAGACGCCGAAGACCAACGTAGCGAGAATGATCGGGTAATCACGACGAATGATCGACTCGTAGCCGAGCAGCCCCATTCCTGGAATGTTACAGACCTTCTCGATCAGAAAGGAGCCGGCAAAGAGTAAGCCGAGGAAGTGACCGATCCCTGCGGTGATGGGGATCAGTGAGTTTCGCAGAGCATGAACGTAGATCACGCGGCCCTCAGTGAGCCCCTTGGCAAACGCAGTTCGAACGTAATCGGCACCGAAGTTTTCCAGCAATGAGTTCTTCATCAGTACCGTCATGCTGGCAAACGAACCGACCATGTAGCCGAACATCGGAATCAAGGTGTGACGAACCTGATCTCCGATACAACGCAGGTATTCACCCTGACTCCACCATTGGTTCCAATCGGCGGATCGAAATCCTCCCAGCGGTACGAGGTTCCAGTAGGAACCACCGCCCAGCAGTACCAACAGCAACAGGCAGGCGACGAAGCCGGGAGTGGCGTAGCCGAGAAAGACCAGCACACTGCTGGCAGTGTCAAAGGTCCCCTTGTGACGAATCGCCTTGGAAATCCCTAGTGGAATGCACACGAGCCAGGAGGCCAAGTAACCAATTAATCCGAAGTAGATGGAGATGGGAAACTTGGAAACGATGACATCAAGTGCATCTTTGTTGTAAGTGAAGGAGCGACCAAAGTCGCCCTGGATGATTCCGCTGAATGCATGATCGACATGGTAGAAGGAACCATTGCGATTCGATTCCATCTGCTTCATTTCCAGATGGGCCTGCAGCGCGTCGAAATCGGCTTCGGTGGAAAGCATCTGAACTTGAGTCCGAGCGGGTAGACCGCTCTCCAGTTTCTCTTCATCCGTCAGGGCCCGCATGAAACGAGTCCCAGAACGTGACCAGCCCTGGTCTTCGAGTCGCCGATCGAGTTGCGACCGGGAACTGACACCTCCTGCGAGGAGTCGAGCGGCTTCCTCGATCAACGGCAGATGTTGTTGCCGATCGGATAGAGTGATTTCTCTGAGGATCGTATCACCACTGATCTGGAACTCCCCCTCGATCACCAGACGATCCAGTTCCTCATCACCAATACGGTAGGCGCTCCACAGCGATTGAGATTGCTGCCAGAAATCGGGTTGCTGAGCTCGATCCGCCAGGATCACCGGGGAGCGAGTCTTCTTCGGCCACACCCCGAGCCATTGCAGGTACGCTAGTGGGATCGGCTGATCGAGGTTGTAGTAAACTTTTAGTTCATCGCGGGCCTTCTCGTCGAGGCCTCCGCCATCTCCGCCGAGACCACCCGTGCCGCCGCCCGCTTCACCCGCGGCGGCCGCCTTCATCTGATTTTCAAGTTGTTCGATCGGTCCACCCGGAGTCAACCGGAGAACTGCATACACCAAAAAGGTGATGATCAGAAAGGTCACCGGAACCAGCAGTAGCCTGCGGGCGAAATAGGTCCACATTCCGCTCATAGATCTGAGCCTGCCTGGTAGGCCAGTTTCATCGGGTCTCTTATTCCTTCGACTTCTCGGCGGAGTCCATGCGAGCCTTGACACCCCAGGGATCGATGACGTCCGCACCCACCGGTAAACTACGGCCTTGCTTCTTGGCGGCAGCCAACCGTTGCTGCAACTCGGGAGTACTCCACCAATACGACCAGATGGCATGGTCATCTCCGGTACGAGAGATGACCTTCTCGGGTTGGCCGAAGTGATTCCAGGAGAGGATTCTTTCAAAGGGGCCATACCAGGTCAGTGCGACCGGATGCTCCTTGAAGATCAACTCATCGATGGTCTGTATGATCTCAGTCTGCTCTGCGAGATCAAAGGTCTGGTCGTACTGCTCCATCAATCGATCCACTTCGGCAATGGCGATCCCCGAGATGTTGTTGTTGTTGGGCAAGTTGGCCAGATCCCCATGCCACGAGGTGATCGGGTTGGGAAAGAGGATTCCCCTCCAGGCCTGCATGTGAACTGCGAACTGTCGCTCTCCCACCTTCTTCATCAGAGCATTGTAATCGACCCGCTTCAGGCCCATTCCGATACCGATCTTCTTCAGGCCTTCTGCCACCACCTGGTGGATTCGGGTCGCGGAGTCGGATCCATACTCAATGGTGAACTGAAGTGCCTTTCCCGTAGTTTCGTGAACTCGGATTCCGTTCTCGTTTCGACGGGTGTAGCCAGCGCGATCGAGGAGTCGCTCCGCTCGTCGAGGATTGTAACGAATTTTCCGGTTGCCCGGATTACCCCAGCGACCTCCTGGGTAGTAACTATCGATGTATTCGTACTGGTTGAAGAACAACTTGTCGAAGAGTGTCTTTCGATCGACTCCGTAGCAGAAAGCGAGCCTCACGTTCTTGTCGTCGAAGGGCCACTCTCGCATGTTCATCATGTACCCGGAGAAAGACTGAGGTTGCTCGTTATAGATCTTCTGCTTGCGGATCCAACCGTTACGTATCGACTCGAAACCGGTCTCTTCGGCCCAGCGTTGCGCCCTCATGACGGTGTAGTAATCCAGTTCTCCAGCCTTGAACTTCTCGAAAGCGAGCTCGCGATCTCGGACCACGATCAAGTTGATCTCATCGAAATTGTAAAGGCCCTTGGAACTACGGGTCTTGCTCCCCCACCAGTCCTTCTTGCGATACAATTTGATGGAGATCTCCTGCTGGATGCTATCTTCGCGCAGTTCATAGGGGCCAGATCCGGGGATCATCTTCCAGTTGAACTCATCGAGGTAAACATCTCCGGGGATGCGGATCTGCTCTGCCGGGTAGATCATCACACTCGCCGAGAAGTAGAGGAACAAGCGCCAGTTCAATTTCTTGGTCTTGACCGAGATGGTCCGCTCGTCGTGAACCACAGGCATCTCGTACATATCCTGGTAGAGTTTGGTCATCGACGGATCCTTGATATCCGGATCGACCAGATGCTCGAAAGAGGCGAGAACATCATCGGCAGTGATGGGGGTTCCGTCGCTAAATTGAGCCCGTTCATCGATGCGATACCAGAAGACCTGGTGATCCTCCTTCTTCTCGATGATCCAGTGCGAGGCGACCCCTGGAATCCACTCTAGGGTTTCCGGATGGATTCCCAGAAGTGAGGAATGAGTCAAGGCGTAGATATCGGTAATGGTGGTCAGATTGGAATTCGGACCATCATTGCGAAGTGTGGGCAAGAAATTGGGAATGCTGGTGCGTAATTTTCCGCCAGCGACGGCATCGGGGCTGCCCAGCGGCTCAAACTGGGAGTTGGTGGTCCAAGTCTTACCATCGATCACGACCTGATCGGCATTGGGCAGACCCACATTCGCCAGAGCAGCAGTGCCTGCCCCGAACAGCAGCCATGTAATCGTGAGGAGCCCGATCCGCAAGGGACCGGGGCCACACTGCGCCAATCGACGCCGGGTAGATGGACGATAAGCCATGTTTCCTCCATTTTTGGGAAAAACTACGCAGCAGTCGGGACGCTCAACGGCAGGGTCGTGGCTGAAATGACTCTCGGTGGGTTGCCAACGATCTCGTCGATGGCCGCCTTCGCAGACCACTCCCGAGTCAGTCCAGTGGGACACCGGTGACAACTCAGGAACTCGGCGCTTCTTCTTCTGTGGTCTCTTCCTTCTCCTTCTTGACCTTGGCTCGCTTCTTGACCTTCAAGACGCGCGTCTTGGGCAGCCCGAGAGGATTGTCATCTCCCTCGGAGAAGCGACCTTGGGCCTCGAGTTGAAGAATTCGTTCGTATCGGGTGAGGACATTACGGGTACCACTGAGGCCATCCCCGGTTTTCAAGGTCCTGTGAATCGACATCTGTGACTACTTCCCACCGGATTGATCCCGGCTTCGTAACTAGCGGTCCAGGTCGGTGCGCTGGCAACAAACCCCACTCGGGTTCCAATCACATCGCACCTGCATTTCCTCCGAAATCGCTCTCCGCCGAGGCGGAGGGGATCAGATCGGTTCAGGATACCCAGCGGCCCGATCATCGGCAAGAGAAGCCGACCATCTCGGGGGGGTTGCCGGGTCACGGACCTGAGCCCATGATCGCCTTCGGAAATTGGGAGGGGTATCGATGAGGTCGCTGGAGTTTGCCATCCTGGTGCTGATCACCCTATCTGTGCCGATTCTGGCGATCTGGAGCCTACCCTCCCTGCCCGGACCTGCCGACCTGGTTATTGCCAATGGCACCGATCCCGGCTCGATTCACCCCCATCGTGCGACCGGACTACCGGAGGGACGGATCATCCGGGCGATCCACGAGGGCTTGGTGCTGCTCGACCCGCAATCACTGCAACCGATCCCCGGTTGTGCCGAGCGCTGGGAAATCTCTGCCGATGGCACGCGATATCGGTTTCACATCCAGCCCGGCCTGCTCTGGTCGGACGGTACTCGATTGACCGCTGAAGATTTCCGGCGCTCCTGGCTCGATCTGCTCGATCCGCTGCAGGGTGCCCCCTATGGCGACCTGCTCGATTCGGTGATCGGGGCCAAAGGTTGGAGACAGCTCAAATCGAGCCGAGATCAGGTCGCAATTCGTACCGAAGGCGATGCGATGCTCGTGATCGAGTTGGAGCAGCCCGTCCCCTGGTTTCTATTTCTGTGTGCCCAGACACCGCTGCAACCGGTGCATCCGCAAGCGGACGGCAGAGCGGGAATCGACATCGCCACCAATGGTCCGTGGATCATCGAGAGTTGGCGACTGAGAGATCGAATTCGCCTGATTCCCAACCCCTACTATCGTGGTCCAAGCACACCCAACCTCGAGGTGATCGACTTCCTCGCGGTAGAATCGGGCAACACGCAGTTGAATCTGTTGGCCGCTGGGATGGCGGACTGGTCGGTGAGGACGCCGGCAGCGGCGATTCCAGTACTGCGCAAGGATCCAAAATGGGCCTCGATGTGGCGAGCAGACCCCTATCTGGGAATCTCCTTCTACCGCCTCAACCTGGAGCGACCGCCGCTCGATGATGGCACCGTCCGGCGCGCCATTTCATTGGTGCTAGATCGACAACAACTGTGTCGCGATGTGCTCGGTGGCGATCCGGAACCGGCACTCGGCTTGATCCCCTGGCCGGCACCTGCCATCGAGCGACAAAGAGCCAAGATGAAGGGGCGTCGACCATCGGTTCAAATACCTGACCTCCTTCCTGGTTATCGCGGGATGGCGATGACGAACCAACCGCAAGCTGCGGTCATTCCCGCCACAGAAATCAGCCCTGAGCAGTGGCCTGTCGCCGGCTATGATCCGCAACTGGCGCGCCAAATTCTGCAGCAAGCCGGGTGGAGAGTTCCTGGCAGTTCCGACGGGCGTCCGATCCCGCCCATCGAGATCCTCCATCCATCCGGAGGGACCCACTCGCTCGTTGCCGAGTGGTTACAAATGGTCTGGAAAAGAGAATTGGGCATCGAAACGACGATCCAGTCGATGGAGTGGCGCAGTTTTCTCGATGTCCAGCGATCGGTCGATTACCACGTTTCGTATAGCAGTTGGATCGCAGATTATCCCGACCCGGCGACCTTCTTGACCCTCTTCACATCCGGTGCACCCAACAGTCGTACCGGTTGGTCCGACGCAGAATATGATCAGCGGGTCATCTCTGCCCTAGCAGAACCTCGAGTCGATGTTCGAATGAAAATCTGGCAGCAAGCGGAGAAAATCTTGCTCGAAAGGGGGCCGGTGCTTCCCCTCTGGTCGATGACTTCAGGCAACCTGGTGTCGGACCGAGTCGAAGGTTTTCTTGCCAACCCTCTCGACCAGCACGACCTCCGTGCGCTCGACAGGAGTCCTCGATGACATCGCTGCTAATTCGAAGGACTTTCGCATCTCTGATCACCGTCTGGATGGTCTTCACCATCTCTTTCGTCATCATCCGTGCCGCACCGGGCGGGCCCTTCGATGCCAATCGTGATCCCCCCGCCGATGTCAAACGAGCCATCGAAGCGCGCTATCAACTCGATGCCCCACTGTGGAGTCAGTACCTCGACCAACTCGGAGGCTGGCTACAACTGGATCCGGGCCCGTCGTTGCGGCAGCCGGATCATGACGTGGCCAGCATCCTCGGCGCAGGCTTTCCCATCTCTCTGTTACTAGGAAGCCTAGCACTCATCATCGGAACCACCGTCGGTGTGCTACTGGGGATCCTGGCGGCCCTTCGTCCTGGTAGTGGGTTCGATCATCTGGTGGTGATCACCGCTTCGATCGGCCTCGCATTACCGCTCTATGTCATCGCTGGTTTACTGGTACTGGCAGTCTCCTTTGGTCTCGGCTGGCTGCCCCCTGCAGGGTGGCAAACGATTCCATCGTTGATCTTACCAGTGCTGTGCCTGTCGCTGGTTCCGGCAGCTCAAGCGGCTCGGCTGGTTCGAAGCGGTTTGATCGAGATGTCGACCGAGGAATTTGCTCGAACTGCACGGGCCAAAGGGATCTCCCCTTTCTCGGTACTGTTCTTTCACTGCCTTCGACCCGCTCTGATCCCGCTGGTGGCGACCTTGGCGCCGACCGCTGCAGCACTGCTCACCGGCTCCCTTGTGGTGGAACAGATCTTCGCCATTCCAGGAGTCGGGATGCACTTCATCCAGGGCGCCTTGAACCGAGACTATCCACTGGTGCTCGGCGCCGTACTGCTCTACACGGTGCTGCTGCAACTGCTCTCGCTGCTGGCAGATTTGTTGACCTGGATGCTCGATCCGCGCCTCCGGGAACCCTTACAATGAGCCGACTCAGCCCCCTCACCTCTCCCATCGCGTACCTCGCCATCGGCTGGTTGATCGTCACTGTGGCGACCGCTCTCTTCGCGCCCTGGCTACCCATCGCCGCGCCGGATGCGGCAGCGCCAGCGGCAGCCTGGTCCGCACCGGACCAAACTTTCTTAATCGGCTCCGATGCGCTCGGCCGTGATCTGTTGAGCAGGATCCTCTGGGGAACTCGGATCTCGTTGGCGTGCGCAGTCGCGGGTGGAATGGCGGCACTGCTCTTCGGAGTCAGCTGGGGATTACTGGCGGGAGGCGGTTCCTCTGCTCGTGATCACTGGATGATGCGTTTCGTCGACCTGATCGACTCGATTCCACTGGTGTTCCTGGTGATCTTGCTGGCGAGCGTTGCCCGTAATAGCGCCTGGGTTCACGCCGGCGGTGGACTGGCACTCTTCTTCATCATCTTGGGAGTGGTCTACTGGACTCCGATGGCACGGGTCGTCCGTGGAGAAACCCGATCGTTGATCCGCAGGGAATGGGCGCTGGCCGCCACCGCACTGGGAACACCCCCCCGCCGCCTGCTGTGGCGACAGGTGTTACCCAATCTGGTGCCCACGATCCTGGTCACGGTCACCCTCATCATTCCACGGGTGCTGTTGTTCGAGGCTTTTCTGTCGTTCCTCGGACTGGGAGTGCAGGCTCCGGAAGTTTCTTGGGGAACCCTCGCCCGCGATGCGTTCGAGGTACTGAACCCGGTGCGCACCGCTTGGTGGATGGTTCTGTTTCCATCGTTGGCGCTGGCAATGACGCTACTGTCCCTCAACATCGTCGGAGATGCCTTGCGAACCGCGCTCGATCCAAAGCAACAGCGCTGAGCAGCGAGAGTGGCGGAACGTCAGTCCTTCATCTTTGGATCGAAGGCGTCGCGAAGGCCGTCCCCCAGCAGGTTGAAACCAAGTACGGTGATCATGATGGCGAGGCCTGGGAACATCCCCATCCAAGGCATCTTGACCCAGTACTCCTTCGAATCGACCAGCATTCGTCCCCACGAAGGGGACGGTGGCGGCAATCCAATTCCGAGAAATGACAGCCCGGCTTCGGCCAAGATATTTCCTGCAATCATCAGAGTCGACATCACCACCACCGGGCCGAGACAGTTGGGCAATACATGTCCGATTAGGATCCGAGTGTCACTCTGTCCCAACGCTCGAGCTCCCAGTACAAACTCACTCCCGCGCAGGGAAATCACCTGTGCGCGAACAATGCGGGCGACCCCGGGCCAGCCGACCAGACCCAGTGCGGCGAAGATCACGTACTCGTTCGGTTTCTCGAAGACTGCGAGGATACCGATGGTCAACAACAGGCTCGGGAATGCGAAGAAGGTATCGGTCAGACGGGAGATCACAGTGTCGATGTGCCCACCGCGAAATCCTGCCACACTTCCCATCACCAACCCGATCAACAGAGCCACAAGTGTGCCGACCAGTCCCACCCGAAGCGAGATTCCGGCTCCGTAAACGATCCGGGTCCACACATCACGACCCAGCTCATCGGTTCCCAGTGGATGCCCTGCAGTACCAGGCGGTTTCTGGTATTCAGTGGCGGATCGAAACTGCTCGGCAAATTCGTAGGGTCCCGATCCATCGGTGTGCGAGGGCACCATCCAGGATGGGAAGAGGGCCAGTAGTGTGACCACCATCACCACCGCCGCACCGAGCATCGCCAGTCGGTTTTTCCGAAGACGCTTGAACGCCATCTTCGTGGGAGATTTCCCCTGCTTAACTGCGGTCATCACGCACCCTCGGATCGAACCAGGCGTAAGAGAGGTCGACCAACAGATTGACCCCGATAAAGACGAAAGACATCAGCAGGATTCCCCCGGTGACCAGTTCGCGATCGCGTTGCTTGATCGCCTCGACCACTTCACGCCCCAGACCAGGCAAGGCAAAGACGGTCTCGGTCAACACGGCCCCGACCAACAGATAACCGAAGGAATTCCCCACCACAGTAACGATGGGGATCGCAGCATTTTTCAGGGCATGCTTCAAGATGACGATCTTTTCACTGAGACCCTTCGAGCGTGCGGTGCGGATGTAGTCCTGGGTCAGAACATCGAGCATCGCCGATCGACTGAGTCGCGCGATGGTCGCAGAAGAGAGCATTCCCAGCGCCGCCGCGGGCATCGCCAGTGAGCGGAGCATCGTCAGGAAACTGGAATCATCGAATCCGGTTCTCGGTAGCCCGAGCGGTTCGGCGACATAGATGATCATCAGGATTCCGAGCCAGAAGACCGGCATCGAGACGCCGATGATGGCGAACAACATCGATACGTAATCGATGATGGTTCGGCTCTTGACCGCAGACAAGATGCCCGCTCCGATGCCGACCACCAAAGCCACCGTGATCGACAGAAGAGCCAGGCGCAGTGTCACCAGAAATGACTCACCGAGAATCTCGTTGACACTTAAACCCGACTTGACATCGGAGACTCCCAGGTCGAAATCGTAGAACAACCGCCACAGATAGCGGCCGTACTGAACCGGCAGCGAGTCGTTGTACCCTCGAGTTTCATTGTAGGCATAAACCTCTGCAGCATCGGCCCGCTGACCCATACGGATTCGACCTGGATCTCCCGGAATCGCCGCATTGAGAAGGAATACGATCAGCGTCACCAGCAAGATGACAGGGATCGCCTCCAGTAGTCTTCGGATGGTGTATGAGAGCAAGAAACCCCGTTATTGCACGCCGACAGTGTCGATCTCGACCAGATGCCAGCGTACATGATTGCCCTGTACATCGTCGCACATTCCGGTGGGATTGAAATTCTTGACGTATGGCTTCAGTAATATCGTCTCCCGACCAAACAGTAGCACCAGCCAAGGAGTGTCGGCGAGGATTTTCTTCTCCGCCTGCTGCAGCACCCGGATTCGCTGATCCATGTCGGTCATCAGGTTGGATTGGTCGAGCAATGCGTCGACCAACTCATCCTCGTAAAAGGAGACGTTGCCATTGGGGCCCTGGTTTTTGCTATGGAAAAGAAAGGTCAGAAAGTTCTCGGGATCGGGGTAATCCGCCACCCAGCCGAGGCGGAAGAAGGGCGGTTCCCCCGAATCGGTCGCATCGATGAACGCTCCCCAGTCGAGCATCTTCAAATGAATGGGGATTCCCACATTCTTCAGATCCTGTTGTACAGCCTGCGCGATCTTCGAGTTGTCTCCCTGGGAGTTGAACCACAACTCGACCTGCGGCAAACCTTCCCCCCCGGGATAACCCGCTTCCGCCAGCAGCACACCAGCGCGCTCGGGGTTGTGTGCGTAGGCGGGCCGATTAGCATCATGACCCAGGATCCCCGGCGGCAGGATTCCGTTGGCGGGGTAAAATCGCCCCTCCAGCAGCACGTCACCGAGAAATTTGCGATCGACGGACAGGTTGACCGCCTCGCGCAACTTACGTGCAGAGTCGGAATTACCGGCGTAGGGCGACCCTTCCTTCTTCAGGTTGAAACCGTAGTACTGAACTGCCAGCGATGGCCAACTCTTGACTTCATCGGCTCGTTTCGATTGGATCCACTCCGGGTAAATCCCCTGAGTGACCGCCAGCACATCGAAGTTGCCCGCCTTGTACTCTTCCAGTTGTGCCAGCGGTTCAGGAATCACCCGATAGTGAATTCCCGCAAGTTTCGGAGCCCCTTCAAAGTAATCGGCATTCGCCTCCAAGCTCAAGGAAGTCCCTTCCTTCCATTTTTTTAGGATGAAGGGACCGGTTCCCACCGGCTGTCTGGAAAATCCATCGCCATATTGCTCAACCACTTCTCGGGGGACCACCGCAGTATTGACCATCGCAAGGTTGTAGATGAAGGGTGAATGAGCTTGCTTCAAGGTGATGCGTAACTGTCGATCTCCCATCACCTCGATGCCGGAGATCTCAGGAGAACCAATGGAAGAGTCCTTGCGCGCACTCTCGATCGCCTCCGTGGCCCCTACGATCGGCTCGACCAAATTCGATCGCTTCGATCTGACCGAGGCGAGTCGTTGCAGGCTGTACTTGAAATCAGCGGCAGTGACCGCTCGACCATTGCTGAATCGAACCCCTTCACGAAGGGTGAAATCGTAGCGGATTCCATCGCTGGAAATGGTCGGCATCGAGAGCGCCAGACACGGTTCCAGTTTCAGATCGGGATCATAATCGAGCAGTGTATTGAAGATCTTCGAGGAGACCCCATCGGAAGTGGTGTCGGAGACCAGAATCGGATCCAGATCCGGCGGGCTGGTCATCAACGGGATGCGAAAGATCCCGCCGGGGTCCGGCGCCTGGACACTGACCAGTTCATTCGACCCGGGTGTGCATCCGCAGATCGAGATGACCAGTACGATCCAACTTGAACGCACCACTCGATCGATGATGGAATTGAACATGCGAAGCACCCCCTTGTTCTCCTCGAGATCGACAACTTCACCCGCAGAAGTCGGCACAGTATCCGAATTGGTCCACCAGTTCGAGCCCACCTGACGGGCGAACACTGCGCCCCTTCGATCAGGAGCCACCACACGCCCCTGAATTGCACCGCTGCCAACGGAAGATGATCTGTTCCAGAGCGGATTGCCGCATCCTCCCGGGCGATGTAACTTATTGACGACCTTGACCTTGGAAGGCCCCCTGCGATCGACCACTGGATTCGATCTCACCCCTCGACCAGGAAATCTCACCTCACGACCAGGAAGAGGACTCATGAGCCAGATCGCTTCACACACCTCCAGTGCCTTACACTCCAGCGCTGTACACTGGAATCTACTGGCGAGGGTCATCTTCAGCGGGTTGGTGTGCTTTTCTGTACCGAGCCCGTTGGCTGCCCAGCCGTCAGAACCAGTCCAGTCTTCGCCAGCCATCGCGAGCATCGATGCGGCATCGGACGATGATCCGCTACCGCGGCGCACTCGCATCCGGCGTACCACCAAGTTGCCAGAGCCGCTTCCAGATCCGACGATTCCGATCGGCACCCCTTCCCCTCCCTTTGTCGGGGAAGCGCCGGATGATGCCATCATCGAGAATCGTACTGGCACCTACGGTGGACGTTTCGTCTACGCCATCCTCGGGGAAGTCGAGACCTTCAATCCGGTCGAACCGAAGGGGGCCACCGATCAAGAAATCCGTACCTTGGTCTTCTCGGGTCTGGTCAGCTACAACAATGGAAGCTGGCACACTTCACCGGAACTGGCCAAGTCGTGGCAAGTGTCGGAAGATCATCTCACCTGGACCTTCTTTCTGCGTGAAGGAATCCTATGGAGTGATGGAACGCCTCTGACAGTCGATGATGTAGAGTTTTCTTTTCAGGCCGTCTTTCACGAGCAGATCGCCACCAGTATTCGGGATGGATTCAAACATCCGGAAACCGGTGCTCTGCCGCAGGTCAGTGTCGATCACGATCGAAACGCGGTGATCTTCACCCTGGCACGGATCGATTCGCAATTCCTGACTCACCTCGGAGCGGTCAGCATCATCCCGAAACACCTGTGGAAGGACCACCTGCAGGAGCAAAACCCGACCATCCTGCAGCAGATGACGTCTAACTCCCCGCCGGAACTACTGGTCGGTAGTGGTCCCTTTGTCCTAAAAGAATATATCCCCGCGGAAAAAATCGTCTACCAGCGTAATCCTCACTACTGGAAGAAGGACATTCGCAACCAGCGGCTGCCCTACATCGATGAAATCGTGATCTTGCTGGTCAAGGATCTCAACTTGCAGTGGCAAAAGTTTGAGGCGGGTGAACTCGACATCTTTATGGATCTCCCCGCGGATCACTACCGTGAAGCGGTTGCGATGGAAAAAGCGGGCACCGCGGATCTGATTCGTCTCGGCGTCAGCCTCAATACCAACTGGATCTGCTTCAATCTGCATCCAGGAAAGAATCCGGAAACCGGAGTCCCGTACGTCGACGAGGAAAAATCATATTGGTTCCATCAACTGGATTTTCGCAAGGCGGTCAATCACGCCATCGACCGAGATGGCATCAAGCGGACCGCCTTCCAGGGGCGAGCCACCGCCATCTGGTCCTCAGTCACTCCCGGCAATCGTTCCTGGTTTCATCCAGGAGTCTCGACCTACCCCCACTCGGTGGAGATTGCCAATCGCTACCTCGATGGATTGGGCTGGAAAGACAAAGATGGCGATGGGATTCGCGAAGATGATCAGGGTCGCCCCATCCGGTTCACTCTCAACACCAATGTCGAGAACAACCTTCGTCAGCAGATCGGAAACATGATCGCCCAGGATCTCAAGAAGGTAGGGATCAAGGTCAATTTCAAACCTCAGATCTTCAATGATCTGGTCACCAGCCTGAGAGACAGCCACAAGTGGGACATGATCCTACTGGGATGGGGATCGGGCGTTCCGCCTGACCCCTCCAACGGCAAGAACATCACACTTTCCAGTGGACGTCTTCACGCCTGGTACCCTCAACAAGCGAGACCCGCGACCGACTGGGAAGCACGCATCGATCATTTGATGGCGAAGATGGACGAGGAACTCGATGACACCGTCCGCAAGACTTATTACGACGAGATTCAGGATCTGATGGGACAGCACATTCCCATGCTGTACCTGATCGCGGCCAACTCCTACTGCACGGTCATGAAGGACCGTCTTGGCAACCTCTGGCCGAGCCTGTTACGCCCTCAATTGACCTGGAATCTCGAGACGCTGTGGATCAAACAGTGAAGATGGAGCACCTCCCTTGCTGACCTTTACCATCCGTCGGTTGCTTTCGATTCCACCGTTGGTACTGGTGGTCTCCCTGCTCACCTTCCTGCTGCTCAAAACAGCGCCGGGTGACTTCTACAGCCAACAAGAAGCAGACCCGGCACGTTCACTGACGGAGGTCCTTCGGCAGAAGGAATCGGCAGGATTACTGGCTCGACTGGCTCCAAAGCAACTACAGCAACTGGGAGAATTCTCCGAAGATGGAGCGACCTGGGCTTTTCGTGATGACGGACAGAAGACTCCAACCATCTTGCGCGATGGGATCATCGTCGAACAGCGACTCGCCAGCCGTAACCTGCTCAATTTCCAGGTCGGAGCGACCCGTTATCAATGCGATGACGAGGGCGTGGTATACCGTAAGGTCGGTCCCATCGAAGGGTTCTTCACTTGGTTCCGCAATGCGCTAAATGGAGATTTCGGGCGCTCCTACAAGTTCAATCGTCCGGTCTTTGGCATCATTGCTGAACGCTTGTGGAACACCCTGACCCTGTCCGTGGCAGCACTGGCCATCGCCTACGGACTGGGCGTGCCGCTGGGAATCTACGCGGCTGTGAAACCCAATTCTCCGATCGATCACACTGCCGGAATTTTTGCCTTCATCGGACTTTCGGTGCCGACCGTATTCTCTGCGTTACTGGCGGTGCTGTTTGCCACCTACAGCGGCCTGTTCCCCATCGGAGACATGAGATCACTCGATTATCACCTGTTTGGATTCTGGGGGAAGTTGACCGACCGCCTGCACCACCTGTTCTTGCCAGCAATGGTTCTGGGGACTTCGGCGATGGCCGGATACATGCGACAGGCCCGCGGCAACATGATCGAAGCGTTGGGTCAGGACTACGTCAGAACCGCTCGTGCCAAGGGGGTGTCGCAGCATGGAGTCCTGTTCAAGCACGCCTTCAGGAATGCGATGAATCCGCTGGTGACGATGTTTGGCTATTCTCTGGCCAGTCTCCTCAGCGGTAGCCTGCTGGTCGAGATCGTCATGAACTGGCCCGGTCTCGGGCGACTGGTGTTCGAAGCGATCTCTGCCAAGGATGAACCCTTGGTGCTGGCCAGCGTGCTGATCTCGACCCTCTTGCTGGTCTTCGGCAACCTGGTCGCCGACCTCTTGCTGGCGCTGGTTGACCCGAGGGTGAGGCTCTCCTGATGAGTCTCGATTCACCTGAAAACACGCTTCCGCCTCCACGAGGTCCGTGGTCGATGCTGTGGCACCGATTGAGGAAAAATCGGCTGGCGATGATTGGCGCGATCATCCTATTGGTGCTCTACACCCTCAGCTGTTTCGGAGGCTTCATCGCCCCCTACGGCAGCAACGAAACCAACAAGTACACCGTCAAGTATGGACCGATGCTGCTGGGTAGTTTCACCATCGATAAGATTTATGAAGTGATCGATGTGGATGAATACGACAATGAAATCATCCTCCCCAATTATGAACGCAAGTGGAACTGGTTTGATGGCGGGATCCATTTCCATGACAGCGACGGCCAGTTCACTTTGCGTCCCCATGTCCACCCCCTCAGGGAGTTCCAGTCGTGGGACGAATACGGCGAATCCGAATTCCTGTTGGCAGAAGATCGATCGATCTCGATACCGATTCGTTTCTTCGTACAACGGCAAGAATCTCACGAACTGTTCAGCCTGTGTGGCTTCTTCCCCATCGCTGGTATGACTCATCTGATGGGATTGGCCGCCGAAGACCTACCAACGGAACAGGCGAACCTGCACACCGGCCTCTTCTTGTTTGGAACCGATATCCTTGGTCGCGACCTGTGGACCCGCATCCTCTACGGCGGGCAGGTGTCTCTCTCGGTCGGCCTGATCGGCATCCTGATCAGCATCAGCATCGGACTGATGATCGGTGGGATTGCCGGATACTTCGGCGGACAGGTCGATTTCTGGCTGATGCGACTGGTCGAGTTGCTGCTGGCGATTCCAGGTTTGTACCTGATTCTGACCCTTCGATACGCCATTCCGGACGAGTTGTCTCCCCGTCAGACCTATTTGATGATCGTCGCCATTCTCGCCATCGTGGGCTGGGCCAGCACCGGACGGATGATCCGCGGTATGGTTCTCAGTCTTCGAGAAAGTGAATACGCTCTCGCCGCCAAGGCGCTTGGTGGTTCATCGGCACGGGTCATCCTTCGTCACCTGTTACCCAACACCGCCTCCGTTGTGATCGTCACCGCGACCCTCTATGTCCCCTATTACATCCTTGGCGAGGTGGCTCTTTCCTTCCTCGGATTCGGCATCACCGAACCCGATTCTTCCTGGGGATTGCTGTTGAAGGATTGCAACGTCTCCGAGGTGCTGAAATACAGCCCCTGGCTGATCACACCTGGTTTCTTCATCTTCCTGGCGGTGCTCGCTTACAACTTCCTCGGAGATGGACTGCGCGATGCCGCAGACCCGCGGGCGTACCTGGGCCTCTCGAAGAAGGCGGACTCCTGATTCCTTTCCCATCCCTGCTGCTTCTTGTGGCTCTCACCACATCGTCAGAATCGTTACAAGAAAGAGTGGATGCGGTACCTCCATCGATCCTGGTCATCGTGGTCGATGATCTGGGATGGAACGATCTTGGTGTCACAGGAAGTTCATTTTATGAAACTCCTTCCATCGATCGATGGGCCGCCGACAGCGTTCGATTCAGTCGAGCTTATGCCGCCTGTCCCGTTTGTAGTCCGACCCGGGTGAGTCTACAGACCGGTGTTCATCCGGCACGCCTCGCCACCACCGACTACTTCGGCGCAGCAGGACCCGATCGCTGGAAGCGCAACACCGCCTACCTACCGGCTCCCTACGAGGATCGACTGCCGCTGGATCAGTGGACCCTTGCAGAACTCTTCTCCCCGCACGGGTATGCGACCTTCTACGCCGGAAAATGGCATCTCGGTCCCGACGGATTCTGGCCTGAGCAACAGGGTTACCACTTCAATCGGGGAGGCTGGACGCGAGGTGGTCCCTACGGTGGCAAGAAGTACTTCTCCCCCTACGGCAATCCACGACTTCCCGATGGCCCGGATGGAGAGCACCTGCCCGATCGGCTCGCTTCCGAGACCATCGAGTTCATCGAGGCGCATCGAAGCCAACCGTTCCTCGCGGTGCTCTCCTTCTACTCGGTTCACACCCCGCTGATCGCCCGTGCCGATCTGAGGGATAAGTATCAACAAAAAAAGAAGCGACTGGGACTGCAAGAGAAATGGGGCATGGAGGGGACCCGTAAGGTTCGCCTGGTCCAGCAACATGCAGTTTACGCGGGGATGGTTGAAGCGATGGATGCAGCGGTCGGTCGGGTACTCACGGCGCTCGAACGACTCGGCCTGGCGGACAACACCATCGTGATGTTGACCTCCGACAATGGCGGCCTTAGTACCTCGGAAGGGCACCCCACCAGTAACTGGCCTCTGAGAGGTGGCAAGGGCTGGATCTATGAGGGCGGAATCCGTGTGCCCTGGTTCGCCAGAGGTCCGGGGATCGTCGGCAAAGGACGACAAGTGGACCGTCCGATTCAGAGCACCGATCTAGCCCCCACTTTACTGGCGTTGACGGGACTGGAGGCTCCCCAGGGCTGGTCACCGGATGGGCATTCCTTCAGGAAATCTCTGGCGGGAGTGGATCCGAGTCGGGTAAATCCGCTCTTCTGGCACTATCCACACTATGGAAACCAGGGAGGATCCCCTTCGTCCGCGGTCATCGACGGGGACTGGAAACTGATTGAAAATCTCGAGAATCAGCAGCTCGAGTTGTACAACCTCGGCAAGGACCCAGGCGAAACGGCCGTGCAAAATAAACAGCATCCGCAACAGTTGAAACGACTCCATCAGATGCTGTTGAAGTGGCGCAATGAGGTGGGCGCCAGGCCTTTGACTGCGAGACCAGCGCAAAAGCACTAGCGGCAATTGCCGATCGCTTCGAGCGCCTCAGGATTTGCAATGCTGGTCAAATCTAACGCATCCTTCTGTCCCAGATGCCGTGCCCTGATCAACCGGCGAACAATCTTGGCACTGCGCGTCCTGGGCAGGTCATCGACGAAGTAGATGGCACCAGGTCGATCCACTTTCCCCAGCGCATGGACCACCTGATCGACCAGTTGCTGGCGGAGAATCTCATCTTCCACCGTCTTTGGATGCAGCACCACGAAGCAGACCAGTTCGGTCCCCTTCAAGTCATGCGGGACCCCGATGGCGGCCGCCTCGCTCACTGCCGGGTGCTCGATCAAGGCGGATTCGATCTCGCCGGGGCCGACACGACGCCCGGCGATGTTGAGGGTGTCATCGGCTCGCCCGAACAGAAACCAATCGCCGTCATCATCGACCATCGCCCAGTCGCCATGATTCCAGATCCCAGCAAAACGAGACCAGTAGGTTTCCAGGTACTTTTCATCGGCATTCCAGAGAGATCGAGTCATCGAGGGTGCGGGACTTTTGCACACCAAGTAGCCAACTTCACCCTGGACGGAGTGCCCATCTTCATCAAAGACATCAATATCCATGCCGAGTCCAGGAGACTGGAGCGAAGTCTCACCGATCGGCAAAACCGGCAGAGGTGCCATGAAACAACCGACGATGTCGGTGCCGCCGGAAATGTTGATGATGGGGAGCTTTTTCTGGCCGACTCGATCAAAGTACCAGCGATAACTTTCAGGATCCCAAGGTTCGCCCGTCGATCCGAGCATCCTCAACGATTCCATCGGGTACTTCTGAACGGGTTCATCGCCAGAGCGCATCAGTAGCCGAATTGCGGTTGGACTGATGCCGAGGTGGGTCACTCGATGGTGCTCCACCACCTGCCACACGCGGTCCGGTCCTGGGTAATCGGGGGCCCCCTCGAATACGACGAAGGGAACCCGGTTCAACCAACAGCCGATGATCTGCCAGGGCCCCATCATCCAGCCGATGTCGGAGAACCACCAGAACAGATCACGATCTTGGTGCACGTCGAAGTTGTATCGCAACTCCTTGCCCATTTGGGCGATGCAGCCGGCGTGGGTATGGATGGTCCCCTTCGGTTTTCCAGTAGTACCGCTAGTGTAAATCATCAGTGCGGGAGCCATCGCCGCCATCATCTCGGTGGCTGCGTCTCCATCGAGTGGGTCGACTGTATCTTGCCACCACAGATCCCTCCCAGAGGTCATCGGCGCGCTCCCATCGGAGCGCCGTAAGACGATCTGGTGTTCCAGCGTCTCGAGACCATCGACGGCAAGATCAGCCTGGCTCTTGAGTGAGAACTGTTTGCCGCGGCGATTCCCGATATCCGCGGTGAAGAGGATCTTCGCTGACGAATCCACCAACCGTTCTCGAACCGATGGAGGCGCATATCCACTGAAGATGGGGATAAAAATCGCCCCCACCTTCATCGTGGCCAGCATCGCGAAGACCACCTCACCGACCATCGGCATCAGACAAGCCACCCGATCTCCACGCTGCACTCCGAGTCCGACCAGTAGTTGGGCCAGCCGATCGATCTCAAGAGAGACCTCCTCGAAGGTCCAGCGTCTCGATTCTCCACTCTCTTGCTCCGCCACCAACGCCAGTTGGTCGGGGATCTCTGCCGCTGGAATATCGACCGCATTGAGCACGATATTGGTCTCCCCGCCGGGAAACCAATCGGCCCACTCAGGGCCAGCGGAAAGATCGACCACCTGCTGATAGGGTCGGGACCAGACCACTCCCAAGTCATCCAGCACTGCGGGCCAGAAGGCTTCTGGCTGCTGTTGGCTCCAACTGATAAATTTCCGCACCGACCCCTGGAGATCATCGGGATCGATCGGCATCCCCACCGATTGCATCAATCGGGCGACATGGGTGTGAGTCACTTGTTCTCGGTCGGGTTGCCAGATCGGAAGGCTCATCGGGTCGTTCCGTTCATCACGTGTCGACAGTACTGCAGGTATTTCCCGATCAGATCCTGACAGATGGAAGCGGGATCGGTGCTGGCCAGTGCTCTTCCGTCGACACTTCCGATGGCTCTGATCCCCTGAATCGAAGAGGTGGCGAAGGCTTCGTCGGCACGCTTCAATTCGATTGCACGGAAGCGCCCCTCTCTCACCTCGATGCCATGCTCCTTCAGTAACTGGAGGGCGATCGATCGTGTAATCCCATTCAAGACCAGGTCCCCGTCGCAGGTAAAGACGGTCTGGTCGATGACCCAGAACAGGTTGGCGGAGGTCAATTCCGTGATCACTCCATCCGGCGACAGCAGCACCGCATCGTCGGCTCCGCGAACTCTCGCTTCATCTCTGGCCCGAATGGCACTCAGGTAATTGCCACTTTTGACGGTCGGGTCGATGACCTCGGGAGGTGTTTTTTGATGGCTGGAGACAATCAATTCCAGGGGTTTCGACGCAATATTGGTCGAAATGGGTGAACTCAGCAGGACCAGTTTCGGCTGACAGCCGAACCCATCGAGGGCTCCATCGAGACGATCTCCCCGCGATACAGTGATGCGAAGGACCACATCGGTCGCGTTGACCTGCCGCTCGATCAGTTGCTCGATCAGCTGCTCGATCCACTGATCTTCAAAGGAGAAATCGATTCCCATTCTCGCCAGTGAGTTGCGAAGTCGCACCAGATGTTGGTCCAGAAATAGACCACGACCATCGACGGTCCGCACAGTCTCGAAGACAGTATCACCGTATAGAAATCCTCGATCGAGCACACTGATGCGGGCCTCTCGAGTAGGCATCACCTGACCATCGATCCAGGTCCAGTCGCCAGTTTCTGGGGACATCTCCGCCATCAGCGAAGATCCTCAAGCAAGCCACCTGCGCTACCTTCGAGGTGACTCTCGACCGCGAACTCGGCGAGTGCTGGGAATAGCAGCGGGGAAAACTCACCGCAGGCGCCAGGAAAGATGATCCTACCTCCAGCACTGGCAGTGGTCGAAACGGCATCGACGCAAGAAATCTGCGTCCTGGCGCTCGCCTTCAACGATTCGGCTTCATCGATCTGGGGAATCCAGAACTTCCACTTTTGTCGAAATTTGGCGTAGCCATCCCAATCCACCGAGGGGAACGTCTCATTGGAATTTCCGAATCGACCGATCAACTGAAGATCGTGAAGTCCATCACCCCGGTCAAAGAGCAGTGCCCGATCCTCGGCCCAGTAGATGATGGGTGGCAGTTCATCGGACAATTCGATGGTAAAGGTCGACACCTTTTCTTGAACGAAATGGTGACGAACCCCCAAACGATCGAGCCAGTGAAGCGAATCGGTACCGGCACATAGGAAAACATGCGAAGCCGTTCCCGCTCGAATTCCTGCGGTGAATTCAACTCCGTCAGTCGTTTCCACCAGCGAGTTCAAAGTGGTGGTCGGGAAGAAATTGCCCCCAGCCTTCCGAATTCTCCACATCAGTGCCGAGGCGACCAGGATCGGATCGACGGTTGCTGCGGATTTATCGTGCAAACAGGTCGGACCATCGGGATGCAGCGATGACCAGCGTCGAGCACAATCGACACCTTGCAGTGGCACCCTTCCGCTGGCCTCGATCGCTCGATCTGATTTGGGCAGCAATACTCCACAACGACGGAGTTCGGGGTCGATCTCGATCCAGTCGGACCACCCCTCGTACAATTCTCGTGCTCGGTGTACAGCGGGTCCTGAACCCGACAAATCCGGAGCCAGTAACGGCAGCCGGGTTCCGGTCGGACCGGCCTGTGGAGAATCGAGGGAGTCGATCAGCGTCACCGACCCCACTTCTCGGCGGAGCAAGTGATCGACTAGGGCAAGACCGGTGGAACCGGCTCCCACCACCAAGAAGTCGCAATCATGAGGCTTCACTGTCAGATCCTCTCCTCCACCGAATTGAACCGGAGACTAGCACCTCCACGCCGGATGCTCCACCTCGACCGCCCGACCGGTATCTTGACCTGGACCCACATCTTCTTGAGGATGCTCCTCTGAGTCCGCCGAACCGGATCTGCAGTGACCCATCGCGTCTTCCAGTTCGAGGCTGATCCTCGCTACCAGAAAGGAATCCATTTTGATGTCAGCGCCAATCTCTTCCCTCCCTTCGAGTCGATTCTTAATGTGGCTTCCGCTGATCGGCGGCTTACTGCTGCTCGGTTCCTGTCAGGTGCCCAGTCACAAGGTTTCAGGTCAGGGCCCCTGGGCTGGCCTCGCTTCCGAGGAACCGGTGACGAGGACTCAGACTATCCATGCCATCTCCGGTACTCTTGACCGTAATCTCGCCCCGCTGTTGTTTCCATTGCTCAATGATCCGGACAAGTGGGTGCGCCTCAACGCCCGTTCCACCATCTTGAAGTTGGCCGGCGACCGAATAAATACCGCACCCAGCTATGATTACCTGGCACCCCCCCGCGATCGCCGATATGCCGTCGCTGACCACCAGCAGTGGTGGAAACGTCTCTCCCAGGCCTCCCACCCTTCCCCATGATTCGATCGATCGCTCTGATTTCCAAAATAATGTGAAGTTTGGAACGCTGCCGACCGATGAGAGAGAAGAGCGAGCCCCCTGTCGCCACCACGATGACGTGATGGTGCGAAAGGTCTCGTTCCGGTCCGACGGGAGTGTCCTCATGAATCACGAAATCAGTACCCGATTGAAATGGTTCACTCGCCTTGCGGTGACCGGATGCCTGGCACTGGTAGTGCTGATTTTGCCTGGGATCAAATCCTATAATTCCCCCACCGGCAACGGTTTTCTGTACATCCAATTACCCCATGCAGGATCGCTGCAGCCCTCCAGCCAGGTCTCCTTTCGAGGTGTCCCGGTCGGCAGGGTGGTGTCCGTTTCGCTCCGCACCAGCGAGGCCAGCAACATAGCGCGGGCCGAGAGCCTGCAGTCGGCACACCCGGTTATCCACTGCCAGATGGACCCGGAGATTCTCCCATTCATCACCTCGGATAGTTCTATATCTCTTCGTGGAGGCTCTCGGGCAACCATCGACATCGTCCCGGGAACCGGCCTATCCATGACCGACGGTGCGACCCTGCAAATCGATCTTGACCCCATCGGAAATCTTGATCGCGAGCAGCTCCAGGGAATACATTCACTGCGCCGCGCAGCAGAGTCGATGGCGAATCTGACCGATCTACTCGCCGGCAATGGCAGTCTTCAGGAAACTCTTCGATCGATGGGAGATGCTGGACACAGTGTCAGAGATACCGCCGAGGAGATGCGCATCCTGATCCGGGATGGACGCAGTCCGATCCTCTCCAGCTTGCAACAGGCCGAAGAGATCTTGCTGGAACTACGCGCCCATGTTCGATCGATTCCTGAAGCGGCAGAATCGATCGTTCAACTCGGACGCAAAGGAGAGACGGTGCTGAGGAGTATCGATCAGATTCTCCATGAAAATCGCGCTCCATTACGTGCCTCGGTTGAAAATATTCAGTCCACCAGCGAAGACCTTCATGGACTCGCCTCCGATCTTCGCCGCAGGCCGTGGAGAATCCTCAAGTCACCCGGAGATCGAGAGAGCGCATTCATCGCTCTTCATGAGAGCGCAAATCGATACGCAGAGGGTGCGCTCGAAGTACGTAGAGCCACCGAACAGGTCCGCGATCTACTCAATCGACGTGGTGAGGACCGGGAAGTCATCCAGTTCCTCGGCAATGCCATGCAGACACTCGGCGACCGCCTCGATCAGCAGGCGCAACTAGAGGAGAGTCTTCTGAGGCACACCCGTGAACTCGCGGTGCCTCGTTAACTGTTCCGACCGGGTTTCCCGGAGATCGCAACCTTGCGTCTAGCCAGCAGTTCCTTGAGCACCTTGCCGGTATAACTGCTACGCGATCGAGACACTTTTTCAGGAGTGCCCTCGACCACCACTCGACCTCCTGCGTCTCCACCTTCTGGCCCCAGATCGATGACATGGTCCGCCGCCGCGATGAGATCCAGGTCGTGTTCAATCACCACCACCGTGTCTCCCCGATCGACCAGCCGTTGCAACATCTTCACCAGTAGCCGAACATCTCCGAAGTGTAGTCCAGTGGTGGGTTCGTCGAGGATATAGATGCGCCGTCCCCGGCTTCTGCGTCCCAGTTCTGCAGCCAACTTGACACGCTGCGCTTCTCCGCCGGAAAGGGTCGTGGCGGGTTGTCCAAGGGACAGGTATCCGAGTCCGACATCGTCCAGGGCCTTCAGCATCGTCGAGATTGCGGGAATGTCCTCGAACATCTCACGCGCCTTGCAGACATCCATCTCGAGCACCTCAGAGATGTTGTTGCCTTTCCAGCGAGCTTCCAGCGTCTCCTTCTCGTAACGGCGGCCCTTGCACACCTCACATTGCACCCACACATCACTGAGGAAGTGCATCTCGATAAGAATCCCGCCCTTGCCCTCGCAGGTTTCGCATCGACCCCCTGCGATGTTGAAGGAAAAGCGTCCCGGTCCCCAGCCACGCATCCTGGCCAGGGTGGTCCGTGCGAACAACGCCCGGATTGGTGCCATGACTCCAGTATAGGTCGCGGCATTGGAAGAAGGAGTCCTGCCGATCGGCTGCTGGTCGATCACGCCCAGCCCGTCGAAGACGGTCTCTCCCTCAATCTCTTGATGGGCAGCACTGGCGGGTCGAGCCCCGGCCAATCGAGTGGCCAGTTCTCGTGCCAGAATATCCATCACCAGGGTCGATTTTCCGGACCCGCTGACACCTGTAACGCAGGTCAACATGCCGGTCGGAATCGACACATTCAGATTCTTCAAGTTGTGGGCAGTGGCACCGAGAATACGAATCTCGCCCCCGTCCCCCGCCCGGCGCTCTCCGATCTCGGCAACCTGTTCTCGCCCCGACAGATAGCGCCCTGTAGGAGACTTCTCCATCGCCATGATCTGATCGGGGGTCCCCTCGGCCATCACCTCACCTCCCAGCACGCCGGCTCCGGGTCCCAGATCGATGACATGGTCACTGCGTCGTATCGTCCGATCATCGTGCTCGACGACCACCAGGGTATTGCCCTGGTCCCTCAGTTCCTCGAGTGAACCGAGCAATCGATCGACATCCCGCGGATGAAGACCGACGGTCGGCTCATCCAGAACGTAGAGCACTCCGACCAGCTGATTACCGATCTGGGTGGCGAGACGGATTCGCTGCGACTCACCACCGGATAAGGTCTCCGTCGCACGGTCCAGTGCCAGGTAGCCCAGTCCGACTTTTTTGAGGAAGGAAAGACGGCTCGCCACTTCCAGTTTCACCTGGTCTGCGACTTCCTTGCGGTAGCCTTCCAGTTCCAGTTGATCAAAGAACTCGATCGCCTGATCGACGGTGCGGCGACTCAGATCGGAGATGTTCTCCCCTCCGATACGAACCGCCAGTAGTTCAGGCTTCAGTCGACCTCCATCACAACCAGGACAGGTCAGTACCGTCAGATGATCCTCAATCGCCTGACGCCATCGGGGTGAGTTGGCTCGCTGATGCCAGACCGAGACTCGCTCCACCAGCCCTTCCCAGGTCGAACCGGTCACCCGACGCAATCTTCCGCTACCGCGACGGGTTCTGTAGGAAACCCCATAGGAAAGATCGCCGGTACCATCCAGGATGACAGACCAACCGTCTTCACCGAGCGATTCAACCGACCCCTTCGGGTCGAATCCATGCGCTTCCAGTGCAGCATCGATCACCTTGCGAACACGACCACTCTTCCGGCCAATCCAGGAGCCGAGTCGATGCTTCATCGCACCGCCAAAGAGAGGCTTGTCTGGATGCGTGATCAACAAGCGGGGATCGACCTGCTTCTGGACCCCAAGTCCTGAACAGATCACACAGGCTCCCGAATGGTGATTGAAAGAGAACAAACGCGGGGATAGTTCCTCTGGCAGCATCATGTGGCCGCGAGGACAGGACGGACGGCGAGTGAACCGTTGCACTTCAATTCCCTCGGCATCGGCGACGATCAATCGATCTCCACCTCGCCGGTAAGCTTCTTCGACACTCTCTGACACTCGAGCACGCCCTGACTTGACCGGGCGTAATCGATCGACCACAACTTCCACCTTCGCTCCGGCATCGAGCGGTTTCTGCAATTCAAGATCATCGATCCGCTCGACGACTCCATCGATACGAATCCGGGCATAGCCCTCTCTCATCAGTTCCGACAGGGAGGGATACGGCTGGTCAAGCGGAGCCAGCAGTAGCGTCGCCAGATCTGATCGTTGTTGAAGTATTTCACGACTAGCAGAGGCGGGCGTATTCGCCTCTAACTCCGTCTGGCAGGTCGTACAACTGGCCTGGCCCGCTCTCGAGAAAAATATCCTCAAGTAATCATAGATCTCGGTAGAAGTGGCCACAGTGGACCTAGGACTGGAGCCACGATTTTTCTGATCGATGGCGATCGCCGGAGCGATCCCCTCGACTCGATCGACATCGGCTCGATCGAGTCTTCCAAGAAACCTCCGCGCATAGGTCGACAGACTTTCAATATATCGACGTTGCCCCTCTGCGAACAGAATGTCGAAAGCGAGCGTGCTCTTCCCCGAGCCGCTCGGCCCGGTGATGACCGTGAACTCGCCAGCCGGGATCTCAACGGTGATATCTTTGAGATTGTGGTGCCTCGCTCCCTCGATCAGGAAGCGATCATTCCGCTCGCCAACACCGGAACCACGTTTCTTGCCGCTGCGAAGAACGGGTCTTTTACGCTGCCCCATCTCCTCGGCCAGTGCTTTACCGGTGGCGCTGTCTACCAGTGCAATCTGTTCCGGAGTGCCGACACTCACCACCGCGCCCCCCGACGAGCCTCCACCGGGACCCAGATCGATGACATGGTCCGCCTGCTTGACCACATCGAGACAGTGCTCGATGATCACAACAGTATTTCCTCGATCTACCAGACGATGAAGACAACCGAGCAGGTTGTCGATATCAGCGAAGTGCAATCCGGTGGTCGGTTCGTCGAGCAGGTACAATGTCGTGCCAGTCGACCGCTTCCTCAATTCAGTGGCCAACTTGACCCGTTGAGCTTCCCCTCCCGACAGAGTGGTACTGGGTTGCCCCAGCGAGATGTATCCAAGTCCAACATCCAGCAGAGTTTTGAGGGTTCGATCGATCTGAGGCACGTCTTCGAACAGTTTCGAAGCATCTTCGATGGAAAGTGCGAGGACCTGAGCCACGTCATGTCCACGCCAGCGAATCGTTCGGGTTTCATCATTGAAACGGGTGCCGTGACATTCATCACAGGTGACCTCGATGTCGGCCATGAATTGCATCGGAATGGTATTGACCCCGGCACCCTCGCACGCCTCACATCGGCCACCCTTGACGTTGAATGAGAAACGGCCCTTCTTCCACCCTCGAGCTCGCGCCTCGGTAGTCCGAGCAAAGAGATCGCGAATGTCATCAAAAACCTTGGTGTAAGTTCCGGGATTGGAACGAGGAGTACGCCCGATAGGGTTCTGGTCGATGCGGATCATTTTGTCAATTTGGTCGAGCCCGTCGACACCATCGTGATCCCCGGGCGGCTCCGTCATCAGTTCCAGATGCTGCGCCAGAGCCGGTTGCAGAATCCCCTGGATGAGGGTGCTTTTCCCCGAGCCACTGGCACCGGTGACGCAAACCAGCGATTGCAACGGAATCTCGACATCAAAATCTCGCAGATTATGCATGCGGGCACCGCGAATCTTAAGGGCTCCACCCGGTGAGCGCCGGGTCGAAGGAATGGCGATCTTCTTGCTCCCAGAGAGATACTGCCCAGTCAAAGAGCGACGCACTTTGCGTACAGCGCTGACCGATCCCTCGGCCACCAATTCGCCGCCCTCCTTGCCGGCTCCCGGTCCAATATCGATGATGTGATCGGCACTCTCGATCGTTTCTCGATCGTGCTCCACCACCAGCACGGAGTTTCCCAGGTCTCTCAAGCCGCGAAGCATCTCGAGCATCGTTCGATTATCACTGGGATGCAGTCCAATCGATGGTTCGTCGAGTACGTACAGAACTCCACGAAGTCCACTACCAAGTTGACTGGCCAATCGAATTCTCTGGGCTTCTCCCCCCGACAAGGTGTCCGCGGATCGATCGATGGCCAGATATCCGAGGCCGACCTTTTGCAGGAACTGGAGACGAGCATCGATTTCAGGAAAGAGGGATTGACCGATGCTCAGCTCCCTCTCGTCGAACTCCAACTGAGCGAGGAACTGACGGGCTTCGTCGACCGTTTTCGAACAGATCTGATCGATTCCATGTTCTCTAAATTTGACCGCTCTGGGGGCCGCCTGTAATCGACTCCCATCACACGATTTGCAGATCATGCGTGGCATCATCCGCTCCAGTTCCTTGCCTCCATGCAGATCGTAGGCCGCTTCCACCAATGGGATTAATCCGGGCCAGTCACTTTTCCCTTTGACCGAAGCGGCTCCGTCCAGCAGCAACTTACGTGCACGAGGGGTCAATTGTTTCCACGGACGCTGGAGCGAGATGCGCTCTCGGGCAGCCGCTTTTTCAAGATCACTCCAAGCCACCGAGATGCCGCGAATTTTTTTGCCCTGGCGGCGTAGAACCAGCCCCCCTTGGTCGATCGATAGCGAGGCATCTTTGACCAGGGTTTGCTCGCAAGGAGACCTTCTTCGCCCCAGTCCATCACAGCGAGGACAGGCCCCCTGAGGACTGTTGAAGGAAAACAACCTCGGTTCCAGTTCCGGCAAGGAGATCGAGCAGGAGGGGCACCCGAATCGACTTGAGTAGAGGTTCACGATCTCGCCGTCGACGATGGTAACGAGCCCATCGGCGATGGTGAGAGCTTTCTCGACCGATTCCGCTAGGCGTCCCCTCTTGCCATCCACCAGACGCACCTTGTCGAGCACGACCTCGATGGTGTGTCGCTCGTAACGAGCCAACGTGATCGAATCGGTCAGTTTTTTCAATTCTCCATCGATTCGCACACGGGCGAATCCTTGCGCTTTCAACTCTTCTAGTTCTTTTCGGTACTCACCCTTTCGCTCCAGCACCAGTGGTGCACAGACCAGCACTTCACGACCCTCGAATTGATGCCAGCAATGGTGAACAATCTGTTCACGACTTCGCCCCTCGATGACATCTCCACAGGCTGGACAATGAGGAACTCCAAGGCGAGCGAAGAGCAGGCGAAGGTGGTCGAGAATCTCGGTGATGGTTCCCACTGTAGATCGTGGATTTCGAGAAATCGTCTTCTGGTCGATAGAAATGGTAGGACTGAGTCCCTCGACCGTTTCCACCAGCGGACGATCAAGCCGACCTAGATATTGTCTGGCATAGGGACTGAGACTTTCGACAAAGCGCCGCTGTCCTTCACGGCAGATGATCCCGTGAGCGAGAGTTGATTTTCCCGACCCACTGATTCCAGTGACCACCACCAGCCGCTCTCGCGGTATATCGACATCGATCGACTTCAGATTGTTCTCGCTGGCTCCACGAACCCGCAGTGGTCGGCCACTGGATTTACTCATCGGAAAAGACCTTTGGCGGCATCGCCGGGCGCACCACCTCCAGCAGTCGTGGATGCAACTCTGCCGAAGCGGCAACGATGCTCCCACCTTGTAACCAATCCTGTTGGCCCTCCCCATCGGTGACGATGCCACCGGCTTCCCTGACCAGTAAAGCACCGGCGGCAACGTCATGAGGAGCCAGATGAAATTCCCAGAAGCCCTGGAAAATCCCCGCCGCAGTGAAGGCGAGATCGAGGCATGCGCTCCCCCCCCGCCGTATCTCTCGAGCCTGACGCAACAGCACTTCGAAGACTTCCAGGCCGCCATGGTCCAGTTCTTTTCGCTGGTAACTGAATCCGGTCGCCAGCAAGCACTCTCCCAGATCAGAACCCGATTCGAGGGACAGCCGTTCGACCTCGCCGTGGCGGTCGAGGGACCACGCCCCACCTTCTCGAAGCGCATACCAGGTTTTCCCGAGCACTGGACTGTGGGTCACCGCAGCTGCAGGGCCCTGATCGTCGACCAGAGCAGCAGACACACTGAACAAGGGATGCCGATGGGAATAATTGGTGGTCCCGTCCAACGGGTCTACGATCCAGCAGCGGCCAGTGGACGGAAGGGTTCCTCCCGCTTCCTCGGACAAGATGGAGTCCTCTGGATGAAGTCGGCGAATCCCCGACAGGATGTGATTTTCGGAGCAGTAATCGGCGTCGGTTACAAGATCTCGAAATCCTTTTTTCTTGACCGTCCGTGACCGATTCAGGCGCTCCAGTAGCAGGGTTCCCGCTTCACCGATCAAATCGATGATGGGTTCAAGTTGACCGCCTCCGGCAAGATCAAGGGGCACTGGATCCCCTGCCCCATTTCTCAAGGTGATTTCCGACCGCAATTTCGAGCATCTTCTTGACCAACTCTGGCCCATTGATCCCGCTCAGTTCCGCTGCGACCGGAAGAATACTGCGCTCGGTACAACCGGGAACCGTATTGGTTTCGAGGTATACCGGTCCATCATCTTTAGTCAAAATCAGATCGGTTCGACTGGCAGTCCCGAGGTCCAGTTCAAGGTGCATCTGGCGAATCTCCTGGGCGATATTCTTCCACTGTTCAGGACTGAGTTCGGCGTGCACTTCTTCGGCGTGTCCGGGCTTGTATTTCGCCTCATAATCGAAGATCTCATGATTTTCACCCAGCTTGATCTCGATCGGTTGAAGAGGTTGCGGTAAAGAACCTTTACTGGCACCGAGACAGGCGACCGAGATTTCTCTGCCGACGATCCGTTGCTCGACCAGCACCAACCGGGTCTCTTGAAACAGTGACTCGACAAATTCCTGCAACTCGTAAGGATCATGAACCAGTTTCAAACCGATCGACGATCCGCCCATGGGATCCTTGACGAGACATGGATACCCCACCTCCTTGGCCACTCCCGCAAGCACATCATCCTTGCGGCGCTGCCACACTTCCTCGTGAACCACGGCGCCTACGGCGACCTCCATTCCGATCCCCCGTAACCGCTGTCGGAAGGTGATCTTGCAGGCGGATACGGCACTACCGCTGACTCCTGCGCCGGTATGTGCGAGGCGGAATATTCCCAGCAGGGCAGCCAGTGTTCCATTCTCACCAGCGCCTCCGTGCAGAACGTTGAAGACCGCTTCGATGCCCGCCTCGACCTGTTCCTGAAGCAACTCGGTAGGACGCATCACTTCACCGATGCGATCGAGATCATCCGGCGGGCAAAGTACCCAACCCTCTTCATCCCAGCGCACCGGGATCGGATTCAGTCCTGCTTCCTGGAGCCATCCAACGATGGTTCGAGCACTCTCGATAGAGATCTCTCGCTCACTCCAGGTCCCTCCATAAATCACCGGAATTCGTTTGGACGACATCGTTGGCTACCTGTTCCTTTCCACCGCAAATTTTGCCAGTTGTTCAAAGGAATCCTGTACATCCGTTGTGATTCCAGGGATCTGACCAAATTGACCCACCGCGTCCTTGGCACGACAGCGTGCCTGCTCTCGGGCAAAATCGATGGCCCCGCAAGAGCGGCACAACTCGATCACCCAGTGAACGTCCTTCTCGGTTGTTTGGTGTCGGGGCTTGGCCATCACCTCGATCAGCAGGGAGCGATCGTGCGCGGACAGATCCCCTCTTTCCAGTGCATGAGCAAATAGAATCGACGGTTTCCCCTCGCGGATATCGTTTCCGATCTGCCCTCCCCGTCCCTTACTTCGAGTCATGTCGAGCAAATCATCCTGGATCTGAAAAGCCGGGCCCAGTTGATCTCCAACCTTCCACAGCAGTTCCACAGAGGAGTCGGGAAATTCCGCCAGGATCGCGACTCCGACCATCCCCAGTGCCAGATACCGGCCTGTTTTCCACTGCACTGCATGTTCGTAACGATCCAGATTGAAATCGGGATTAGCCCTCGAATCGAGGTCCAGTTGCTGCCCGACCACGGTGCGACGGTGAACATCCTGAACCGCGGTCAGTAATTTCGAACGAATCGCATCGGAGGTGCTGATTTGAGCCACCTCCAGGTAAACGGCGGAGAGAAGCCAGTCCGCAGCGTTGAGAGCAATTGGGATCCCTAGGCTCTTCCACAAGGTGGGCTGGTCGCGACGCCACTCATCTCCATCCTGAATATCGTCCTGGATCAGGAAAGAACTGTGCAACCACTCGGTCAGGCAGGCCATCCCTTCCGCAGCGCTCGGATCGACCCCCCAACACTTCCCGAACCAGAGAGCCATCTTCGGTCGGAGCCGTTTCCCGCCGTGGGTGGCACTCTTGATCGCTGCTTGAAGGCTCACAGGAGCGACCGTGGATAAACGGAGGGAAAGGGCCCGGTCGAGGCGATCCGCCAGCCCCGCCAGCGATTCGGGAAGCCCGTCCGGGCGACCAGTAGCCTCACATGCAGGATCTTCAGCGGCGTCACCGATCAAACCTAACCTGCTTTTCTCAAAGGGCTTACAACTTAATCAGGGTCGCCACGGGAAACTTCAAATCGCAGCCCAGCGGGACCTCCCGCTGGTCTTGAACATCGAGCCCAATGGCGCGGCTGGGCGGTGCGATTTCGACAGGCTGAACCTAGGTCTCGCCTCGCGTCCTGTCAAGCATGACCCACCTGTGGAAACCTGCATGAGGTGCCGCTTTACACCCATCCGGGGTGAGTTAGAATCGAACACTAGGATGCCATCTTTATCGATCCACTACATCGATGGCACTTGTCCTTTGGCCCAGGTCAGTCCGCCACTGACCCCAGATCACCGGGATGGTTCATGCTACGCCGCGTGTATCCCCGATATCCCCGAGCAATCGGGTGTTCAAATTCCCCACGGGGATCGACCCACGGACTCCTTTCCGTGCTGGTCACGATTCTACTCTTTTCGTTGCTGGCTGCCCCACTGGCGGCTCAGAGCGGCAACAAGAATTTCGGCGGTCCGCTGATCGAACTGGGTGAAGCCATCATCTTCCCCGGCGAGGACTTTGCTCTTCTTCCGGTTCGGATCACCAGCGATCAAGAGATCGTCTCCTGGCAGATGGGCCTGGAATACGACGAATTGCTGCTCTCTTTTGATGAAATCATCTGGGTCGGTACCGAAAGCGAAAATCTTCAGACCACCGCCATTACGAACCCAGCATTGGCCCCCTTCTACGGTCTCCAGGTCATCTATGGCGGCAGCGATGCTCTTCCGGCAGGATCTGGCGTACTGGCCGCTTTCCTGAGAATGTCGATCAACGATCCAGGGCAGATTCCAGATCGTGGATCCCTCTCCACTAATGTTGCGGCAGTCGCCACGGAACTCAATCCACTGATCCTCACCAGCCAGGGCGGAACCAATGTCATCCCGATGACAATTCCGGGAACGGTCACTGCTTTTGACTTCCCGCTCTTTCTGATCGAGAGCCACGAGGGCACTGCCATCGACGAGACCCTCTCGATACCGATTCGTGCCTGGACCGCCGGTCCAGCGTCCACTTTCGCGATGGGGCTTGAATATGACGAACTGATCGTCTGCGAACTGACGATCCAGGGCAGTGATTTCGACGACTTGACCCAAGGCCAGTGGAGCGTCGCACAACAAACTTCTGCGGCCGGTCTCAATTTCGTCTTGTCTGCCACTGCAGGGATCGTACCGGCACTTTCCGGCGAAATCCTCGGCTTCCTGGTCAGCCCAAGGCCCCTCTCAGCCCCCGGTTCCTGGCCGTTGGAACTGATCGATGGTCAATCCCTCGTCGATAACTCTCCGGTGAGCAATCTCCTCGATGGGTTGGTCAGTTGGGTCAATCACTTCATTCGTGGGGATGCCAATCTCGATGCTGGAATCGATCTGGCAGATGCTGAGACGATCCTCAATGGAACCTCGATGGGCTCGCCGCTCCCCTGCAGGGATGCGGCCGATGTTAACGACGACGGTGCCATCGACATTTCCGATGTCATTTCCATTCTCCAGTTTCTATTCTCTGGATCCCCGTCTCCTCCGCCGCCATTCCCCGATCCAGGCCAAGATAGCACCACCGACTTCCTCGACTGTCTCTAGTGCCGCTCCATTTTCTGTTCGGTTGATCCACTCCGTTTGGAGATCTATCCTTGGGTCGTCTTGCAGGAGCAAGTCTTCCACATTTCGAATCAAATCAGCAAAGGAGTTTGCCATGGCTTTTCAACTACCAGAATTGAGCTACCCTCTGAGCGCACTGGAACCTCATATCGATGCCCAGACGATGGGAATTCACCACGGCAAACATCACGCCGCCTACGTCAGCAAACTCAATGCTGCACTCAGTGACCATCCCCAGCTACAGAACGCTTCCATCGAAGAGTTATGCAGTAACATCGCCGAGTTGCCAGAATCGATCCGTGGTGCGGTCCGCAACAACGGCGGCGGACATTTCAACCACTCTTTTTTCTGGACATCGCTGAGCGCCGATGGCGGAGGATCTCCGAGCGGAAATCTGGCAGCCGCCATCGATTCGAAGTTCGGTCACTTTGAGGGGTTTTGCGAAGCGTTCACGACGGCAGCACAAACCCGCTTTGGCAGCGGTTGGGCCTGGCTGTGCCGCTCCGCTGACGGCAGCGTCAATGTTTGCTCCAGTGCCAACCAGGACAACCCATGGATGGCTGGTGTGGTCGATTGCGTGGGTACGCCGTTACTAGGGCTGGATGTCTGGGAACACGCCTATTACCTCAAGTACCAGAATCGTCGCCCCGAGTACGTGGATGCATTCTGGAACGTGGTGGACTGGGCCGCTGTCGAAGCTCGATTCGAAGAGGCCAGTTCCTAAGATCATCCAGTGCGTCACCGATCGAGGCAGTGGAACAGGGGGGAGCGATATGGAATGGATTCCTAACGGGTCAACGATCCTCGAGATCGTTCCTCCGACCCTCAAGAGTGGTCTTGAGGGTCTCCACAGGAGGCTCTCGAAAGTGCGGCGATTGATCGATGGTGGCGACTTCGATGCCGTCAATATTCCAGAAATCCATGATGAAGAGAGCCGCAATGACCGGGGATCGAGGAGCCGAGACTGCTCTCCCCGAATGCAGCCGCGCGAACTGGGCCGTCGGATCCAGGACGAACTCGGCTGCCCGGTGATCGTCAATCACGTGGTTTCCTTCGAACCGGTCGAGCAACTGCTGGATTGGGCAAAGGAGACGATTCACGCCCACGGTATCCGCAACATCGTGTTGGTCGGAGCTCCCCATGACCGCCGTCGATGGCCCGGCCCCCCGGTGGCGGTCGCCAATCGAGCATTGAAGGACCAATTCGGCGGGGAAGGGCTCAGGATCGGTAATATCTGTATTCCCGGACGTGACAACAGCCCCATCTCCGAGGCGCTACGGATGGAAGAAAAAGCCCGGATGGGGGCCGATTTCTTCTCCACACAGATCATCTTCGATGCACAGGAGATCTCTTCACTACAGGTCGACCTGGAGCGACAAGCCCCCTCTGCACGAGATGTGCCTCTGATGGTCAGCCTGTGCCCGGTGAAAAAGATCGGCCAACTCGATTTCCTTCGGTTTCTGGGTGTGCGGGTTCCAGACAGCCTCGAAGCACTGCTATCGACCGTTCCCGAGGCTCATTGCCTGGATCTATCACTGAAGATCCTCGGCGAGATCCAGTCAAACCTAATCGACCAACAGCCGGACCATGGCCCCCCTCTCGGTTGGAACATCGCCCCGGTCGGTCCCATCCCGGTTTCCGACATCCAGGCCCTGATGCAATTGCTACCCGGCTCCATCCCATCCTGACCTGCAACTGAGGGCTCCGAATTGGCACTGTTCAGTTTCCTCTTCGGAATTCGCCCGAGTTCCCTTTCCAATCGGCTCTCGTAGCCTAAAATCCAGGAGCGTACTCGGAGTCGGCTGCCTCCGAGGCGAACCTGATCTGATCGGTGGACGTAGCCGCACGGAGGTCGTTTGTTACAACTCGCTGCCTTCATCCCTACC
>JAPKAM010000165.1 GCA_028825265.1 Planctomycetota bacterium
TCGCAACCCGATGACCATCGAGGGTCATCCCCTTGTAGACCTGGGCGATGGATGCGCTGGCCACCGGCTGTTCATCGATCTGGCGAAAGCAGGCGGCCAGATCACGTCCCATGGAACTCTCGATGACCTGACGCATCTCGCTGAAGGGAATCGGATCGACATCATCGCGCAAACTCTCCATCTCACTGACCAGCGTGTCCGGAAAGATATCGGGACGACTCGCGATCAGTTGTCCCAGTTTGATGTAGAGAGGGCCGAGATCTTGCAGCGCCGAGCGAAGCCTGCGCGGAAACGAGTTTTCGGAGCGAGCAGTGCCACCCAGCAACCGAACCCGAAGTCCCGCTCCCAATCGGGAAGCCAGATCACCCAGTCCATGGCGCGCCAGGATCAGGGTAATGTCCTTGAGTCGGGGTATGTTTCGGAGAGTACGAAGAGGAGTCGCCACCATCATCTCCTAGCGAGAACGGAGCTGTTTTTCCAGCTCTTCGACACGAGTCCGCAATAGATCATGCTCCTCCTGACTCACCGGAACCACTCGCTGAACGATACGAAGCCACTGCTCCGGAACCGCGCTGGAAGAAGATGATGCGGTGGGCGACGGCGGCTCCGAGTCGAACGAGGAGTCTGTTTTTCGCTTCCATGCATCGAGCACCGCCTCCGCCTGTTCGCGGTTGATGGTGCCCTCCTCGACTAGATCATCGACCGCGTGGCGAAGACCCGATCGGGCCCGTTCGATCGCATCGAGACCGGCATGTATCCACTGGCGTACAGCATCCAAGATTCAACCCTCTTCCCTATCGTTGCGGGTCCGGCATCCTAGCGGATCGAGCGCCTTGCGGCGACCAACGGAGCGTTTCGGGATGGGTAAAAAAATAGGGAGCCCGTTGAGAATCAACGGACTCCGCGGGAAAGGGGGGGAGTGCAAGTTTTGGAGGAGTCTTCTCCTCACCAAGACATAAGCAATCGCCGTGCCACTAAGCGCGGCGCTTGCACTATTCTGTAAGTTACGCATATAAGGCAGGTTATGAGTATCAGGTCGGTCACGTGTGGGAGCAGGCATGCGGGAAACGATCCCGAGTCGGAAGAAAAGCCATGTCAAAAATTCCGGGCGCCATGAGATCGACGATCCCGAGCCGATTCGAATCGGCGGCAAACTCAAGGTCATCGAGGGAGAGAATCACCAGTGGTGTATCACCTCGCCGAGGGCATCGAGGGCCTCCTGAAGCGGCTCCGGAGCGAGGCCGAAGGCGATGCGGACATGATCCGAAGCTCCAAAAAAACGACCCGGCGTCAAGTTGACGCCGTGTTCGAGACAGCGCTGCTGGAACTGATCCCCGTCGATGCCTTCGATCGGAACCTTGGGAAAACAAACCAGGCCCCCCGCCGGAGTGACCCATTCGATGGAGTGGTCCTGCAACCAGCGAGAGAAGACTTGCCACCCTTCAGTGGCCAACCGCCGACCCCTCTGCCGCAGCGGCTCGTAACGCTTCATCGCCGCGCGAGCCACCTGGTCGGTGAGACAGGAGTTGTGAAGTGTGGTGGAATCGAAAACCCTGCGCGCCAGATCGACCAATGGCTCGGTCGCCATTCCCCAGCCAAATCGAACCTGTGAAATCCCATGTACCTTGTTCAGTCCACCGATGCTAATGATGGAAGGATGCCTTCGACAGAGGGGCCCCGGATCCGGGTCCAGGAAAGGTCGATACATCTCATCGACGATGAAATAACACCCTTGCTGCTCGGCGATGGCTGCGATGCCCAGTTCCTCTTCGACTGACAAACAAACTCCACTGGGATTGTGCAAGTTGGTCAACAAAACCACCGCTGCACTGTTCTGCTCGACGGTTCTGGCCAGCAAATCGAGATCGATTCGATATCGCTGATCAAATCGACGAGGAAAAGGAACCGTTTTCACCCCCACCACTGACAAGGCATCGACGACGGGCAGATATCCTGGCACCTCGTGCACGACCGTTTTTCCTGGACCCGCGAGCGCCGCGGCGAAACAGAAGTGGGCATGGGATGCGCTGGAGGCGAGCAAGATGCCGGAGCGATCGACTCCCCACAGCTCGGAGATGTCATCCATCACCTCGGTCGGACCATAGGGTGTGAACTCGAAGAGCTGCAATTCTGCCGGATCGAGCCCGATGTCATGCCAGTCGACAGGCGGCACCGCACTCATCGTCAGACGATGTCGTCCCCGCTGTCCGTCAGATTTTGCCCATCGGATGTAGGGGACCTCTGAGAGAGCCACCGTTCTTCCTCCTCCATCTGACGCAATCGTGATCTGCGTCGCGAAATTTGAACCACGAAAGCGATGATGACCAGCAGTGCGAGACCATTCCAGGACACGAGCAGGTCGAAGACCAGTCCCAGAAACACATCACGCTCCGACAGTTCCGTGATCCAGTTTCGGGTCGCCTGCTCGATGGTCAACCCTGTTTCCAGTTCAAAACTATCCTGCCAGCGGGCTCCACCCTTGCAATGGGCGAGGATGCGGGCATGTAATCCGGGTTCAAAGTGACGTTGAGTCCATTCGATGAAGGAGAGTGCTTCGGCGTAGAGCAGCGACGCACGGACGTGGGTCCGCGGTAGGTACTGATCCAGTTCGGTGATGGGAACCAACGAATCTCCCCGCGCCAACATGATCAAGGCCCTGCTGGTCGATGGATCAGGGCGTTGATGGGCCGCGAACTGTGCGAGTCCCTCATGGACCCAGCGCGGCAACGGCCCACCGGCCTCTTCTAGCACCAGATGTGCCAGTTCATGGGTGACGGTAGCGCCCCCCCCGATGGGATGTCTCACCAGGTAATGGCTGTCGATGATGATGATGGCCTTACGCGTCAACGCCACCGCCGGCACCCATGAAGGAACGCTCTCGCCATCATAGTGTTTCAGGGTCTGATTGAGCCCTTCCGAAGTACTCACCAGTAGCACCAGCGGGCGGCGTGTGGAACTGGATCCGAATCTCTGGCGTAGATCGACCAGTGTTGTTTCCACCAGCGAGGAGAGCTTCTGCGAAGGAGGTCCCACTGTCGGGGGATACGCCCAGTTGACACGGACTCCCTCGAGCGTGAGGAATTGATCCGGAGGTCGTGGCACGTCACTGGCAGCGGCCAACGAACTGGCCCACAGCAGCAGCAGCAACCAAAGGGTTCGGCGGACGAAACGGATCAAGGTGACTCTCCGATGAAAAAAGAGGGGGTGCGGAGCCTACGGCTCCGCACCCCCTCATGATCGTCAGGATCCGGGTCTGGCGCTAGGCACTCTCTGACAGAGAAGCGACCAGACAGCCCTTCGCGACGCTATACAGAGGATCCTCAGCGAGACGGATCTCTTTCACCTCGAGGGGGAACTGAATCTTGTCGAATTCCTCCTGGAAGACGTCGACGAAGCCACCCACCATGCTGGTTCCACCGGCACAAACGATGCTCACCGGACCGGGAAACTTCGGCATCGAGGATGACGACTCGAAACGCTCCTTGATGTTCTTGAGGGTGTAAGAGATCAAGTTGCGGTAGTAGATCTCCACCGCTTCTTCCTCACGTCCCTGAGGATTGGAGAGGTCGATGCCTTTCTCCTTCAGGCCGCAAGCGCGACTGGAACTGATCCCGAGGACGCTGGCGACGTTGCGATCGATCCAGTCGCCACCACGAGTGGTGGAGAAGGAAAGAGCAGGAATCGACTTGTAGGCGACGCAGACATTGAACATTCCGCCACCACAGGAGATTCCGATCCCCGTGAAGTCATCTTCGGCGAGCTCCGAGAAGACCACTGCATGGCCCTCGATCAGCGGCTTCGGCTCGTATCCGAGGCCCTTGAGCAATCCACCGAAGA
>JAPKAM010000166.1 GCA_028825265.1 Planctomycetota bacterium
GGGCATTTCGATACCGATCGCCGAGTTGACCACGGCACTGGATCGCTCACTGCACAATTAGCACCACGGCTGGTACCGCTGACCCGTGAGTCAGAGATCCAAGCCGTGTTGCGAGAATCGTTCCACCAGTTGCGAGATCACTTCGCCCGTGAGGACGAGTAGGCTATGTCGATCGATTACTCCGTGTGGTGTTGTGACCCGATGCTCCCGCACCGCCCGCCACATCCTTCAACTCCTCGTCGGAGAGTTTCTTGCCCTTGCCCTTAGATTTGTTGGAAAACTTGACGGTGCCCTTGCCACCCCCCGCCACATCTTCCAGCTCCTCGTCGGAGACCTTCTTGCGGTCCTTGTCGTCGTGCTTCTTGTCGTCGGTCATGTCAGACCCCTTTCGTGGGTTAGTGTTCTATCTAGTATCCCGTTCTGGAGCCGCATCGGACAGAAGAATATACGACTACTGACCACCACTCCCCGCGACTCCCACCAACATGCCTATGACATGGAATAGAGGCTCTCAGCGACAATAGAGGCGTGTGGTCAAGGGACCACACGACGAAAGGGATCCGATGGACGATTCTGCGTGCGATCTACGCACTGAACGAAGAGAACGCACCGAAATGACAGCCGCCCACGACGTAGAAATCCAGACCAGACGCTTCTCGCAGCTCGGGCTGGATTCGACAGCAGAGAGGCGGATGGTTCAATGACTGACCCTGACCATGAAGAGAGTGAAACGGACCCCCCGCACCCACCTGAATGGCAGGTCGTCGGCGATATCACCGCTGCCGAGAAGTGCAGTCTCCGCGATCGGTCCTGGGAGCACATCAACGGTCACAAGTAGTCGTGGCTCAACTCGTAATCACCACTCTTTGGCACCTGCGTCCTAGAGGATCTTGATGATCTCGGGGTTGGTGGCGTATCTCAACGGAGTCGAGCCCTCGTGGTTCTTGGCGTGGACATCTGCACCCGCTTCGATCAGCAACGTGACGATTTCCGGAGTCGAGGGTCGGATGGCTGCGTCCATCAGGGGGGTCCAGTCTTTGGCGTACTTGGCGTTGACATCCGCACCCGCCTCGATCAGCAGCGTGACCATCTCTGGGGAATTGGAGTCGCCGGCGGCGCGCATCCGCGGGGTCTGGCCGTCGTTATTCTTGGCGTGAACATCCGCACCCTCACTGATCAACATCCGGATGTAATCCACCTGTGAACCACGGATGTCCACATCCAAATCCCAGACCGATCGCAACTCCTGGGTGGACTCGTAGGCTGGCCGTAGAGTGGGTGCTGGCGTTGACTTTTGGAATACGAGATCCCCGACTCCGATTCCCAAGGAGAGCATCAATGATGATGACGATCTTCGTGGTGCGTCCGTATCGCTTCCTTCGGTCTTGAAAATACCTCCATCATTCCTCCTGAAATAGTCGCCCGCTGGACGCCCCCCCCCACCTACTCCTCATGCGGGCTACATGGCGAACTCCACGGCAATACGACTGTAAAGGGTCCGAGAAGCCATCGACGCCATCATGGTCGTGGCTGCGTTTCAGCCGTACGAGATCAACGGCGTGGCGATCTCCGACGGCGTGGGGCGCTGGACGGCGTGCATATCTACAGGGTCCAGCCGATATCGTCCTTGGCATGGATCTCCGAACCCGCCGATGGAGATGGGTCCAATACATCGTAAACTCGCACTTCTCACGGTAGAATCTGCTCCGTGGGCGATTAGCTCAGTTGGCTAGAGCACCTCGTTTACACCGAGGGGGTCGGGGGTTCGAGTCCCTCATCGCCCACCATTCCCACAGTCTCTATTTAGCCTTCGCTGAGACAGGAGCCGGTTTGGGGCGGGTGAAGATCAGCGTCGTGGCACTGCTACCGCTCTTGTCGAAGCGATAGCCATCGCTGTCGAAATGCGCCAGATCGGCGCAGGTCTTGGGTCGGTGGTCTGCCATCCAGCGCGCCATCAGACCACGCGCTCGCTTACCGTAGTAACTGATGAACTTCGCCTGGCCGCGATCGACCTGGAGAAACTTGACGGCGATCACCGGCACCTCGAAGCGTTTCAGTTGCGCCGCCTTCGAGTACTCTTCACTGGCCAGATTGACCAGTGCATTCGCCTGGCAAGCGGCGATGTCCTGGCCCAACAGGGTATGAATCTGATCCCCCCAGAAACTGTAGAGATCGCCACCTCGATCGGTTTTGAGCCGAGTGCCCATCTCCAGCCGGTACGGCTGGATCGTATCGAGGGGGCGCAGCAAACCGTACAGGCCACTGAGGATTCGAAGTCGTTGTTGCGCCCACTGGAGCGCGGCCGCCTTCATCGTCCACGCCTCTAGGCCTTGGTAGACATCGCCCCGGAAACAGATCGCTGCCGGCCCCTTGCCATTCCCACGGCGACCAAATCCCTGCCACCGATCGGCATTTTGACGAGCCAGATTATCCGAGACTTTCATCAGGGTGGAGAGCCGTTTGGGCGAGAATTCCCGCAAATGGGCCGCCAACTGACGAGTCCCAGAAGTGAGTCGTGTGCGAGAATTCACGAGTGAAAGCGAGACATGTGCCGCTTCCATGTCGAGAGTCTTCGCCGGAGAGAGAAGTGCCAATAGTCCTGCCATGGCGACAAAATAGCGGATCTGCTGCGAGATGACAGGTCCTGAAGATCGTCACTGGGAAGAAATGTTCTCGCCGATACAATGCTCCCATGAAGACCAGACCCGGCCACCAGTGGACCCGATCGTTCCAGCGGCGCTGCCAGCGGCAACGCTGGCGATTCCCGCTGTGGTGCTCGCCTCCAGTGAGTTCTCCACGAGTGAACTGGCCACACTGGGAAACCGCCCTCTTGTGCCTGTTGTTGCTGGCCATGACCCCACGGGGGGTCGCCGGCCAAGAACCTCAAGGCATCGATCTTCCGACCCAACGCCGACAACTTCGCTCGCAAATCCTCGAGGGCCGGGCGCAACCCGCCTTGCAGCGAATCATCGCATTACGCAAGAATCACGCTGGCGATGCCGGGTTGGCGCTACTCGAGGGAGAAGCCTACTACGCCACCGAACGCTTCGAGCAGGCCATCCGTGCATTTCGCGTCGGCCTCCAACTCGATCCTTCAAAACGCGGGCAGTTGTTCAATCTGGGTCGCGCACTGCAGCAACTGGGGCGCGATCGAGAAGCACTGGTGCAGTTCGATCAGATGCAGCGACGGCCGGAGCCCGCCCAACGCACTCGTGGCTACTTCGGCGCGGGTCTGTCCTGGCAAAATCTCGGCGACATCGAGCAAGCGACGCGGCTCTACCAGCAGGCGTTGCAGTTCGATCCGCAATTCGACCGTGCGCGCTACCGGCTGGCGTTGTTGCTGTTGCCCTCGAAAGCGCAAGAGGCGCTGACGATGCTGGAACAGATCATCAAACGAGATCCACTCCATCATGGCGGAGCCTACAATCGCGCTTTGGCACTGAGGAATCTCGGGCGAGTCGCAGAAGCCCGTCAAGCGATGGTGCGCTACCAGACCATCCTCGAGGGCCGCGCTCGCATCGCCATGCTGAAGGAACGCTGGGCGGTCGAGCCCGACAATATCGACCTAATGATGGAACTGGGACACACTCACGATCAACTGGGTGCACTGGCAGAGGCACTACGCTGGTTTGGCAAGGCGGCAGGAGAGAGCCCGGCAGATCCTCGCCCACCGCTGGCGACCGTTCGAGCATTGCTCGCTGCAGGGCGAGTCGCCCAGGCGCGACAACTGGTCGATCGCCTGCAAGGAAGCAAGGTCGCCCGCCATGCCCAGGTGCTGCTCGAAGAATTCGATGGTCGCATCGCACCCGCGCGCCCACCTGCAATCCCACCTGCA
>JAPKAM010000167.1 GCA_028825265.1 Planctomycetota bacterium
CACTGTCGAAATCACAGGCATTCTGGCACGGGGGTGGAGGACCCGATGCGAAGAGCCAGAAGAGATGGAAGATCACATCTGCGATGTTAAAAGTAGCATCATTGTTACAGTCGCCGCGAATGAACTCCGGGGGAGGGGGACTTACATTGCAGGAGAGCTCAAAGGTGGCATTCATGATGCAACTGGTCGGGAAGCAGATCCCGACGCATGAGACCTGAAATCCGGTCAAGAACGCTTCCGTTCCATCCGGAGGAGCCGGCGTGGAACCCAGGTCAACAGTGAAAGTCTCTCCAGGGAATGCATAGGCAGAAAAGATGATGCAGCCGGTTCCAAAGGGATCGTCTTCGAAGACCCCGCACTCCTCGAAGAGAGGCGGCTGCGGTTGAGCTACTGCAGGGGAAGAGACCAATAGCAATGCCACGGCCAGCAAGAAGAACTCGACGGAATACAGAATCGTTGATTTGTGACCGAGATGGTTCATGGCCAGCCTTCCCTTCAACCGAGGAACTCTTCAAGGACGATACAAATTGGCAAGGGTCTCCATTATACACTCGATCAGCGCCATGAGATATCGAGTCCTGAAGGCCTCGAAATCGTCAGATTCGCTTCAATCGGTGGCCGTGAACTCGCATCATGGCCTGCGACACTACAGCCGCAGTGGCTCTGGGTACATGAAGTTGCTACCAAGGAAAGATGGTCGATGAAGATCGGAGTTCCACGGGAAGTCTGGCCCGGCGAATGCCGTGTGGCCGCCTCCCCTGCAAACGTCAAGAGGCTCGGAAAGATGGGCTTCTCGGTGCTGGTCGAGAGTGGAGCGGGAGCCGCTGCCAGTTTCGACGATGAAACGTATCGCCAGGCGGGAGCCGAGGTGATCGATGGGGCTGCCGCTCTGTGGGAGCAGTCTGACATCGTCATCAAGGTGCGCGCCCCGATGAAAAACCCAGAAACTGGAATCGACGAGGCCGACCTTCTGCGTGAAGGCGGAACCCTCATCAGTTTCATCTGGCCCGGGCAAGAAGAAGAACTGGTCAAAAAACTAGCAGCACGCAAGGCCACCGTGCTGGCTATGGATTGCGTTCCTAGAATCAGTCGGGCACAGAAACTGGATGCGCTTTCATCGATGGCCAACATCGCTGGCTATCGTGCGGTACTCGAAGCCGCACATCACTTCGGTAGCTTTTTCACCGGACAGATGACCGCGGCAGGAAAAGTTCCTCCCGCCAAGGTGCTGGTGGTGGGAGCGGGAGTTGCAGGACTTGCAGCGATCGGCGCAGCCAAGGGGCTTGGTGCCATCGTTCGCGCATTCGATACGCGCCCTGCTGTCGAGGAGCAGGTGCAATCGATGGGAGCCGAGTTCCTGACGGTACAGATCGAAGAGGATGGAACCGGATCCGGTGGCTATGCCAAGCAGATGAGCCAGGCCTTCATCGATGCAGAGCACGCTCTGTTCGAAGAACTGGCCCAGGATATCGACATCATCGTCACCACTGCACTGATCCCTGGCAGACCGGCCCCCTTGTTGATCACCGAACAAGCGGTCAAGAACATGAAGGCCGGGTCGGTGATCGTTGACCTGGCTGCGGAGCGAGGTGGTAACACGGCCGGTGCGGTGGCAGACCAGGTGGTCGAGAGCCATGGGGTGAAGATCATCGGATACACCGACCTGCCGAGCCGAATGCCCAATGTCTCCAGTAATCTTTACGGAAACAACATCTGTCATCTGCTCGATGACATGGGCGGCGCAGAGGATTACAAGGTCGACGAGGATGACGAAGTGGTGCGTGGTGCACTGGTCCTCAATGGTGGCGAGATGAGGTGGCCTGCTCCAGTCAAGAAACTGGCCGAGGAAACCAAGCAGCCCGAGGCCGCTCCAGAAAATCTCGTTGCAGCAGCAGCTTCAACCGAGAAGAAGGATCGAGGACCGTTGGTGCTGTTGCTGATCGGCCTGGCGCTGATCGCAGTGGGCTGGTCCGGTGATACGGGATTTCTTCACCAGGTGACGGTGTTCGTGTTGTCATGCTTCATCGGTTATCAGGTGATCTGGAATGTCAGTGCGTCGTTGCACACTCCTTTGATGAGCGTCACCAACGCCATCAGCGGAATCATCATCGTTGGCGGTTTGCTCCAGCTGGGAGGTCCGCTGGATTCTCCCGCGACGATCCTGGGGGTCATCGCTGTTTTCTTTGCGACCATCAACATCGCCGGGGGATTCCTGGTCACTCAGCGCATGCTGAAGATGTTCCAGAGATAAGGGGGCCATCATGATTCCTTACGGAGCCATCGTAAGTTCCTACCTCGTGGCTGCAGTTCTCTTCATCTTGAGTCTTGGCGGACTCTCCACGCAGAAAACTGCTCGGCGGGGAAACCTCTACGGCATCATCGGCATGGCGCTGGCAATCGCAGCCACGACGATGCTGATCCTGGGCAAGGTGCAATTCCCGGATGGTCTGGCAGAGAACTTCAGTGGAGTGTTGCTCAATAATTCCACCACAACATCAGTGCTCGCAATGGCGATCGGGCTCGGCGCACTGATCGGTGCGGTACTTGCCGCACGAGTGGGAATGACATCGATGCCAGAACTGGTGGCGATCCTGCATAGTTTTGTGGGACTGGCAGCAGTGTTGGTGGGGATCTCGACCTACATGGGTTCTGGGATTTCAGTCCCAGATGGGGGTGAGCTGGTTCACAACATCGAGATTTATCTCGATGTCTTCATCGGAGCGATCACCTTTACCGGATCGGTGCTGGCATTCCTCAAGTTGCGAGGAAGTGTCTCGGGAAAACCGCTGACCTTGCCGGGACGACACCTGTTGAACCTGCTGATGGTCGGAGCGTGCGTCTATCTGGCCATCGAGTTCGTCACTGCGGAGGGTCATACGGCGGTGCAACCGCTGCTGTGGATGACTCTCATCGCAGGGGTGATTGGTTTCCACATGGTGGCGGCCATCGGTGGTGCGGATATGCCGGTGGTGGTTTCGATGCTCAACAGTTATTCCGGCTGGGCAGCAGCTGCAGCAGGATTCATGCTCAAAAACGATCTACTCATCGTGACCGGTGCGCTGGTCGGCTCTTCCGGGGCGATCCTCAGTTACATCATGTGTCGAGCGATGAATCGCTCTTTTGTCAGCGTCATTCTTGGTGGCTTCGGCACTGACGGTGGCGGCGGTGGTAGCAGCACCAAGGGTGAAGACCAGGGCGAAGTGGTTACTTTCGATATCGAAGAGACGGTCGAAGCGATGCGAGATGCCACCGACATCATCATCGTTCCGGGTTACGGGATGGCGGTTGCGCAAGCACAGCACTCCTTGAGCCAGGTGGTTGATTTTCTGAAGGAAAAGGGCAAGACGGTTCGATTTGGAATCCATCCAGTGGCTGGACGCTTGCCGGGACACATGAATGTGCTGCTGGCCGAGGCAAATGTTGATTACAACCTCGTACTCGAGATGGACGAGCTCAACGATGATTTCCCCGCAACCGATCTGGTGCTGGTGATCGGCGCCAACGACATCGTCAATCCAGATGCACTGGAAGATCCAAACAGCCCCATCGCAGGCATGCCGGTACTGGAAGTGTGGAAATCAGAAATGGTAGTGGTGATGAAACGCAGCATGGGCACCGGCTATGCGGGAGTTCAGAATCCACTCTTCTTCAAGGACAACACTCGGATGTTGTTTGGAGATGCGAAGGTTGTGGTGGACCAGTTGCTGACCGGTTTGAGAAGTCCATAAGAGCCGACCGATTCGCTGTAGAACCGCAGGCACCGTACCGCAGGCACCGTACCGCAGGCACCGTACCGCAGGCACCG
>JAPKAM010000168.1 GCA_028825265.1 Planctomycetota bacterium
GATCTCCGTGCTCAGGATCGATCTCCAACACCTGGAATCCTCACCGATCGGTTCCCACCTGTCCAATCTCCACGGTATCATGGAAGGTAGTGCCAAATCGCTTCCGGGCTGACGTGATCCAGTACTTTAAAACTCGGGGTCAGTTCTACTGACCTGCGGCACCAGCGCCGGATACAATATCGGTCTTCAACACGGCTAACCCCTTCCAAGGAAGGCATCAATTGATCACTACTGAGGATCCTAAACAGAACATCCTGAACCTCAACCTCTGCCGTATGTGGCCGGGGCTCTTGGCTCTCTGCTGGATGGTCGGTGCCACTTCTGTGACGCTGGCGGACATCACCGTATGCGCGGGGTTACCAGCACCGATTCCCATCTCAGAGGACCCGGCCAACCCCACCCTATCGACGGTCACGATCACCATCGATGAAGCGGTCGTCGACATCGATGTGTTCGTCGATATCACCCACGATTACATCGATGATGTCTCGGTCGATGTCATCTCTCCCAATGGCACCACCGTGCGAGTCCATAACCAGGGTGGTGGGTCCAACGATTTCATCAACATCATCTTCGACGATCAAGGCCCTCCCAACGGGTCGATCCTGTGGGATTCTGGTTGCCGCATGCAGCCCTCCGGTCCCGGGGCATTGTCGGATCTGACCGGCAACGGTTCTGCCGGTGAATGGACGATCCTATGTCTCGACAGTTACAGTGGCGGGGCCACTGGAGGACTCAACGACTGGTGCCTCAGCACCTTTGATAGTGCAATTTCCTCTGCAGTCGTGGCCGTCGATGACCTCCTGTGCCTCGATGTTGGCGGAACCGGCAATGTCAACCTCACCTGGACCAACCCGATGATCTATGACGAGATCCAGGTCTCGATCGGTGGCGTACTGGTCGACACCCTCGCGGGAGATGCCACTTCATACACCGCCATCGGCGGGGGGATCGGAACGACCCTCGAGATCTGCCTGCTCCCGACCAGCGGAACCGCGGTTCCCTGTGCCCCTGAATGTTGCTCCATCACCACCCAGCCGATGGCTCCCTCGATCGAGGTATGCCGTACCCCAGGATCAGTGGTGGGAAACACCGTGCCTCAAACCGTCGATGTGATCACCATTGCAGATGATCTCGCCATCGGCGATCTACAGGTGCAGGTCGATCTGAATCATCCGTTTGTCGGTGACCTGACGATGGATGTGATCCACAGTGGAACCACAGTCCGGTTGCACAACGAAAATGGTGGTGCCGCCACGACCATCGAAGCGATCTTCTGGGATCTTGGATCTGCACCAGGGACCAATCCCATCAACTGTGGATGCCCGATTCAACCGACAGGCCCCGGCACTCTCTCCGATTACCTCGGCACCTCTACCCTCGGAGACTGGAGCCTCGTCATCGACGATGTCTTCACCGGAGGAGGCCCCCGCATCGGATCACTCGACTCCTGGTGCATCCGCGCCTTCGAGCAAGGTAGCGTGACCCAGTTGGATTGCTTCGCCAACTCTGGCTCGACCACCGCAGAGTTGACCTGGACCAATCCGCAAGCCTATGACTCCTTCGAGATTTATGCCGACGGAATACTGGAAGCGATCATCGCCGATGGAACGGTGAGCAGTTACACCACTGCCCCTCAGGCGATCCCCGCGACGGTGTTGTATTGCATTTTTCCGCAGTTGGTTGGCGAAGTGATCCCTCCGAACTGCTGCACCATCGACTTCTTGGTCCAGCCGATCTCCGATCTGATCGCCAGTTCGGTTCCAGGCACCGGAGAAGTGGAAGTGAACTGGACCAATGCCTCCGTCTATGACGAGGTCAGGATCTATGTCGATGGAGCCCTGGAAGGGGCCGTCAGTGGGACTGTCAGCAGTTGGATTGGCGGTCCTCGTCCGGTTCCCGGCACCGCAGTGATCTGCGTCGAGGCCTCCCAGAATGGATACAGTTCCGAATTGATCTGTAGAAATGTGCCGCTGATGCTCGCCAGAGATGTAATGGTTTGTCGGGAGCCCGGCAGCCCCATCAATCAGAGCGTCAGCCCGGTGACCGATTTCATCCTGATGACCACGAACATGCTCATCGGTGACATCGATGTGCTAGTGGATATTCGACACCCGTTCGTCGGAGATCTCATTCTCAATCTAAGCGGCCCATCCGGCACCGAAGTCACCCTTCACGATCTGCTCGGGGGAGCCGAGTCCGATATCAGCGTCCTCTACAGTAACGGTGCCCCGACCAATGCCGCTCCCTACGATTGTGGTTGTTCGATGGATGCTAGCGGGCCTGGAACGATGGCCGATTTCATCAACACATCGACCCAGGGGCCTTGGGTGATGTCGGTAGAAGATATTTACCCCGGTGCCGTTGCCACCTTTGATCGCTGGTGCCTGTTCATCGATGGCGGTTGCCAGACTCTTCCACCACAGGATGTCAGCGCCACCACCGATGGTACTAACATCACCCTCAACTGGACCAATCCAGCGGACTATGACGAGATCCAGGTGATCCGAGATGGACTTCTCCTGGCCACCGGATTGCCGGGTACCAGCACGTCCTTCATCGATACACCGCTCGCTGGCGCCCATGACTACCAGTTGGTCGGTTTCAATGCAGCACTCGGATGCAGCAACACCAGCCTGCCGACTCGTGCTGGAGTCTTGATCACGGACGTGATCTGGATCGGTGAGACTGGGGGAGATGTCCTCAGTGGACTGACCCTTGCAGACAGCCTGGTACAACTGGGTCGTTCGGTGATGACCATCGACACCATCGATGCCACCACTCTGGCCAGTACCGGAGTTCCGCAGGTGTTTTGGTGCTGCCTCGGTACCTACCCAGAGCGCTATGAGTTGACCGCTGCTGACGGCATCCTGCTTTCCGAGATTCACACCGGAGATACGGGACTCGACGGGACTCAAGAACGCCCGGCCGTTGCGATCTATATCGAAAGCACGGATGCATGGGCCTACGACGACCCGACCATGTTTGCCCAGTTTGATGGAGTCGAGAATCAGAACTTTGGCAATGTCGAGAATGGCGACGATTCGCTGCTCCAGTTGGTTGGAGTCGATTCAACCCATGGGCTCGATCTCACCGCTCTCGATGCACCGTACTCACAGGACTCATCGGGCAACGACTACACAGATCGCCTAGTCCCTTGTGATCAGAACCCGGACCTTGGCGGAAACCAGGCCGGTTTGATCTGGCTCGGATCCGATGCATTCGTCGATTATGGAGTGGGTGTCTACTACAACAGCACCATCGCACCAGTGATCAGCCAGTCCTGGGAAGTGGGAGGATACGGCTCTGACCTGTTCCTGTTGCTCCCCCTCTACCTCACGGCTTTAGAAGGCGGAGCCCCCCCTACCGGTGACCTCTTCATCCGAGGGGATATCAACGTCGATGGCGGTCGCAATGTTGCCGATGTTGTCTACTTGCTCGCGAGCCTGTTCGTGCCGGGCAGTGCCGATGTGCAATGCCTCGATACTGGGGACTGCAATGACGACGGTGGTATGAACGTTGCGGATGCAGTGTTCTTGCTGTCGAGCCTGTTCATTCCAGGATCACCACCGCCACCCGCACCGACCGGTCCAGAGTGCGGGATCGATCCGACCTCAGACTCGCTCGATTGCTTGGGGCCGGTGCTCAGCTGCCCCTAATTCCGAGGCCGAGGTGTTTCTTCACGGCCCGAGGTGTTTCTTCAGGGCCGAGGTGTT
>JAPKAM010000064.1 GCA_028825265.1 Planctomycetota bacterium
GCGGCCGGCCAAGGCTCCCAACATCCTGTTCATCTTCACCGACGATCATGCCTCCCATGCGATCGGTGCCTACGGAAGTCGCTTTCCCGATCACATCACTCCCCACCTCGATCAACTGGCAGCAGACGGCATGATGTTTCGACGCTGTGGAGTGACCAATTCCATCTGTGCACCGAGCCGGGCGGTGATCTTGACCGGCAAGCATAGCCACCTCAATGGTGTATTGACCAATGCAGAACGCTTCGATGGCGCCCAGATGACCTTTCCCAAGCGACTCCAAAGTGCCGGTTATCAGACCGCCATCTTTGGCAAGTGGCATCTGAAAACAGAGCCCACCGGTTTTGATCATTACGAGCGATTACTGGGCCAGGGCCCCTACTACAATCCGATGATGCGAAGCCCCTCCGCCAACGAAAAGGGTCATGCCGATCGCAAGCACTCCGGCTACACCACCGACATCATCACCGACCTGGCCCTCGACTGGCTTCAAACGGATCGAGATGAAGATCGCCCTTTCATGATGATGGTCCAGCACAAGGCCCCCCACCGTCACTGGCAACCGGCCCCGCGGTACCTCGATGAGTTCAACGACATCGACATCGAGGAGCCTTCCAACCTGTTTGATGATTACAGCGGCCGAGGCACGGCCGCACGTATCCAGGATATGGAGATCGCCACCACTCTGACCCCCAATGACCTGAAACTGGTGCCCCAGCGAGGGCTCGACGAGCAGCAGACGGCGCTATGGAATCGTGCCTACCAACCCAAGAACGAGGAACTGGAGCGACTCCAGCTCAGCGGCGACGAGTTGGTGCGCTGGAAGTACCAGCGATACCTCAAGGACTATCTGCGGTGTATTCAGGCGGTCGATGAGAACATCGGTCGAATGCTGGCGACCCTCGATCAACTCGATCTGAGCCGCGAGACGGTGGTCATCTACTCCTCTGACCAGGGTTTCTTCCTCGGGGAACATGGCTGGTTCGACAAGCGTTTCATGTACGAGGAGTGCTACAAGACGCCACTGATCGTGCGCTGGCCCGGAGTTGTGAAGGCCGGGAGCGTCGATGAAAACCTGGTCAGCAATCTCGATTATGCGCAGACCTTTCTCGACCTTGCCGGAGTCGCGTCCGATGATCCATCGGTACAGCCGATGCAGGGTGCGAGCTTGGTTCCCTTGCTGCTCGGAAAGAAGCCGAGCGACTGGCGAGAGAGCCTCTACTATCAGTACTACGAGTACCTAGAGGAGCAGCACACCGCCCACATGGTGCGGCGTCACCGGGGGGTATGCACCGAGCGCTACAAGTTGATCCACTTCTACAATCTGGCCGAATGGGAGTTGTACGACTTGCAGGAAGATCCACAGGAGATGAAGAACATCGCCGACGATCCCGCCCACGCAGCCACTCGCAAGAAGTTGGAGCAAGAGTTGGAGAGGCTGGCCTTGCACTACCAGGTGCCCGATGATCGGGGAAGCGTCTCTCGAGATCCTCATCAGCGGATCGAGGCGTATCAGGCCAGGGAACGGCAGTAGCTGCCAATGTAAGCCTTGTTACTCCCGTATTGCCGTTAATCCCACCCCTGGCCAGCGCTTACAAACCTATTCGTATATTCTGAAAAATACAAAGTTGGCGTTTTCGCCGTCCTCTCGGCCCAGGCCTCGCCAGTTTAACATTTTTGTCCCTGATTGATTTTTAATCGCCGATTTGAGACATCTGGATTTACATTCGCATAACGGATTTACAATCCATGACGTGAGGCTTCATTGGCAGCGCTGTCTGGGAGGCTGGAGATGCTATTCTGGAATACTCAATTGCAGCGCCCCGTTACTTGGATCAGGGGCAGACTTCTTGGCAACCCAGGAGATCGGGAGTCGGATCGGTACCGCACTCCGGGAATGGTTCTGGTGGCGCGGAGCCGGCGTTGAAGAGGAACGCCAGATGGAAGATCACGTCGGCCAGATTGACCGCATCGTCGTCATTTCCATCGGCCGCCTCGCGACAACCGATCGGAGCCGCCAAGAACAAGTTCTCCAGCAGGCGCACCGAATCGGCGAGATTACTCATCCCGTCGAGGTTCACGTCGGAACGAAGGAAGGCCTCCGCAGGCGGCGGCACGATGGCAAGGACCAGGTTGGTCAGCGCGATATTGTCGACCAGCAATGAATCCTGGCTGGTCATGTCGACTTCGATGAAGAGCCCACCCACCGCATCGCGAAGCGTGTATTGCCCACCATCCGTAAGTCCCGACGAGTCCCACTCGATGAGGATCGGATCGGTGATCAAGAACTGCAACTGCAGGATAAAGACCACCGGAGCGGGGTCTGGGGCCACAACGCAGGAGAACCAGGAATCGTTGGAGTAGTTGATGGTCGAGTAGAAGGACGGGTTCGGGGGAGCCGGCGGTGCGTACAGATCCTCACCCGCGACATAGCCATCCGATGCACCCTCGGCCATTCCCACCAGCAAGTAATAGCCGGTGCCGTTGAGGGTACTGATTCCCATGCTGATCTCGAACTCCTGCGCCTCGACTGGATCGAGGGGCACCAGCAGTCCACAAAGAAGCCCTAGTACCCACACCACAGGCGCGGCAAGGCTGTATTTCAAGTGGCCAGTCATCGCATCATCCCCCCTACCTGATCACCAGGAATTCAGGTCAGGATGTATCTTAAGACTCCTGAAGCCCGTGCAACAGGGGCCAGGGAACCAGACTATCGAGACTGATACGACAGGTCCGGAGTCGGATGCTCTGAATTTCAGAGTCAGTCGAACTGGATCCCTCGACCGGAGAGGATGGTGCCGGTGGCATTTCGATAGGTGGCGATCGCTTTGCGCAATCGAACTCGTGATTGCAGTTCCGACACCTGCGATTGCAGCAGGGTGTTTTGGACCTGCAACACCTGGTAGGCGGTGGAGACCCCCACCTCCAATCGCCTCGTCTCTCCATCGAGTTCTTTGCGGCGCAACCGGGTCGCGGCACGGGTCGTCTCGACACTCTGACGGGCACTCAGGAGCTCTCTAACGGCGCGGGTCACCTCCAGGACGATGGCATGGGAAACCTGCTTCCGGGTCACCTGTGAGCGGCGCAGGTTCTCGCGCGATTGGAGCATCCGGTTACGAGCGGCACGATTGCCGAGCGGGAAGTCGAAGTTGATCCCGGCATTCCAGGAGTAGTCGTCGCCGATATTCGACCAGGACCCATCGAAACTGGTGTCGTTTCCCGGCTGATTCCAACCCCCATTGATGGTCAGATTGGGTCGTAGCTGATCCTCACTCAGAAGCAGCTGATCCTCACTGTTGACGATTTCAATATCGCGCTGCAGCAACTCCAGGCGGGTGATCAAGGCCGCCTCCACCGCTTCTGCCATCACCACCGGGAAATCGGGGAGCTCCAGCGGGGTGGTTGGAATCACCTCCAGATTGCGAAACATCGGGCCGGAGTCGCCACCGATGCGAAATTCGGGGGAGTTGATCTTATCGAGCAGAACATCCTGAAGATCGCGGTACTGATTGACGGCATCGATGATGCTGGCCTTCTGCGTCTCGATATTGGCTTCTGCACTGATGACATCGAGTTCGGTGCCGGTCCCCACCTCGAGCCGGCGTCGATTGATCTCGAGCAGTTCGCTCGCCTCGCTCAGAGCACGCTCCTGGACCTCGACATTTCTTCGCGAGTAAACCAGATCCCAGTAGGACGAGACCACCGATGCCACTGTGCTCTCTACGGCACGCCTCATCGCATAGCGCGAGGCCTCGACGTTGCGGATTGCGATCCGTAGCGAAGTCTCTGTGATGCTGCGGCCAAATCCCCGAAGGAGCGGTTGGCTCAGAGACAGGTCGTAGGCTCCCCGGTAGTTGAGTGGGCTGAAGAACTCGCTCACTGCGGAGGTCGCTGAACGACTTCCGTTGAGGCGAAGATTCCAGCTGGCTCCATGACGAAACTGCCCCGACAAGCCGAGGAAGTAGGTGCGATTGTCGCGCTCGCTCTGCTCTCCCACCGCCGCACCTTCGATGATGCTGGTCGAAGTGGTGCTCGACTTGCTAAAGGTGAAACCGGTACTGAAAAGCGGATCGAAGGCGGCCTCGGCGATTAATGGATCACGCTCGGCGCTGGCGAGGGTGAGCCGTTGCACTTCCAGATCCAGGTTGTTCTCCAGGGCCAGCTGGATCGCCTGGTCGAGGCTCAGATTGAAGTTCTCGCTGCCCGGGGAGAGGCTCGCCTCGGCGGACCCACTCGGCTCCGTCTGCCCGGAAAGGAATGCAGAAAAGATGCAGAGCATCATCGTTGTCAGTACCACTCGGGACATGATCAGCTCCTCGACCCAAATCGCTCACCGCCCCCGACTCATCGCGAATTGCGGCGAGTTTCAGGGCCGCTGAGGATGATAGGCGAAGAGGCCAGATCGGCAAGGGATCCGCCAGATCAGAAGTGCGGAACGACTCGATCCGGGGAGTCGGAGTGCTGATTTTCGGCCCCGGGGCGGATCTTTTGAACCAGCATTGGAATCAGATGCATGGCACTCAACAAGGCCAGGACTGCGACCTCGACCAGCAGTAACAGAATCAGCGAACGCCCCGCTTCCGCCTCGTAGAAGCGACGCAAGAACCATCCGTTGGTGAAGGTACCAAAGCGAAGTCCCAGCCAGTGGGCGACCTCGAGACCCCCGTAAACCCCAGATCCGAGCAGCAGTGCCACCACGCTGTCGCGTCCTCGTAATCCCGCAGCCAGCACCATCGCACCGAGCCAGGCCACCATCAGCCAACTGATCACGCCGGTCGCCAACAGGTCCACTGGGGCCGATAACAACCTGTCGAACAGATGGCCGCTTCCCAACTCATAAGATTGCTGCAGCGATCCGGGGTCGGGAATCACCGAGGTTTCTTCCGCCAACCATAGCACCGCACCTGAGAAACCCAGCAGCAGGACACCAAGGCGAAGAGCGGTCGTCAAAGGCACACCCAAGCGTTGCAAGGAGCACTCCCCTTCGACCAGGAACGGGGCTCCATCGCGCCAAGGGGACAGCCCGACCACGGGAGTTGCGGTGGCCAAGCAGGAAAGGGTGCGAGCCAAGCCATCAAAGATCAGCGCCGGAAACAACGCCAACTTGACCGGACCCCGAGTCAACAGGTCACCCCGGAGGCGACCGATGCCCCACAGCATCAGAACCATTAAAAAAAGCAGTGCAGCCGTCAAAATCATCGCGAGCCTCCACGGTCGTGGCGTACGGGAAAGGGTCCCCTAAGCATTCCATCCCGCAGCCCGATGACGCCAGCGAGTTCGACCTCAGGAGCCGCTTCCCCCGACGATGATGCGCGACAATCGCTCGTAGTCGTCGGTCGAATAGAACTCAATCACGATCTTGCCACGTCCTTTTTCGGCGCTTTCTAGTACTGAAACCTTGGTCCCGAGAACCAGGCCTAATCGCGTTTCTTCAGCGACAATGTGGGTGCCACTCCCATTTTTACCCTTGGACGCATCTTTTTTACCTGTCAGTGGGGGAGTGCCCTGGGTTTTACTCATTCTCAAGGCTTCATCAAGATCACGAACTGTCCAACTTCTAGACAGCAGTTTTTGATGCCACTCGCCACGCTCCTTGTGGTCACTCACCGACAGTAACAACTTGGCATGGCCGGCACTGATGATGCGATTCATCAGACTGTCCTGGATCCCCTCGTCAAGCTCGAGAAAACGCAAGGTGTTGGCGATGCTGGAGCGCTTCTTTCCGACCTGCTCGGCCAGTTGCTCCTGGGTCAGGGCGAACGATTGCTGCAGAGCGCGATAGGCTCGAGCCAATTCGATCGGGTTCAGATCCTCTCGCTGAATATTTTCAGCCAGCGCCAGCGGTAACATCCGCTGATCGTCCACCTCACGAATGATCACTGGAACCTTCTCCAGTCCCAGTTTGAGGGAAGCACGAAGACGCCGCTCGCCGGCCACCAACTCGAAGTCGCCATCGCTCACTCGGCGCACCACCAACGGTTGGATGATGCCATCGGTAGCGATCGATCGAGACAGTTCAGCGATGGCCGTATCGTCGAACTGGGTTCGAGGTTGATTCTGATTGGGCTGAATCCGTGCCGGATCGACATGAACCACCACGGATGTGTCTACCGATGCAGTTTCGGGGGGGGGAGTCTGTCCGGGGGGAATCTCTTCCGTCCGCCGGATGAGGGCATCAAGCCCACGTCCCAGTTTCCGTCCATTCATGCTCAAGGACCTCCTTCGTGAGGTTCAGGTAAGACCAGGCTCCGGCAGAGCGTGGTTGGTAATGGCAAATCGGCTGACCATGACTGGCCGCCTCCGCCAGGGTCGGATCCCTCAAGATGGGTGTTTCCAGCGTATCTTCGGGAAAGTAGCGTCGGACTTCTTCCGCCACTTCGTGGCACAGGTCCACTTCGGGACTGAACAAGGTCAAAACCAGCCCCTCCAGTGCGATCTTGCGATGGTGAGTCGCCTCCGCTCGGCGCACCAGTTCCAGCACCTGAGCCAGCCCTTCCATGGCGAAGTACTCGCACTGCACCGGAACCAGCACCGAATCGGCGATGTGAAGCGCAAGATCGGTCAATGGGCCCAGCGAGGGGGGGCAGTCGAGAATGACGACATCGAGGAGGGAGGAGGGAGCATCGAGCCACTGCTGACGAAGCCGATCGGCGCCGCCGCCGCGCGCTTCCGCGGTCGTAACCGGCACCTCCAGATTGACCGTGCTGGGTAAACAGCGCAGTCCCGGGACCGCACTCTGTTCAGAGACCTCGCTCCAGTGGATCGATCCATCGAGTAACCCAGGGAGAAAAGAGCTCGGCGGGGAGTCGATGCCGATTCCGGAGGTCGCATTGGCCTGTGGATCGAGATCCACCAGCAGGCAAGACTGCCCGGCTAACGCCATATATCCAGCTAGATTCACCGCGGTGGTGGTCTTTCCCACTCCGCCTTTCTGGCTTGCGATGGCAATCACTCTGGCCAAAGTTAGGTTCCTCCTGCTTTCCCAGCCCCTGCGGGGACTTCCTGGAGGGAGGGTATCCGCCCCATCTACCCGATACAAGTTGTCCGATGAGGTCTCTGGTTCCGGATGTTCCCCGTGGAACACTTCGGCGATCGAGGGGCAGCGGGAACCGATGTTCCACGTGGAACATCGCAGGCGGAGCATACAGGCCGATAATGTAGAACCTGCGACGTTCCGCCCTTGAGGTCTTTCCAAAACGGCGGATTTCACTAGAATGGTTTCGACAAGGCCACGGTGATCCAGCCACGAACCGGCCACCATGGTGCTGTTCCGACAGTCACTGGATAGCAACGAACCAGAAACAGGGGCTTTCCTTGAGAATCGCGGTCATCTCTGACATTCACGGAAACCGAGAAGCTCTCGATGCCGTGTTCGACCTGCTCGACCAGCAAGGCGTCGATCGGACGCTATGCCTCGGGGATGTGGTCGGATATGGACCCGATCCCAGCGCCTGCCTAAAAATGGTCCGCGATCGCTGCGATGTGATCGTCGCGGGCAACCACGAGCATGCAGTCCTCGATCTTCTCGATCTCGACTACTTCAACCCGATCGCCCGTCAAGCGACACTCTGGACCCGAACCCAGCTCGATGAAGAGCAACTCGAGTGGATCCGCAGCTGGCCTCTAGTCCATCACGAGGCTGATTTCTCGATGGTTCATGGCAGCCTCGACCAACCCGATCTGTTCGATTACATCCAGACCACCTGGGATGCGCATCTGTCTTTCCAGCAGTTACAGACGCCGGTCTGCTTCATCGGCCATTCCCATGTTCCGGTCACCTTCCTGCTAAGCGATGTCATCCGCTACAACACCGATGATGTGGTGGAACTGCACGAAGGGCTCCAGGCGATCGTCAACGTGGGCAGCGTCGGACAACCCAGAGACGGCAATCCGGCGGCGAGTGTGGCGATTTATCAGCCGGAGGAACGGCGAATCGAAAGATTCCGGGTCGAATACGATATCGAGGCGGTGCAACAGAAGATCCGTCAATCGGGACTTCCAGAGTTTCTCGCCGACAGACTGGCGGAAGGGCGCTAACCGCCAGAAACGGCTAGGAATGTCGATGAGAAGCAACAGGACCCATCTCGCTTCGCCCACAGACCCCGGCCAGAGGGGGAAGAGAGGAGAAGAAAAAGGGGGGTCAGTCGTCCCCTTGGCGCTACTCGTCGGGGTAGCGGTTGTTGCCTTCGGAGTCTGTGGCGGAAGAATCTGTGGAGGAAGAGTCTTTAGCGGACGAGTCGCGGTGTTGGATGGGGGGATTCTCCGGTGGATCGATGGTGTTGTGCAGATCATCCTTGGTCGAGCGAATACCCTTTTTGAACTCGGTGACGCTGCGACCCATGTTCCTCATCACCGATGGCAAACGACTGCCAAAGATCAGCAGGGCCACCAGCAAGATCACGCCCATCTCAAAGGGACCCGGCATGAAAGCCAGGCAGATTCCAGCAATGCTCTGCGTCATTAGAATCCTCCATCGAAGACCGGGGATCGAGGATTCATCTGGCACTCACCAGGAATCTATCCTGGCACCGACGAGACCCGCCCCGGGCTCCTTGGATTATAGTCGCCCGATGCCCTCATCGGCAAGGAGACCGACCACACTCCTCTCCCATCAATCGATCATCTCAATATCCTCGCCGCACAGCACCGAAGCCACACGCTGGGCCAGCCGCGCCAATAGCGCCCCTTGAAGTTCATTTTCAGACGACTCAAAGGAGACGTAGATTCGCCCCGATTCTGGATTATCAGGCAACCGGATATCGAATTCACGCCTCACGACCGCTTTCCCATCGGACACACGATACAACTCCCAGTAGCCCTGTAGGTGCCCTTGGAGCATCCCCAGGCTGCGGCGGTCGCGAAAGGTCAGCCGCTCGATCCGGCCGGTCAGCACATGAGTGGCACCCACCTGCTGACCAATTTCATCCCACGGCACACGATCGGTATCGGTGTGAAACACCAGTTCGGCCACTTGGTCATCGGGCATTAGATACACCCCGTCGCAGGCGGCCGGCAGTTGCATTCGGATAGCCCGGGCAAGGGTCGACCCCGGTACCGATTCGTAATGCCAGCGCAGCACCGCAGGAGCCTTCGACTTCTGCTGGAAGGGTACCACCAACAATTGTGCATCCCCGATGTCGTACTCCGGGTCGAGCCGTTTTTCGACGCGCGAGCAACCAGATTCCAGGGCCAGCACTGAAAGTGTCAGCAATAACAACCAGAGGGTGGATCTCAGCATTCGGATGCCCTTTCGAGGGAGTGAACCATTTCTAACCCTGCATGATACGGCCGAAGGACGTCACAAGACAACTGGAAGCGATGAGCCATCGAGAGGTGGGAAGCGACGAGATCGCTCGATCAAGGACGTCGATCCTTGCGATCCATCCGACCCAGGGCCGAATCGATGTCTCTGATCGACCAGCCACTGCCCCTCGGTGAACTCTCCACCCGGTAGCCGCGAGGACCCCAGGTCAGTTTCACCGAACGAGAGGGGGGCAGGTCGGAGGTCCCGTCTCGCAGCACCTGGACCGGCTGATGTTCCCCGCCTTCCAGTTCTACGCTACGGTTTCTCAGTAGAACCCTGGCGCGCTCCGCCAAGATCCGGTAGGGCCCACCTCGCAGGTCGGTCGAGCCCCAGGCCAGCACCTCATGGGGGCGAATCGACCCTCCTTCGAGGGGCTCTCTGAGCACCAGCAGCAATTCATCGGCTCTCATCTGAAACTGTCCGACCTCTTCGTCGGAGGTCGAATCGAGCTGGAAGGTGGCACTCAAGACCGAGGACAACAACACCTCCAGCCGCTCCGGACTGTTCTCTCCCGGAACCGTCGAGCGGACCATCACCACCTCTCTGGCCACCACTTCATCCTGAGGATCGGTGCCACGGACAAAGGTCTGAAGTCCCTGGCCATCCTTCGATGAAAGCACCAATCGCTGATGGAGCTGATCCCAGTGACAGTGCTGGCCACGAAACTCGATCCCTCCTTGCGGCTGGAAAAGTCGCACCGAATCGTGGGCGTTAACATCGACCAGGCGGATCTGATCCCCACTCAGATCGAGCTGCGCCTCGATTCGTTCTGCGCCGAGGTTCCAGGCCAGCTTCCGATCGATCTCGATCGCTTCTCCACTGGAAGCGTTGCCGAGGTAGACCCGGGCTCCCGCCTTGCCAAGTAATTGGGCGGTCGCTGCGACCGGATCGAGAGTGATCGTCTGCGCCTCGATGAGGTCTGGATCATCTTCTCCACCAGACACCTCCACTTGTTGTAAACCATTACCCTGAAAGCGGTAACGTTGCTTTACGGCATCCCATAATAGCTCTTCGCAGCGGGCCAGAATGGTGCCGTCATCGATCTTGACCTTGCGACCTTCCAGGCCGAGAGCCCGCACCGCAATGACGCTCCCCGGGGAGATCTGTGGCGACCCCTCTTCGGTGGTGGAAGTGACATCATCGGACGCCAGCGAAACCACCACTTCATCGCAACCGATCACTATCTGATTTTTCTCCAGCTGATTTTCTGATTCGGCAGATCGTGGTCGTGTCACTCTGGCTTCGACGGATCCTTCCCCGCTGGCCTGGCTCTCGACCAGCGAAAGACGCAGCCGATCCGCCGTCAGGCTAGCCCGGTCGCCCAGGGCGATCTGCTGTCGACCCGACCCCTCGATCCGAACCACTCCATCGATGCCACGCCACTGCAGCTGGTCACCGCTGAGGCTCAGCGGTTCGTCACCCTCGATCTGTAGGGTCAGGGGCACATCTCCGGCCACCGCATCGAGTTGCTTGAGTCGCTGCTGCGCATCCCATTGCAGGATCATCTGCTGAGCATCGACCTGACAGCTGGGATTTTCCCCGAGCCAGTGGGGCACGGTTCGGGTCGGCCCGGTCGGCAATTCGACCAGCTTGGCCTGGACACCACCATCGAAGACGAGCCTTGGTTTCCCGATGGAAAGCGCTGCAGACTTGGCCTCGATACGGTTGCTCCCCGCGCTGAAAATGGAGCGCCGATCCGCTGAAGAGAGCACTTCGAGCTGTTGATCGAGGGCCAGCCAACGCAACTCTTCCCCCTCGATTCTCGCTCCCTCGGGGTGCTGCTCCTCGATCACCACCGATCCCCCCTGCACCGCTCGGGCGGTGAGGGTCAGCAATCGGCCATCCTCGAACTGAAACTCTGCGTCCTCGGCAGAGACGCTCCAGAGGCCCTCGCCCGACGACGACTCCGCACTCGAGGTGATCGCCTTGCCGACCAACTTTCCAGACACACCACCGCTGAGGATGCAGCGCCCATCCTGGGTCAGGACCGTCGCTTCCTGCGCCTCGAAGGTGCCCAGTTCACTGTAGATCAGCACGCCTTCCGATAGTCGTACTCGCGCCTCTCCATTTTGCCAGTCGAGTTGATTCCCCTCGACTCGGACCCCACCGCCCAGATGGATCGTGATCGGGTTTTCTCGACGACTGCCCTCGATCCGCACCAGCCTGCGAGTCGTGGATTCGAGGTGAAGATCGAGGTAATCGGCGAAGATATGACGGGCAGGAGCAGGCTGCTGTGGCACGATCGGATCCTCCGGTTGCGCCTCGAACACCTGCACTCCGCCGTCAAATCGCACCCAGTTCTCGGTTCCTTTGAGGGTCATCGGACCGTTACAAAGGATACGGATCTGTCGCCCCGGATCTCCGTCGAGTCCCTGTTCGGTGACCACTCCTTCGTCGTTCAGCGTGCCCTTCATGGCGATGATGAGAGGCGGGGAGAAGATGAGGCTATTCAATCCGGCGCCAGAACCGATCGATCCATGCATGCCGGAGGAGCCGAACAACTCCAGTTGTGGCCAGATCACCTGCACCGGCGAATGCCCCTCGAGACGAATATCCTCACCGTCAGTCCATCGAATCGTCATGTCCTTGGTTCGCATCTCCGGTGAACCGCCGGCACCGATGGCTCGCAGATCACCCACCACCTGCGCCTCCTCGCCACCGGGATCGGTGACCACCCTCTGCGCCTCGAACAAGATCTTGTCGATCGGTTCGGTACGGCCTGCGGCATAGACCGGCATCTCGATGGATGCATCGAGCAAGTCGCGCTGATTCACCAGGTTGTTGGGAGACAGCACCAGCCCAGAACTCAGGTCCACCAGCCCTCGCAGGGTGAAGCGAAGCCGACCGAGGGAGTAATCATAGGAGTGGTGGGTGACACGATTCTGTTCAGAGACATCCACCTCTGGCTCGGGCTCGACCTCCTCGAAGGACTCGTCGCGACCCTGGAACTGGCCGGTGAGTAGCAGGAACACCACCAGGCCAACGGAGAATACCCCCAGAAAAAAGGCGAGGCGGCTCAAGGTGTATCCCCCGTCATCTGGCGATTCACCAGCTCTGACCAGACTCCGTGCGTCTCGAGGATCCACTCGCAAACCTCACGGACTGCCCCTTGGCCTCCCGCTCGCTCGGTCACCCAGCAGGCCGCTTCTTGCACCACAGGATGCGCATCGGCGACCGCCACCGGCACCCCGACCAGCGCCATCGGAGGCAAGTCGATGAGGTCATCTCCGACGTAAACCGTGTCGCTGGAACGGATCGAAAGGCGATCGAGTAACTGCTGCAAGGAACTGGCCTTGTCACGGATTCCGGTGTGAACCTCGGTCACCCCCAGTTCGGCGGCACGCCGAAGCGTGACCTCCGAAGCTCGGCCGGAGATCCACGCGACCTCGATGTCATGTTCGATCAACCAGCGGATCCCGGCACCATCCGGGATATAGAAGTTCTTCGCCTCGCTACCGTCCGCAGAGATCACGAGACGGTTGTCGGTCAGAACTCCGTCGACATCGAGCACCAGCAGCCGTGGCTGATGGTCGCCTGGTGGGGGGGGGGTTGTGGGTTTCATCGCCGTTCAGTCTCCCGAACCCATCCTCGTGTGCAAGGGTAATTCCGACCTTCCCGAACACCGACCACGCCCTTCTGCTATCGTGTCAGCGTTGCTCCCGCTGCGGGAGAGCCTCGCAGGACCCAGGGAGATTCGAATCGTGACCCAGTTCACCGGCGAAAAATCAAACTCCAGCGACGGCTCCGAGAGCACTCCCCATGCTCCTGCTAGGACTCCCGAGGCATCCGAAACGGGGGTCGCAGCCACTCCGGCTTCGATTCCTGCCTCAACTCCGGATTCGACTTCGGCATCGACTTCGGCAGCGATTCCGGCCTCGGTCCAACAGTGGGAAGACGGCTTCTGCACCGACCTCGAGGATTACTCCGGCCCGCTCGAACTGCTGCTCTACCTGATTCACAAGAACGAGATCAACATCCTCGACATTCCGGTGGCACAGGTGCTCGAGCAGTTCCTCGCCCATGTCACCGGCGCTCAGCTAGCAGGCACCCTCGACCTTCGTCAGGCGGGAGATTACCTGGTGATGGGTGCTCGGCTGGTGGAGATCAAATGTCGCATGCTGTCACCCGAGTTGATCGAAGCGGAAGACGAACTCCTGGAAGAGGAACTGGACGACCCGCGCCAAAGCCTGGTCGAGCAGTTGCTCGAGTATCGTGACTTCAAAGAGCGGGCTCAGTTACTGGAGGAAGCACACCGACTTCGTTCACTCGGCTACGAACGTTTGCAAGATGAGATGCCACCACCACCCCCCGGCACCCTCGACCTGTCCGAGACATCTTCTCTCGATCTCGCCTCGGCGTTTCAGCGAGTGCTCGATTTACTCAGTGAGCGATCCGCCTTCACCGTCATCTCGGCGGAAGAGATCCCCATCGAACAGTCGATGACCGAGGTTCTCGAGCGACTTCGTCGCAACCCCTCCACGGCACTTCCGTTCGATCAGTTGTTTCCCCACAGACTCGGAATCGCCGGGGCCGTCAGTACCCTGCTGGCGATTCTCGAACTGGCCCGTATGCACCAGTTACGCCTCGAACAGGGGGATCCTGAGAATCCGCTGCTGGTCCATTTACGCGAGAAAGCCTAGCACGATGCGTATCCTGTTCCTCGGCTCTGGGCCCTTTGGGATCCCCGCACTACGGAAGCTCCACTCCTTGCGCGATGATCTGAAGGTCGCCACCGTTCCCGATGCTCACCATGGCCGCAAACGCACCCTGCAACCGAGCCCCATCAAAACCGAAGCCCAATCGCTCGGCCTAGAAGTCTTCGAGTGCCCGCGACTGCGCGGACGAGTCGGTCGCGAGATCCTCGAGCGCAGTGGCGCCCAGCTGATCATCACCGCCGATATCCGCCTGATCCTCGGATCACGTTTTCTCGAAGGCCCGCTACGCGGCTGCTTCAACCTGCACGGGTCGCTGCTGCCGCGCTGGCGTGGAGCGGCTCCTGTGGTGCGCGCCCTGCTGGCCGGCGATGAGCAACTGGGTGTCACCCTGTATCGGATGGTAACGGCGCTCGATGCCGGGCCGATGGTCGACTCTCGCTGCTGGACACCACCAAACCAGATCACCTGCCAAGAAGCGGAAGAACACCTTTCGCAGCTGGCAGCACAGTTGCTCGAACAGCATCTCGATGCGCTGGAGCGCGGGGATGCGCCGCACATTCCTCAGTCCGATGAGGGTGTCACTCTCGCTCCCAAGGTTGAAAAATCAGAAGGTTGGGCCCGCTGGGATGGCCCTGCGAGTTTTCTCGACCGCCAGGTCAGAGCGCTCAAACCGTGGCCTAGAACCCGATCCTCGGTGATTCGCCACTCTGCTGGAGACCAGCGCGATGAGGTGATCCTCGACCAGGTCCGCCAGATCGACGGGATGCCAGCCGCCATCCCAGGTACTGTGCTGGAAGTTTCGGATCACCAGATCGTCGTCGCTTGCGGCCAGGGCGCTGTCGCCATCGAACGGTTACAGCGGATCGGCAAGAACTCGATGACGGTGCAACAGTTGCAACTGGGGATGCCTTTTCAAGTCGGAGATCGCTTCGAGGGAGAAGAAAACAGATGAACATCGATCGACCTCCTCGAACCACCGAGGATCGCCACCCGCCCGAAGCCGGAGATGACGATCTCGAGAATCTCGACGCCCCCGAACAGGAGCCCCCCTATCCCCACCCTGTGGTGCGGAAAGGATCGAAAGGCGAGGCACTCTCGACACGGGCGGCGGCAATTCACTTACTGACCCTCTGGGAACAGGCGAGCCACACCCCGATGGACCTGCTGCTGAGCGAGTATCTCGATGCCTGTGACCTGTCTCCCTCCGACCGAGGATTCCTCGCCGAACTGTGCTACGGCGGCGTCCGGCTGCGTGGCAGTGTTCGCTTCCTCTCCGACCTGTTCATGGATCGACCCTTCCTGGAAGCCGCTCGGACGGTCCGATCCGCGATCGCGGTCGGGACCTACCAGCGAGTCTGGCTGCGCACACCTCCCCACGCTGCGGTAGCAGAATCGGTCGAGGGCTGGCGCCAATTGATCCACGACAAGGAGCAAGCCGCACGCGAATCGGGTTACATCAACGCCGTGCTTCGCTCCCTCTGTGAAGCGGTCGAAGATATCGACGAGGATCTCGATGATCCGACGGACGCCGTGCGGGTTCCCGCCGGCTGGGCACGGATCCAAGGCCTGCGTCTCCAGCGCGGGACAGCGGGACGGATCCAGCGCTGGAGCATCCAGTCGAGCCACCCGCCCGAGTTGGTCCGCCGCTGGCTCGAACGCTACCCCGAAGCACAAGTTCGTCAGTTACTGGCACGCAACAACGAAACCCCGCCACTGTTCATCGTGCTCAGGAAGGAACGTGAACTCGAGCACCAGATTCGCGTCATGAAGAAGGCGGAAATCCATGCCAGAGCCGCCCAGGGAGCCCCGCAGACCCTCAATGTGAAACGAGGCACCCGAGTCGAGAAAATTCCCGGCTTCGCGAGTGGAGATTTCTGGGTGCAAGACCTGACCGCTCGCCGGCTCGCCCTGCGCATGCCGAAGCGTGAAGGGGCTCGACTGCTCGACATGTGTGCCGCCCCCGGCGGAAAGCTCGCCACTCTGCTCGATCGCGGCGGCATCTCTCGTGCCCTGGCGTGCGATCTGTCTGACCAAAAGCTGCGTCGTCTCGCCGAGAACCTGCAGCGGCTACAGTTACATGAGTGCTGTCCCATCCACCTGATGGAAGTGGAACGAGATCCGAGTCGATTACGCATCGACGAGTCCTTTGACCAGGTCCTGGTCGACGCCCCCTGCTCCAACAGCGGGGTACTCAATCGTCGCCACGAGGCACGCTGGCGCTTCTCGCCAGAAGTGGTCACCGAACTCGAGCAACAGCAACTGGCGCTGCTACGAGCGGCGATCCGTCACCTCGCAATGGGAGGGCACATGCTCTACAGCACCTGCTCGGTCGAACCGCAGGAGAACCAGGACGTGATTCGCAGAACCCTCGAACAAAACACCGAGTTACGACTCATCGAAGAGATCCAGGTCCTTCCGGGAGATCTCGGTGGAGACGGTGGTTACGCCGCTCTGATGCAGCGCGTCGAGCGCTGAGAGCCACTTCCGACGCACTTTATGAACATCGCTGAATTCCAGAATACGTAGTAGATTCAGGGGTTCCTGGGCAATTTAGCCCGGCTTTTATCATCCAAACCAAGACCACAATGACAGGAGAGTGTCCAACTTTCCTCGATTTACGGATGACCTCTGTAGAGATCGAAACCCCGGCCCTTTTGCTCGGGGAGATCTGAAAGCGATGTTGTCATGACCGAGATCCACTCCACCACCCGTCAGCAAAAATTGTTGCGAACCAATGCTGTAATCCACCCGTTGATGAAGAGTCTTGCAGCACTATTGCTGCTGCTAGTGGCGTTTTACCCACAGATCACCGATGCCGACACTGAAGGTTCCCGTCGCCCCCTCGATCTCCCTTCTGGAGGGGGTGGCTACGATGAAGATTCGGATGATCCGCTCCCCGATACGGTCCTGTTCTTCGGTCAGAGTTTTGATGGCGATGCCTTCTTCTGGGTGCTCGATGTTTCGGGAAGCATGGCCTTCGATGGCCGCATCGACACCTTGAAATCGGAGTTCCTCGGCGCTGTCAACTCACTCAGCAGTCAGAGCGACTTCGGTGCCATCGCCTTCAGTAGCAACATGATCCCGTTTGACATGCGCTGCGGCAAGGCGAGCCCTGCCCGCAAGGTCGCTGCCGCCGGCTGGATCGCACAAGTTCAGCCTCATGGTGGTACCTGCCTAGCGATCGCGGTCATCGAGGGGCTCTCGACTCTGCGACAGAGCAGTCACGAGCATCGTCGCTTGATCCTGGTCGGGGATGGGAAGCCGGAGTGCGGCGGACTCGCCGATGCGGAAATCGCTCACTGGAACATCCTCGCGGCGAACTGGGACCGTATACCTATCGATACGGTCTTCACCGGTGGCCAGGAAGCGGGACTCCACTTCTTCCAGAGACTGTCCAATGCCAACCAGGGGAGACTGACCATCTCCCAGTAAGGATCGAATGC
>JAPKAM010000065.1 GCA_028825265.1 Planctomycetota bacterium
TCTACGACCGCGGCTGTTCTAGAGCCATGAGAAATGTCCATACCGAGTGGAAGTGATGAGCCCCTGAAGAAGGAACGGGTGGGCAGAGAGAGAGGGCAGAGGCGTGTCTTCCAGCGCTCGTCAAAAGGAGGAGTTTGGACCGCGCCTCTTGCCCCCGGCCATCCTCGGATTTCTTTATCGAGTGGGCGAGAAGGGCGAGAAGGGCGCGGTGGGATCGCGGAGCATTGCGGATTCCAGCAGGATATTCCCTTCCTCGCAGTCTTTAAGAATGCCGTCGATAAAACAAGTGTCACCGGGGCTGTTCCTTTGTGCCATCGCCCGGAAACCGCTGAAATCGCAACGGATCCCGTTTCCCAGATGGATCCATGCGGATTGCGGCTGACTGACATCGATCCGGGTCACCGTTCCTTTGATGGTGATTTTCTTGCCCAGATATTCCTTTCCTGCGGTCGCCACGTCCTTTTCCAGAAACTGCGCTGCAGGCTTGCCGTAGTCCATAATCACTCCTCGGCACCCGAGGCTCAGACTGACCAGGATCAATAAGGACATCCTCAGGAGTGAACGGTTCATCGGAGTTCCTTTCGTGGAGTTCCGGGGCAAAGAGTTGGAATTTATTCTATTCGGAGTTCTTTTGAAGGACAACGTGGAGTCGAATTCCCTTAGGGGGAGTGTCTGCGGAGGATCCTTGACCCGCGATGATCAAAGCGATCCAGCCGAGAAGAAACAGCACGATTCCCTCGTTTATGATGACCACACCAGCCCACTCCAAAGCGACGTGCCCGCTTTCAGACAGGGCGGCCTGAACGAAGGCTTCCCGCCCAACCTGCGGTTTCCAGGAACTTCTTCCTTCTAAAGAAATAGCCCCACCCCGTCCTAAGACCGGGTGGGGCGATAGTTCTGGAATGTGGCCAGGCGCGGATTCGAACCGCGGACACCTGCATTTTCAGTGCAGTGCTCTACCAACTGAGCTACCTGGCCGCAAGGATTTCCTGGATCGGTGATCTCGGATCTCGCGGAGGAGTCTAGGCGGAACCACTCAGTTTGGCAAGGTGACGATGAAGTTGTGACTTGCGCCGTCCCACCGTGTTCTTGTGCATGGTGCCGGACTTGGCGGCGCGATCCAGTTTTGACTGGACCTCTTTGGCCATCAGCACTGCCTGATCGGATTCACCCGCCTCGACGGCAGAGATCACCTTCTTGGTCATTGTGCGGATTTCGGATTTATTCATCCGGTTACGGAGATTGCGCTTGACGTCCTGGCGGATTCTTTTTTCGGTCGACTTGTTATTCGGCATTTCCCTCTTCTTCCTGCAGTCGCTCTACAGAGCGCTGCGGATTTCTGTCACCTTCTGAGACACATCACGGAAACTGATGTCCACTGACATGATTTCTTCCAGGTACTCGAGAGCTTTCTCGCTCCCGCCTTTTTTCTCATGAGCCAGAGCAAGATCATACCGCACCGACTTGGCAAGGTCGCTGTCGGCTTCTTTGATTTGTTTGAGTGCAGCGCTATATTCCTTGATGGCGAGATCGTGCAGGTCCTTGCTGAAGAAGGACTTTCCGATCATGTAGGTCGACCCGGTGACGAACTTCGGATCCTTGCGGGCATTCTGGAACTGGGCGATCGCCTGGTCCCACTGCTGGGCTTCCAGCAGTAGTTCGCCGTACTGGTACTTCAATCCGAAGTCGGTCGGGTGGTTGGCGACGCGTCGGGCGTAATCTTCCATCATGAAGGATTTTTGCTCTACCAGGGCCTTTTCCAGTTCGATGCGGGCCTGATCATCTCCCGCTTCCGCCTTCTGACTGAGCGTTTCGATCCGGTCGACGAAGATCGCTTCCCTCAAGGTACCCAGCTTGTCGGCGGCGTACATGTCCTGGGGATTGACCTCGGCAGCCTTCTCGTAGGAAGCGCGCGCCTCGTCAAACTCCCGAGCCTTCGCCTGGAGATCTCCTAGATCACGCCAAAGTCTTGAATTCTCGGGATCCGCTTCGGCCTTTTCCCGAGCGATATCGCCCGCACTGCGAGCATCTTCGGCGGTCCGAATAATGGACGAGGCCGCCTCCAGTTTGGAGGATTCATCTTCACTTTTGAGCATGCTGCGGAAGGAACCATCTCCATCCTTCTTGCGTTCCTCGCTCTTGGCTAGCATCTGTGCTGCGGAGAGGTTGCGAATCGCTTTGCCCGCCTCGGCATCTTGAGGAGCGGCCGCACGAACCCGTTCCCAGCAACCGATCGCTTCGCCGAGTTCCTTTTCTTGCTCGTAGATGCGGCCGAGCGATTTCCACGCTTCGATGTTGCCGCCGTCCGACTCGGTCACCTCGCTGTAGGCCTGCTTGGCACTGGAGATGCGATCGGTGTGAAGGAACGCCTCGGCGAGCAGGGACAACTGTCCGGCTGCCTGCGGCGCAACGCAGAGGAATTTCTCGATCTCGATGATCTGTTCTTCGAACTTCTTCAGCAGGCCGAGCTTCTTGATGTTAATCAGAAGGCCACCATTCTTGAACATCACCCCGGCACCACCAGTGGTGCTGCCTCCCTTGTCCAGGATGCGGCGAATCTGCGACTGTCGTAGGCGCTGTCGCTCCTCGACCCGGTCTGGATCGATCTGCAGGCCTTGCTGATACAGTTCGATGGCGTAGTCATAGTTCCGCTTCTTGAGTGCTTGATCAGCCTTCGAGAAGAAGTTGTCTGCTGCTGCCATGTCGCTCATCTCTGTAGAATCTTCGATCCGGATCCGAGGATCCGGAATGGAAATTAATCTGCACAAAAATTTGAGAGGTCTGACGACTTCGAATTCGTCGGTACCCTTTCTTCGACTCCAGAGGAGCTGAAGATGGTGCCGGATGAATCCACAGTGACAGTTACCGTCTCCACACCATTCCCGGTCACGGCCCTAGAGGTCGATCCCGGAAACCCCGGAGCGTACCCGCGAGGCCCAGGATGGTCAATATCTCCGGTCTGGATTTACACTTGGGGCTCTGGCCCAGAGCGTGTTTGACTGCTAGGATTCGCCACGACGACTCCGTTCGAACCGGACCTCGATGGCCAGGGAGGGCCCTTGACGACACCTTCTCGCTCCTCACCCGATCCAGCTTCCGAAATCCCCGATGTCGGGGACCTTCATCTGAGATATTACCCAGATCCACTGCTGGGGAAGCGTTGTCGTCCGCTAGGGGTACCCAATCGGGCGGCCCAGGCGTGCATCCAGCGCATGATTGAATTGATGTACGAGCACCAAGGGATCGGGCTGGCCGCACCGCAGGTGGGCTGGAACGCGCGGGTATTTGTCACCAATGTCGATCCCGATGGCCTGACTTCCGAGGGCGATCGGGTGTTCATCGATCCGCAACTGGAGCCACTTTCCGAGGTGCCTGAAGCGGAGGATGAAGGATGCCTCAGCCTGCCAGGAATTCGACTCGAGGTGGAGCGCGCCACTGCGCTGCGGGTCCAGGCACTCGGCTTTGATGGGGAACCCTACCAACTCGATGCCGCTGGACTGCTGGCCCGATGCATCCAGCACGAGAATGACCACCTCGATGGAATTCTGATCACCGCGAGAGTGTCGACTCTGCAGCGGATTGCAGTTCGTTCAAAATTGCGGGAGTTGAAATTGCAATGGGATGAGCAGGAGCGGCGAACTTGAAGATCCTCTGTGGACTCGAGTCTCTGGCCAGTGATCCTCCGAGGCGGCCGGTGTGTACCATCGGATTTTTCGATGGATTCCATCGTGGTCATGCATCGCTGATGGATGATCTGTTGCGCTGGAGTGAAGAGGTCTCAGGAACCTCGACGGTGATCACCTTCTCGACTCATCCGAAACAGGTGGTGTTGGGCAGTGCGCCAGCGGTGCTGACGCCGCTGGAACGTAGGCTCGAGTTGCTCGATTCGACGGGGGTCGACACGGTCGTGGTCTTGCCCTTTGACGAGCAATTATCTCGCATCAGCCCCGAGCAGTTCATCGCCGATGTGCTGGTCGGCGCCCTCGGTAGTCAGCACCTGTTGATGGGGTTTGACTCGGCATTTGGTCAGGGAGCGAAGGGCACGGCACAGTACCTCCAGCAGATCCCCAATCTTCCGCTAGAATTACGCCTTTCCCCTCCGCTGATCATGGAGGGGGAAGCGGTCAGTTCCTCGGTGGTTCGCGCCACCCTTGAGGAAGGGGACTTGACCCGTGCGCAGCGCCTGCTGGGGAGGCCTTTTTCCCTTCGTGGCGAGGTGATCCTGGGGGATCAACGAGGCGCTTCCATCGGCTTTCCCACCGCCAACCTCGATCCCGGACCGGTACTGGTACCGCCCGTGGGGGTCTATCTGGGATCGGTGATCCTGGGAGGTCCGCAGCAGCCCGGTGAGGATTGCAAAACCTGGCCAGCGGCCATCAACATCGGCAGGCGTCCCACCTTTGGAACACCGGAAGCGCCGGAAGGAACCCCCTTCGATCCGAAACTCGATCGCCTCGAGGCTCACCTCGATGGCTTCGATGGAGATCTCTACGGTCACACCATCACCGTCGAACTACACCGACGATTACGGGGCGAACGGCGCTTCGAATCTCTCGATGCGTTGCGTCGTCAAATTGTTCGAGATGTGGAATCACTCAGGGACTGGTGGCAAGTTCGCCGAGCCGATGGAGCGACCGACCGTTAGCCGCGATTCCAGATCGGGTCACCGAACCGTTGCTGGACTCTACGAGAAATCTGCTCTTGCCACGGTTCACCGAGGTCGCCTTCGCTACTCTTTGCCGATGGCAGTCCCAGCAGTAGCCCTAGGCGTTGCAGATTTTCCAGATCATCGGTCGGATGCGCCTCGAGCAGATCGCGACGAAGGCTCGCCTCGATCAACACCCGGCCTCGCCTGAAAGCGAGGGCGATCCCCCCCGCCTTGATCGGCCCACGGGGGCCATCGACCACCACATCGCTGGGAGAGCTTCGCCGGAAGCAGTCCGTGATGTGCTGCATCGATGCCTCTCGTGTGTCTCCTCCACGGCGGCTGGCGTGGCCTTCGAACAGGCGAGAGAGCTTCGAGGAGATGATGTTGGCGACGGCGGTTGGGCTCCTCTGCGAAAAGACCGAGGAGGGACAGTCGCCCGCGATGGCGATGGTCAGGTCGTCGCCGTGCAGGATGGCGCCCCCGCCCGTGGCTCTTCGGACCGCTGCAAGACTTCCTGGCGGCGCTGGGAGATCTCCGCAGGGGTGGATCGAAGGGAATCCGCACCGGTCATCGGATTCGGGCCATGGTTGAAAGCGCCCGAGGGTCACCACTGGCTGCTGCCAGCGAGTCAATCGCAGGAACCAGCCTGGTTGATCGAGCAATAGGTCATCGAGAGCCATGTTCTGGGGTGCCGACAAGGGACCGGGAGCGAGAAGGTGATAGGAGTTCTCGATGCCAGTTCTCATCGGCGGATCGGGGCGCTCCAGCACGGTTTCAGGATCCGCCCAGTTGCGCCTCGTAGTCGGCGGCATCGAGCAACTTGTCGAGTCCCGAGTGGTCGGCGGGTATGACCTTGATCAGCCACCCGGCTTCGAAGGGGGACTCGCTGATGGCGGCCTGGCTATCGACCAACTGATGATTGACCTCGACCACCTTACCGTTGACCGGGGAGTTGAGGCCGCTGACCGCCTTGACCGATTCGATCTCACCAAACTGAGTATCGAAGGTCACCTCGTCCCCTTCGGCGGGGAGTTCGATGAAGACCAGTTCTCCCAGTTCCTCGGCGGCATGTTCGGAGATTCCGACCACCACTAGACCTTCGACCTGCTGGGCCCATTCATGAGAAGAAAGATACTGGCGATCTTTGGGGATATTCGACATGGTTTCAGGATTCCTTCCGGGGATCTCGACGCCATCCACTGGGTGGATCGAGTGCGCCAATTGATCGGTGCTTCCGCGGCGAAATATGATCGAGACACTGCTGCGTTGCAAGGGGGAAGTGGCAGGCTTCTGTCACTAGCCTTGGGCGGTTTCGGTATTACGACGGTAAAAAGGCAATGGATGAGGGCTCAGAGGGGAGGATTTACCCCTCAGATCGACCTCCAGCGGCGCTTCTTCGCTGAGACTGGCATCGACGTAACCACAGGCGATCGGCACTCCTAGGGTCAATGACGGGGATCCACTGGTCACCTCACCGACCGGCACCGAATTGTGCAAGATCACTGATCCCTGACGTGCCGGTCGTTTTCCCTCGACCACGAATCCACGCAGTTGACGACGGGGACCGCTGGCGACCACCTTGCGCAATGCGGGCTGGCCGATGAATCCTCCCTCCTTGTCGAGGGCGACGGCAAAGGAGAGACCCGCTCCGATCGGATCTTGCTGTTCCGACAGTTCGTGACCGTAGAGCGGCATTCCCGCCTCCAGCCGCAGGGTGTCACGACAGCCGAGACCACAGGGGATCACTTCATCGGAAAGTTGCAACAGCGCCTCGAAGACCGGCTCTGCAGTGGCGGATGGGATGTAAAGTTCGAACCCGTCCTCCCCGGTGTAGCCGGTTCGCGAGATCCAGCCATCGATCGGGGTTCCGGTCAGGTTTACCTGAGCGCGGGAAATGCGGTAGTACCCGAGATCTGCCAGGGCACGACCTGCGGACCTCTCGATGTGGGGAGCCAGCAGCGAACAGGCGAGAGGTCCTTGCAGGGCGACCATCGCCAGATCGTCGCTGTGATCGATCACCTCGGCACCGACCAGTCGTTCGCCAAACCATTTCAGCAACTTCTGGCGATTCCCGGCATTGACGACCAGCCACAGTCGATCGGGCAATCGGTAGATCAAGATATCGTCCAGCACTCCACCCTCATCATTACAGACCAGAGAGTAGCGGACCTGGCCCTTTTTCATGCGGGAGACATCCTGGGTGACGACACGATCGAGGGCGGCCATCGGATCATCTCCGACGATCTCGAAGCGACCCATATGGCACAGATCAAACACCCCGGCACGCTGTCGGACCGCATGATGTTCAGCGGTTAGACTGGAGTACCAGACCGGCATCTCGAAGCCACCAAATTCGACCAGTCGTGCACCATGACGCTGATGCGCTTCATTCAGAACCGTCTTCTTCATCCGTTGAACTTTCTTCGTGGGAGCCGAATTCTAGAAGTCGAAATCGTCTTCCGTCGACCCTTCACGAGTCCCATCTGCGGATTTCTTCAGTTCTGCCTCGGCCCATTCCTCATCGACGATTCCAGAGATTTCGAGTTCCTGGATGATGAACTTGGTATCGGTCCAGCGGAATCCAGGGAACCCCTTGCGGTAGCGATCGGTCTTCAACTTGACCGTGGTCTCGCCATTGATCTTCGCCTCGAGGACTCCTTTGTCGTCACCACTCTTGTAGTAGATGAACTCGAACTCGTAGGGTTCACGCTTCTGCACCCAGTCCTTCGGGCCCTTCTTGTAAGCGGGAAGGGGACTGCTCATGTTGCCGACGGGAAGACCATTCTTGTAGACCCTGGCTTGAGCGCCATAGGAGGCGGCGTAGAAATCCTGGGCTCCATCGGACATCAACAAGATCTCGAAGTTGGGCTTGTCGATCAACAACTGGAACAGAACCTTGGCGCGAACCCGGACTCCATCCTCAAACGATGCGTTGACGATCCAGTAGCCGGAGGTGTTCCCCGCCAGCACATAAGCACCATCCTGGCCCTGACCCACTCCTTCATCTCCTTCGAAGTGAGTATGGGAAGGGTCGCCCAGCAGCCGAGTCATATCCGATTGCAACTCGGTGCCGTCGGCCCAGTTGAGTCGCAGCGAACCCTTGGCCGAGTCGTACTCTGCGGATCCGGAGAAGAGCCCCGCCAAGTCGGTCGAGAGGTCGAGGTCACCGCCGGTCCCGATGTCTGGAATATCGATCTGATCCACACCGGGTGCATCTTCACCCTGGCGATGGTCGCCCTGGCCGCTATCGCCAGAGCCGTTACCGTTTCCACTGCCGATGGCGATCGCTGAATCGGCCCGACGGGCGGTTTCCAGCGCTCCGACATATCCAGTCTTGGCATCGCGGAAATGGCGTACAGCAGTCTGGTATTGCTGACTTTCGTAGGCCTGATCCCCAAGTCGCTCCCGATCGCGTGCGTACTCCAGATCCCTGAGCGCTTTCTCCTCGGCGCCAGCATCGACGGCCAACTGGCGCTTCTCCGCCATCACTGCCTTCTCGGCATCGGCAGTGGTCTTGTTCTTGGCGTTCGCATTGAACTGTTCGATGGCACGGTCGAGGTCGGAGATGGCATACCCGAGGTACTTGCCGGCACTGGTCGCCTTGCCACTCTCGATGTATCCCATCGCCTTGTCGTACGATCGTGCCGCTCCTTCCATTTCGGAGACGGAACTCTTGTCGGCGCCCAATGTTTTGACCTCTGCGAGTTTTTTCTCGTACTGAGCCACCTTGCTATCGACCGCCTTCATCTTCTTCGCGAGGCTTCCCGCTTCGTCGACCAAACTTTCCAACTTTCGCTTGGCACTTCTGGCGGTGGTGCGCGCTTTCTTGGCGTTTCCGTCCTCCAGTTGCTCCTGGGCGCGGCTCACCAGTTTCTCGGCGGCTTTTAAATCAGCGGCTTTGTAGCGCTCGGCTCCGGCGTCCTTGGCCGCGACCACCAGAGCATCGATCTCGGTCAGCATCTCCTCGACCTGCTCGATCAATTCGGGGGTGCTGGATGATGCGGTAGCATCGCCACCGGTGTCATCGCCGCCACCGCCACAGCCGGGCAGGGTCAGACCAACGGCCGCTGCCAGGACCAGGCACAGCCAGCCAGGCCAGTGGCCAAAAGCGACATAAGTTTGATCGGTGTTGTCTCTGGCTGCGCAGGGCATCGCGTCTCCTCCCGGGAGTGAACGGCTATTGGGGGTCTAGTGGGGACCATCTCGTAGACCCATGCTAGCCTTCGGAGTCGGGATCCTCAAGGATTCCAGTGGTATCTGGGGTCCCGGAGACCTCGAATTCGACCTGGCTCCAGCCCAGCAGGCGTAACATCTCGAGTAACTGGATGCCCGATTGGAGGGGAACCCCTCGATCTGCCTGGATGGTAAAGGGCCGCAATCGCTGCTCCGGTGGGAACTGGGTCAACTGATCGCTCAATTGAGACGGGGAAATTGAATCTCCGCGCCAGCGTAACGATCCGTCCTCTAGCAGCAGTAGTACCAGTGGATCGAGGGTCGTGGCTTGCACCATCGTGCCGTGGGCCTCGGGAAGATCGACGACGATGGTACGAGTCTGATCGAAGCGCGCCGAGACCAGCAGGAAAATCACCAGCAAGAAGATCACATCGAGAAGTGGAGCCAGCGAGTCGCCCCAGCCTGGAGTGAGTCGTTTTCGACCGAGGCGAGAGCGGTGTCGCTGGTTTCTCATGCGGTGGTTGTTTCCCGGTCAGTGGTCGGCTTGGCGACCTTCTTGCGAGGACTGTTGGCCGACAGGATCTCGACCAGGTCCGATCGAGATCGATCGAGATCGGCGATGAAGCCATCGACACGATGGCTGAACCAGTGATGCAGCAAGGTGGCGGGAATCGCCACAGCCAGTCCCGATGCGGTGGTGACCAGTGCCTGACCGATCCCTCCTGCAAGTAGTTCTCCATCGATGCCGGCTCCGCTGGAGAGACCACCGGCGACCCCCTCGAACGATCCGATCATCCCCCAGACGGTTCCGAGGATTCCGATGAGTGGAGCGACTTGGGCGATCACTGCCACCAGTGGTAGGTACCGTTCCAGCCGTTGAACTTCGGCGATGGAGACGGAGTCCATCTTCTCCCTAAGGACCGCCAGCGGCAATCGATGGGCACCGAGCCCGGCGCTCCAGGCCGCTGCGATGGGGCCTGGGATCTGATCGGCCATTTCGATGCCAGCGGTCGTGCCGCCCTTTTTCATGGCGTCTCGTATCTCGCCCAGGAACCACTCGTAGTCGACGGATGCGAGGCGGAAACGGCGATAACGTTCGATTCCGACCGTCACCACCAGCACCGAGGCGATCAACAACGGGAGCATGAAGAGCGGGCCCCCGACCCAGAAGAGTTCGATCATCCTCGGTCCTCGAGAGTCTGTTGCTGCTGGTCGGCAAAGCGTCCGATATCCATGTACTTGCGAAAGCGCTGTTCCTTGCGCTGATCCGGATCGATGTCTGCGATTTCATCGAGGTGACGAAGAATCGTTTCCTCGACTCGTCGCAGGACCTCCGGATGTTCCCGGTGTGCCCCTCCATTCGGTTCGGTGATCACCTCATCGACGATGCCGAAGCGGAGCAGGTCAGAACTGGTCAATTTGAGAATCTCGGCGGCTCGTGGTGCGTGGCTGGCATCTTTCCACAGGATGGCGGCGCACCCCTCCGGGGAGATGACGGAGTAGTAGGAGTGTTCCAGCATCAGGATGCGATCGGCCACTCCGATCCCGATGGCTCCACCGCTGCCACCTTCGCCAATCACGATGGCGATCACCGGCACCCGCAAGGATGCCATGTCTTGCAAGTTCTTTGCGATGACGAACGCCTGGCCCCGCTCTTCCGCCTCGATCCCTGGGAAGGCTCCGGCAGTATTGATGAAACTGATGATCGGGATATTGAACTTCTCCGCCAGCCGCATCTTCTTGATCGCCTTGCGATAGCCCTCGGGGTGAGGCATGCCAAAGTTACAAGCGACCTTCTCGGGATTGGTCTTGCCCTTGCGGTGGCCGACGATCATCACTTTGCGACCGCGGATCCGTCCGAGTCCGGTGACGATGGCCGGATCGTCCCGGAAAGCCCCATCTCCGTGTAATTCGAGGAAGTCGGAGACGAACCCCTTGATGTAATCACTGGTCAGTGGGCGTTGTGGATGGCGAGCGATCTGGACCCGTTGCCACGGATTCAGATGGCTGTAGATCGCCTTTTTCTTCTCCTCGCACTTCTTCTGTAACTCCTCGAGTTGCCCGGAGAGGTCGATCTCGGAGCTCTCCGAGAAGGAGCGCAATTCCGAGATCCGGTTCTCTAACTCGACGATCGGGGCCTCGAAGTCGAGGCCGTGAGCGCTGGATTCATTCTCCATTGGTGCCTTTCCCCGTCAGGATGAGCGGTCATCTTAAGGTGCGGATCCCTGTGAGGCCAGTGCTCCGGTACCACGGCTTCGGTATGCCTCGGTGCGCTTGCTCGGGCCCCCGGGTGACTGCACAATCTCGGTTCGTCGGCCCGGTTTGCGGGTCGCATTCGTTCAGGAGCCCTGATGTCCTTGACCTATACCGTCACCATTCTTCATGACCTGGATCCGAATCCGTGTCCAGATCATAATTTGCGCGATGCTCTCATGTCGGTGGGCTGTTCACCGAAGGAGGGCGATCTACTCGCCTCGGATCCGATCTTTTACCTGCGAATTGCCGAGCAAGACGAAGATCGAGTCGAGGCCTTGGCTCATCAATTCCTGGCTGGATCTCCCGCTTGTCGAGCCGTGGTCCAACCGGGAGTGAAGATGCCCCCCCGCGATGAGGGGCAAGCCTCCATCGTCGTGCAGCGGCGACCGGGAGTGATGGATCCTGTTTCCCAGAGCGTCATCCATGCGATGACTGAATCCGGATTTGTATCTTCAGAGTGTCAGGTTCGCACCGCACGTCGTTATCGAATCGGTGGGATCGAGACCAGTGCACCGCTGCTCGATGGATTGGCTAGTCGTCTTGGAAACGGAATCGTCGACGAGTGGCGCTCCTTCAGTGGAGACGAAGAGGAGCAGGTTCCCGATCCATTCCGAGAGTTTCCTTCCCACAGCCAGGGGCGGGTGGAGATTTCTCTGACCAACGCATCCGATGAACAGTTACTTGCGATCAGCGTCGATGGCGGACTCAGTCTCGACCTGGCTGAGATGCAGGCGATTCGACAGCACTACATCGAGGGGGGTCGTGAACCGAGTGAGATCGAACTGGAAACAATTGCCCAGACCTGGTCGGAACATTGCTGTCACAAGACGTTGACTGGTGCGATTCGTCACGGTGATCATCGCTACGGCAACCTGCTCCAGGAGACCATCTTTCAGGTCACTCGAGAACTGGACCTTCCCTGGTGCTGGTCGATTTTTTGCGATAACGCCGGAGTGATCGGAATCGACGAGGAGTGGGGGGTCTCCTTCAAGGTCGAGACTCATAATCACCCCAGTGCACTGGAACCATATGGGGGAGCCGGTACCGGAATGGGTGGCGTGATTCGCGATACCCTTGGTACCGGAGTGGGCGCCCGTCCGATCCTCAATACCGATGTCTTCTGCTTCGCTCCCACCGATACCGCTGACGAGGATCTGCCGAGCGGCACTCTTCATCCTCGTCGATTGCTGAGAGGTGTGGTTTCAGGGGTGCGTGACTATGGCAATCGGATGGGAATTCCGACCGCCAACGGTGCGATTCATTTCCACCCTGGCTTCGTCGGAAATCCACTGGTGTTCTGCGGCTCGGTGGGCCTGATCCGGCGCCAGCATGTCGACAAGGAGGTTCGCCCTGGCGACCTGGTGGTCGCCGTCGGTGGCAAGACCGGCCGCGATGGAATTCACGGTGCGACCTTCTCATCGAGAGAACTGACCGAAGATTCGGAACAGGACTCCGCCGGCGCGGTGCAGATCGGCAATCCTCTCGAGGAGAAAAAGGTCCTCGATGCGATGATGAAAATCCGCGATGAAAACTTGTGTCGATCGGTGACCGATTGTGGTGCCGGGGGCTTCTCCAGTGCGGTGGGGGAGATGGGGGAAGAGACCGGTGCCGAGATTCATCTCGACCGTGCGCCGCTCAAGTATCCGGGGCTCGGTCCCACCGAGGTCTGGATCAGCGAAGCTCAGGAGCGGATGGTGTTCGCCGTCGAGGCACCGAATCTCGCGAGGATCCAGGAGATCCTGCGAGAGGAAGAGGTGGAGTGTGCGGTTCTCGGAGAGTTCCGTGACGACGGGAAATTGCGATTGCTTCACCATGGCGAATTGCTCGGTGAACTGGACGTGGAGTTTCTTCACGGCGGTCGTCCCTCCAAAGAACGGGTTTCGATCCCACCCGAGCCGCTGCCGTGCATCGATGCCGCTGTCGATCACCTCGATGCACAACAGTTGCTCGAAATTCTGCTGGCCGATGGGAATGTCGCATCGAAAGAGCCGGTGATCCGGCAGTACGACCACGAGGTTCAGGGTCGCATGACTCTTCGGCCGCTCGCCGGTGCCGATCGAGATTCGCCGATGGATGGCTGCGCATTGGATCCGTTGCGTGATGGACGTTATCAAGTGGTGGTGGCGTGCGGCTTGACGCTGGGAATGGGCGAAGTCGATCCCTACCAGATGGCGTGTCATTCCGTCGATGAAGCGCTGCGCAACTGTATCGCCTCGGGTGGTAGCCTCGATCGAGCGGCACTACTCGACAACTACGCCTGGGGAGATGTGAAGGATCCGAAGATCCTTGGCCAGATTGTCGAGTGCTCTCGCGGTGCTGCAGATGCCGCACGCGCCTACGGCACTCCCTTCATCTCGGGCAAGGATTCGCTGCACAACACCTATCGAGCGGGTGGGGTGTCGCGGTCGATCCCTCCGGTGCTGCTGATCTCCGCCATCTCGATTACCGAGGGGCCTTTGCGGGTGCCCGGGTCCGATCTCAAAGAACCAGGCTCGTCGATGATGCTGATCGGTCCCGAAGGGGCGATCCCCGGCAGCCTGATGCAATGGCTCCATGGCGGCGGGGGAGGGATTCCCGCCCCCTTCGATGGGGAACTGGGACCACGGCTGCTGCACCAGATCCGTCGATGGATCGTCGACGGACAGTTGCGATCGTTGCACGATCTCTCCGATGGAGGCCTGGCGGTGGCCGCCGCAGAGATGGCCTTCGGCGGTGGAGGTCTGGGGCTCGATCTCGACATCAGTGGTCTTGGAGACGATCGAAATCGCACCCTCTTCGGTGAAGGGCCGCATCGATTCCTGGCGGAGGTCAGAGAAGCGGATGTGGAGCGACTGACCGTCGCTGCGCAGGCCGCTGGAATTCCTCTGGCCTGCATCGGAAAGAGTGTCGCGCAGCCTTCACTGCGCATTCGTCACGGTTCCGATGATTGCATCGACAGCGCGGTTGCCGATCTGAAACAAATCTGGAAGCGAAGTCTGGAGGCGATATGGCCGATCTCATGAGCAAGGATGCTCCCTTGGCACTGGTTCTGCGAGCGGCGGGGACCAACTGTGATCAGGAAACCGTCCATGCCCTTGAACTGGCCGGAGCGGTGGTCGAGTCGATTCATGTCAACGCTCTCAGCCGCGATCCATCGATTCTCGATCGAGCCGGGCTGGTCGCCTTTCCAGGCGGGTTCACCTTCGGGGACGACGTCGCCAGCGGAGCGGTACTGGCTCACCTGATCGAGCAGCGACTGCGTCCGCAGATCCAGCAGTTCGTCGACCGCGGCGGACTCGTCATCGGAATCTGTAACGGTTTTCAGGTGTTGGTGAGGCTCGGTCTGTTGCCGGGAGGCGAGGGGCGTGGGGCGATGTTGTGGAACCAGTCGGGCCGTTTCGAGGATCGCTGGGTGCATCTCCAGGCGGGAACCGAGCCGTGTCCCTGGTTTGCCCCGGGACAGCGTTACTTCATGCCGGTGGCCCATGCCGAGGGTCGTTTCGAGTGGTTCCCCGAGTCGCCGGGTCAGGCGTTTCCAGCACAGCAGGTGGCCTTTTCGTACTGCAACGAGGACCGGTCCGCGGCGAGTTACCCGCAGGACCCGAACGGGTCTCATGAGAGCATCGCTGGAATCATCTCTGCGGACGGTAAGGTGCTTGGCCTGATGCCGCATCCGGAGCGTTTTGTTCGGCCCGAACATCATCCCAGTTGGATGAGGATCCGACCCGACGGTGAGATTCCGCTCGAGGAACAACTACCCGATCCGCTGGGGCTGTCCATCTTCCGACGAGCGGTCCAACATCTGAAAACACACCAGCAAGATCTGGTCGGAGAAGGTGGTACCCGTTGAGTAGTCGTGAGGCGACCAGCATACGCCCCTGGCACCCGCTCGAACTGGATGAGGAGCAGGCTGCTGCTCTCGCCAAAGATGCGGATCTGAACCCCTTGATCGCTCGATTGCTGGTCCAGCGAGGGATCACCACTACCGAGGATGCTCGAGCCTTTCTCGATCCTCGGATGCTCGATCTACTGCAACCGGATGAAATCCCAGATATCGATGTCGCCGTCGAGATGATCCTTGCGGTTCGGGATGCGGGCGGGACCATCGCCGTTTTCGGCGATTACGATGTCGATGGGATCAGCGGAACTGCAGTTCTTTTGGAGATGCTCCACCACCTGGGAGTGGAGACGGTTCACCGGCTGCCCGATCGGGTGTCGGAGGGGTATGGATTGCATCCGCAGGTGGTCGATGGATTCGCCGAGGCACAGGTCGATCTGATCATCACCGTCGATGGTGGCTCCAACGATCACGAGGCGTTGCTTCAGGCACAGCAGTTGGGGATCGAGGTGATCGTGACCGATCATCACCCGGTTCATCAGATCATCGAGGGTGTACCGCTGGTGCACCCCGATCGACCGGATCGCCCATCTCTGTCGCGCGGGCTCTGCGGAGCTGGAGTCGCCTACAAGTTGTGCTGGGCGCTGGCTCGTGAAGATGCGGGTGGAGAAAAGGTCAACGATCGGACTCGTGACCTGCTGGTGGAGTTGCTCGCCTTCACCTCGCTGGGCACGGTCGCGGATGTCGTGCCACTGGTGGGCGAGAATCGAATCATCGTCAAGCAGGGATTACGGGCGCTGTCGGCGACTCGAAGGCCGGGATTGGAAGCCTTGATGGAGGTTTGCCGGATCGATCGGCAGCAACTCGGGGCGATCGATATCGGCTTCAGGATCGGGCCACATCTCAACGCTGCCGGACGCATCGGCAATGCCGAGGATGCGCTGGAATTATTGTTGACCGATGATCCGCAACGTGGCCAGCAATTGGCCCAGAAGTTGTCGACTCTTAACCAGCAGCGCAAAGAGATCGAGAGCCAGGTGGTCGAGGATTGTCGTCAGGAACTGGAGGAGGGGCAACATCCGCAGCAAGGTCCGGTGGTCTTTGCCCGCCAGGGTTGGCATCCGGGGGTGGTGGGGATCGTCGCATCTCGAATTAGTGAGCAAATTCATCGTCCGGTGTGGATCCTCTGTATCGAGGGGGATGTCGCCCGCGGGTCGGGTCGCAGTATTCCGGGTTTACCACTATCGGATCTTTACACGGTGATGAGACCACTGGTGCAGCGGATCGGTGGACATGCGGCAGCGGGCGGATTGACGATGGACAGCGATCGCATCGATGCACTAAGAGAGACCCTGGCGCAATACCAGGGCAGTCTCGTGGCTTCCAGTGACCCCCCTGTGCGTCATTACGACCTTGAACTGAAGCCAGCGGAACTGAATCTAGCGCTCGCCGATGAAGTCGAGCGGCTGGCCCCCTTCGGGCAGGCCAATTCACAGCCGCTGTTCAAGATCTCGGGCCTTCGGACCGAGGGCACTCCGCGGCTGGTGGGTCGTGGGGAAGAGCATGTTCAGGTGACCCTGGGCTGCGATGGAAGCCGCATACCTGCGATCTGGTTTCGCTCTGCAGGACGTGCTCGCGAGTTGACTGCAGGAGGTGAATTGACGGTACTGGCTCATGTCGGCGTGAATCAGTTCCGCGGACGTCACCTACAACTCCAGATCATCGATCTTCTGCCTGCCTCAAGGTAACGCAACTGGTCACATGCACCCATTCTGGTGTTACGGAGTGACGCAGATGGTCACATCCTGACGATCTTTGTCGCGACTTCGCCACGCTTCTGATCTCCTCCCAATTCCACAACCTGATCGCCGGTAGCGAGTTGTGTAAAAACCTTGGGGAATTCATGATTCGGGCCCGCCGATTGCCATGGTCCCCGTGCACCGCAGTGGTGAGTGTCGGAGCGAGAGCTCGCTGCTGAGTGCTAGGCCATTTGGCCAACGTTTTTTTTCAAAAGTACTAATTCTCAAAGCTCGCTCCGAGACAGCCCTGAAAGGCACACACATATGCAACGCATGCAAAAGACCGAGGGATTTACCCTCATCGAACTGATGATCGTCGTCGCGATCATCGCCATCATCGCGGCCATTGCGATTCCGAGTCTGCTCAATGCCAAGAAATCTGGT
>JAPKAM010000169.1 GCA_028825265.1 Planctomycetota bacterium
GATTATCCGGTGTGGCCGATGATGACGATCCTGTTTGCCGAGAGTGCGGCTGCATTCGACGAACTGACCCGTAGCGATCGAGATGATGAGTTGGTGGAACAAGGACCACAGGCATGGCCCAATAGTTTTCGTGCTGCCAGGCTGATTCCAGCGGTGGAATACATCCGTGCCCAGCGGCTCCGCACGATGCTGATGCGTGAAACGGCTTCTGCGCTTTCGGAAGTCGATGTGTACCTGGCACCGGCGGGTGATTTCAAGACGCTGGGTGTGACCAATTTAACCGGACATCCGAGTCTGGTGGCACCATGTGGCTTCCAGGAGAACCAGATGCCGAGAGCGATCACCTTCATCGGGCATCCACATGATGAAGCACGGCTGGTGGTAGTCGGAAGTGCATGGCAGCGTTCGACCACCTATCACCTGAAACGCCCTTCCATTGCGGCTGCGCAACGAGAAGGATCAGACGAAAACCGTTGATATCGCCACGGACCTCGTCGACCAGCGCATGACCCCCTGAACTTCTGGGCTCCAGGTATTGCCTGTGCCCAGGGCAAGTTCCCCTTTCGAATCTGAAGATTTCAGCCGGAACGGGGAACCGATATGCATCCACCTGCGTTGAGCCGGGTGCCTCTGATCATGTGGGAGTGAGATTCCAGCACGCCAGAGGACCATTGAATTTGTAATGAGAGTTTCTACCTGCTGGCAATGGAGCCATCGGGCAACAGGAATTCAGAATTTGCCAGTATTTGGCATGAGATGGGAGTTTGCGATGTCGAGTTATGATCCTGCGAAAACAGCGATCCTTTTGGTCGGGTACCAGCGCGATTGGTTTGACAGTGACGGTCTATTCAACAGTGTCATTGAAGAGTCGAGCGCTCTCAGCGGAACCGTTGCAAACACTGAAGTTCTGCTCAATGCCGCTACTGAATCGGGAATGACTGTTATCTCTGCTCCGATCGCATTCAGCGAGTTCTACAACGAGCTGGAGAACCCGATCGGAATCTTGAAGATGATCAAAGATGCCGAGGCATTCAAGGCCGGTACCAAGGGTGCAGAGACCATCGACGCGATTGCCAAGTACGGTGAGTGGACCGTCGAGGTTCCTGGACGAATTGGCTTCAATGCATTCAGCAACACTGATCTTGCCCAGGTCCTCAACGACAAGGGTATCGAAACGGTTGTGGTTTGTGGAGCAGTGACCTCTCTCTGCGTGAACGCCACCGCCATGAAGGCTGCTGAAGATTACGATGTCGTGGTTCTTTCCGATTGCGTATCCGGTCGCACTCAGGTCGAGCATGACATGTTCTGCAATGAGTTGTTCCCGTACTTCGCCGAAGTCATGGACCACAACAGCTTCATCCAGAATGTCGGTGTGAAGGTTTGACTCAAGAGGGATCCATCCCTCTCGATCGCGAAGTAGAAGCGCAACATCGCCTCGTCGAGAAAATTGTGGCCTCCAAGGTCCGCCAGGAAGCAATCCTGGCGGCGCTGCCAGAGGTCGTGATCTTGCTCGACGAGGCATTTTGCATCCAGTACGCAAACACCGCCGGTGAACGACTGTGGGGCACCCATTCAGATGACTCGACAAACGGTTCTCTTTGTGGAATTGCCGTCATCCACTTCATTCATCCAGAAGATCGGATCCGCTGGACGGTTCTACTCGATTTGGCGCTGAGCAGTGATTCGATCGAGAAGGCTGACATGCTCAGAGTTCGAGGAATCGGCGATGAGTTGGTCTGGATGAACACCAAGATCTGTCAGTTATCAGACGGCGAATTGCTCTGTACTCTGGAGGATTGTACTACTCGGCGCCGTCACGAAGCAGAACTGACCAAATCGCATCGACTGGAATCGATCGGACGACTTGCAGGTGGTCTGGCCCACGACTTCAATAACTTTCTCTCGATCATCATGGGCAATCTTGACATCGCTCGGATCAAACTCGGTTCGACAGAGTTGGTGAAATCAGAGATTGAAGTGGCCATCAAGGCATGCATGAAGGCCAGCGACATCACCAAACAAATGTTGACCTTCAGCAAGGGCGGTGCTCCAAGGACGGAGATCGCCTCGATTAAAGATCTGGTTCTTGAAGCTGCAGAACTGAACAGTCATGGGTCCAAGTTGAAAATCAACTTTGAGATTGACGATGGCATCCCCGCGGTAGAAGTGGATGTCGGTCAAATCCATCAAGTGTTTGGCAATTTGATCATCAATGCCGATCAAGCCATGCCGGGTGGAGGCTGCCTGTCGATTCGAGTGAAACAGGGTTCTCTTTCTGAAGAATCAGAAAAGAGGGGCGACCGAAATGCTGTGATTGTCGAGTTCGAAGATCACGGCTGTGGAATCGCAGAGGATGAGATCGACCTGGTCACGGACCCCTACTACACCACCAAGGCGGACGGAACCGGCCTTGGATTGAGCACCGCATTCTGGATCATCCAACGCCATCATGGGAGGTTGAGTATCAATAGCATAGTAGGTCAGGGGACCACGGTTCGCATCGCCCTCCCCCGAAGTAGCAAGGTGTTGTCAGATGCGAAAGAACCACAGCACTGCGCAACTGATCGGGGTGAATACCGAATCTTGATCATGGACGACAACGATCAGGTTCGTGAAGTCCTGAGAATGATGCTGGAAGCGCTGGGACATCAGGTGGTAGACACTTCGGATGGCCAACAGTGCGTCGCTGAGTACCAGAAGGCCTTCACTGACGATCTCGTATTTGACCTGGTGATTCTCGATCTCACGGTGCCTGGAGGATTTGGTGGACGCTGGGCTTTCCAGCGGTTGAGAGAGATCAATTCGCAGGTGTGTGCGATCGTGGCAAGTGGCTATGGCAATGATTCTACGCTGGCGGCGCCAGGAGCGTTCGGTTTCAAGGACCGGTTGCACAAACCGTTTTTGATCAGCGAACTCGAAAACGTGATCGAAAAGGTGCTGGGGTAGTCGACCAAACGATGCCCTCGGAGAACCGCCCGTACCCACGTGTGTCGTCAAGTATGGGGATTACATCGTGGTCACTCCCTCGACCATCTCCGGCTCGGTCACCGTCGACACTGCTTTTCGGCGTTCGGATGTGAACCAGGACGGCACCATCGATATCGGAGATCGGGTCTGGGATCTGACCTGTCTCTTCCTCTGTTTCCCGGGCTGTTTCGATGCCCACGATTCCAATGACGATGGACAGTGGAACATTGCGGATTCCATCTACCTGCTCAGTGATCTCTTCTCGGGCACGGCCGCTCCACCGGAACCCTTCATCACCTGTAGCGCGGATCCGACCGAGGATTCCCTCGATTGCGATGGCTTCGATAGAAGCCCTTGACGATGCATCACGGTGAGGGATTAGATCGGGGCTTGCCGAGTCTTTTCCAGATCAAGACCATCAGTCCGATGGAGATGATGGGTATCAGGATCAGGGCAGGTAGGCCAAAGGAACTCAACAGTAGTTTCATCGGCATCGACAGCGGCATGTTGTGCTCGCTGGCATACTCGAGCAACCTCTGTCGTTCGCCCGTGGTGATGGCTCGCACCACATCGAGAAGAGTCAGATTTTCATCATCTCTGCTGGTGGCGGCCACTCCAGTTCGCCCGCTGG
>JAPKAM010000170.1 GCA_028825265.1 Planctomycetota bacterium
AACAACGGCCGAAATGGTGGCTTCTAGCACCACAGGAGCCGCTGGAGCCTGATCTCTATCGAGGCTCGGGCCTTCTCTACGACTCCGGTCCGATGCAAGAATTTCGACCGATCGAACCCGAGCTCTCCGGCCTCTTGCCAGGTCGCTCGGCCTCTGACCGGGGGCCTCTTTCTTAAGCACTGGGTGGGTACACTTCTCGCTCAATTGATGGGTGTTTCAGCGCGACCCTGTCAAAGGCCTGGCTTGACCTCGTGGATTTGGCTGGCAGGATTCGAATTCGACCCTCCATAGATCCAATACAGGGTCACAGTTGATCGTGGATGTGGCATCTGCGCCATTGCATCTGTGCCATCGCATCGTGGCGCCAACTCCGAGTTGAAATCTCCAGAGACGAATACATAAAAAATCCTCCCGACCTGAGGAGTCAGGCCGGGAGGGGTGTGGATTTCGGCAAAGCCTCCATCCACTTCAGTCCCCCGCTTCTCCCACGAAGTTCCAGCAAGCCTTTCGGCTCGCTGGTGGTGCAGGGGCGCTGCCGAAGCAGCGCCAGGAGATCTCCCCCGAAATCATCCTGTTAAACCCTGGCAACCGGGAAGAAACTCAATTGATGTCCAAGATATCAGCCGCACGGAAACCGACTACCCTTGCAGCAATGCAACCGGAAGGTGGACCATGATGTTCATGGGAGGGGGGTGATTTCGGAGAGCACCGTGGTCACCTTGATGGAGGTTGCACTCCGATGGGATGTCAGTCAGGTGTTGAGAAAGGCAGGAACGACTCTCATTCAGGTGTAGAAACTCCCTGTTTGACACCATCTACAGCCAGTTGAATGACATAACTGGCTAACTGGTCGATCTCTTCAGGCTTCAGCACCGGCAAGGGCATTTTTGCCTGAGCATTATCGAATGTGGGCTGTTCCAGGTAACCATGCAACCAGATCGACATCTTGCGTAGTTCATCCGGCTCGGCCTCGATGGAGTTGAAGAGGTCTGCTCTAGCCTGGTAGCGATCGGGGTCATCGGTTTGCAATTGTGCCAGATGCTCGGAGATGGTCTTCATTCTCTCCAGTCGCCGCACCGACACCTGGATCAGGGGTGGCTGCAATATCCCTCCCCTTCCATCCACCTTGTGGCAAAGAACACAGCGTCTCTTCGCCACGAGATGTCCGAGCTTTGCCCGTCTCTGGAAATCGGCGTCCGACAGTAATGACGATTCAGGAATGCGATCGGAATCGGCAGAACCCGGTTCTACTGCGTCGGAAGAAGCCGGCTCCTTGTTGCGGGCCGGGTCCGAGGTCGATCGATCCGTACCGACATCCGCGGGGAGAGTCCCATCGATTGGGACCGGATCCGTGGCTGAAGTCTTCGGTTCGGTGGCTGGAGTCTGGTCTTTGCCGCACGAGATGAGTGCGATCAACAGTGCCAATGGCAGCAGGATCACCCACTGGCGCATTTGAAAATGCCACTCTCGCGTTCGAAGATGCCCCATCCGCGATCCTCCTTTCCAAGAGCCTAATCCGGCAACCGATTCACGCAAGTTCATCGCCATCGAGTTCCCCAAACAGTGGTATGGTGCCCGTTGAAGGAGATTTCATGATCGACCTCACACTCGCATTACTACTTTTGTCCCTAACCGGCAACCAGGGCGCATCGGGAGACACCTTCCATGCCGCTCCCTCCGCCGCTCAAGGGCCCGTTTCCTGGGTGGTCACCGCAGACCTCGTCAAGGAACTGGAAGCGGACCACGACGCCGCAGCAGCACAGGGGAACCGCCGCGAAGTTGCCCAACAGTTTCAACCCAAATTTGTAGCTCTGGCCAAAGAACTGGCAGGATCCGAATCGGGTCTCAGTGCAGAACTCTGGCTACTCAGGAATCACTGGTGGAAGCGATCTGAAGGGACGATGGAACAGGTCTCCATCGACCATGCGAAGAGACTGATCGAGGAGTACTCGACTTCCACACAACTCGCGCATCTGGCCGAGTTCTCCTACCTCTATGGCCGCGAAGCACTGCGACCGTTGATGGATAGTCTTGTCGCAGCGAGTCCCCATGATCAGGTGGATGCTGCAGCATTACACGCTCTGGGCAGCAGCTTTCGGCGCAGCAAGGATCCCGATGATCAGTCGAAGGCACGCGAGCATCTGATTCAATTGAGAGATCGATACGGAAGTCTCGTATTTAGAGACACGACCTATGGGGCGATCGCATCGGCGATGCTATCCCCGCATTCCAAGGATGCGTTGTCAGTGGGTCAACAGGCTCCCGAGATCTCTGGTGCCGATGTAAATGGAAAGTCATTCCGGCTCACCGATCACCTCGGGAAGATCATTCTTCTGGACTTCTGGGGCGATTGGTGAGGCCCGTGCAGGGCCATGTACCCTCACGAGCGGTCGCTCGTGGAACAGTACTCTGAACATTTTGTCATCATCGGAGTCAACTCGGATCGTGGAAAAGAAAAACTCCTGAAGGCGATGAAGCGAGAGAACATCAGTTGGAGTTCCTTTTATGACGGCGGTGGTACCGGTGGTCCGATTGCGCTCCAGTGGGGAGTGAGAGGCTGGCCGACCATCTACTTGATCGATACCAAGGGAAAGATTCGATTCAAAAATGTTCGTGGAGAAGGTCTCGATGACGCCCTTGGGCAACTGCTACTCGAGATCGGCGTGAAGCCGGTCGAATCTCCCAGAACAGCAGAACTCTAGAGTTCATCCGCCGATTCGTTCCCGCCATCTGGATTGCGAGCTCGGTCTCGATTCGCTAGGCGAATCAATGCACTCAGCATCTGGATGCCATCTCGAACTGGCTTGACACTGCTCGAGACTCCATCGGCCCAGTCGATGGGGATCTCTTCGATGACCAACTTTCGATGTCGTGCTTCCAGCAGTAGTTCAATGTCAAAAGCAAATCCTGGCTCCTTCATCTGCTCGAAGATTGGCAGCATCGGTTGTCGCAGAAATGCCTTGCAGCCGCACTGGGTATCCGACATTTCGAGACCCGTAGCGGCTCGCACCAAACGCCTGAAGAGCCATCCAAGCCCCACCCGTGCGAGCCCCTGACTCACGGTAATTCTGGATGCGACATGATGCCTCGAGCCACAGGCGAAATCAGTTCCGTGATCGAGCGCAGCGAGCAATCGAACCAGCATCTCTGGCCTCGCTGAGAGGTCCACATCGAGATATGCGACTCGATCTCCACGGGCAGCGAGAACTCCCCTTCTCACAGCAGCACCTTTTCCGCACGGTTGGCCCAGTCGTTCCAAGCGAACCCGCGAGTCCTTTTCAAGCCGGCTTTTCAACTCCACCTCGGGTTGGTCGGTACAACCATCACTGACGAAGATCAGCTCACCCTCAGCGGGGGAGCCGTATGATTCGAGGAACAATAGAACCGCCTCGGTCGTCTGCTGGATGAAAGCGGTCCCATTCCTGATTGGAATCACCACCGAGAGCATTTTTTCTCCTCTCGGAAGATGCAGACCTGAACGATCTCACTCCCTGAACCGATCGGCGTGGAATTCTTAGCCGCTGACCACTTTCGCCTCTTGCAAAGCAACGGGCATCTTGCACGGCAACTGTCCCTTGC
>JAPKAM010000171.1 GCA_028825265.1 Planctomycetota bacterium
GATGAGAAAGGGGCGCGGACGGGGGGAAAGTCCCGTCCACGCCCCGCTTCTCAAAAACCCATCCGGGCTATGTTTTTAATCCGCCAGTCACCAGCCAGGCCGTTCCCAACCAGGCTCCCCAGCTATCCGCTGGGAAGGTGCCTCCGACCAGGCTGGCCACGATCAGCAGCAGTACCGTCTGCTTGATATCGGCACCACTGAGTCCACCGTTGGTGTAAACACCCATCGCCATGCCACCCACGGCCAGCGCCGTGATGGCCATAGCCCAGATCGCTTTGCTCCCGAGCGCAGCCTGGAAGTTCCCCATCCAGTCTCCACTGAAGCCGCCTTCTCCTCCGATAGTGCTGATCGCAACACCCACGACCAAGAACACTACGATTCCTACGATTTTGTCCTGCATGTATCCATCCCCCATGTTTTTTTCCCGTCGAAATTGACGGGTGACCAGGAAACTCCCTGGTCGATCGACTCCGACCTATCCTGCTGAATCGCCGCGGCGGCTACGACTCGCTGGATCTTTCCCTTACCGGATCTGTGCGACATGGTGAGGAAATTGGGTATCCCCGTGCAAGGATGCTGCACTGGCCTTTCATTTCTCGACAGCGAACTTCTCGGATCCATCGACTCCAGAGGCGGCTCACGGCATCAGAGACCACTTCCTGCACCAGGAGGAGTGAGAAGAATATTTACCCACACCGTGATTATCGGCCAAGAGGCGCTCTAGAATTCGGCTCCCTTGTCCCCCGTCGATCGCCCCTTTGTGCAGAGCCACGCACAATTTTGAAGACGTCTGAACAACGGACCCCAGCATCGATTTCCTGTATCGTATTGGTGATCTCGACTTGTTAAGAATGGTAAAAGGAGATTTATGACCAGCCTCGCGAGCGGATTTATTTTCTACCTGGTGCTGCTGCTGCTCGTCGCCGTCATCTCCTCGAAGCACAATCGCACCCTGCCCGACTTCCTGCTGGCGGGTCGCAAACTGGGGCCCTGGGTCGTGGCCTTTTCGGAGCGAGCATCCGGCGAAAGTGGCTGGCTGTTGCTGGGACTGACGGGACTCGCCTACGCCAGCGGACTCGGCGATCCGTCGGGAGGGGAACTGGCACCGCCGCTGTGGACCGCCGTCGGCTGTTTCTGTGGGCTGACCCTGGCGTGGCTCCTCATCGCCCGACCACTGCGCATCGCCACCGAGAAGTACGGTGCCCTGACCCTGCCCCGCTATCTCGAGGCGCGACTCGGTGAATCGAATGGCCGATCGCACGATCCGCTGCTGCGTCTCGTCTCCACCGCCATCATCGCCTTTTGCTTCACCTTCTACATCGCCGCCCAGTTCGCCGCTGCGGGCAAGGCGTTGCAGGGGGCGTTCGGCTGGGAGCCGTGGATCGGCACCTTGGTCGGGATGGGTGTCATCGTCCTCTACACCCTGATGGGCGGCTTCCTGGCGGTGGCGTGGACCGACTTCATCCAGGGCTGGCTGATGCTGATCACGCTGGTGGCGCTGCCGCTGGTCGCCATCTTCGAGTTGGGCGGATTTGGCGCCGTCTCGGAGCGGGTCAGTGCCATCGATCCCGAACTGCTGACGCTGACGGGGGGGCGATCGGCCACGGTGCTGTGGTCTGGCATCATCAGCGGCTTTGCCATCGGCCTCGGATATCTGGGGCAACCGCACCTAGCGGTTCGCTACATGAGCCTGAAATCGCCCGATGATGTCGCTGCAGCGCGTGGGATTGCCGTCAGCTACGGCCTTCTCACCTACGGCGGTGCAGTCCTGATGGGAATCGCCGCACTGGCCTGGTTCGGCGAGGAGAAGTTCGCCGCCGATCCCGAGTTGATGATGCCCGCCTTTGCGCTCGAGGTGTTCCCCGGCTGGCTGGCGGGGTTGCTGATCTGTGGTGCGCTGGCCGCGATGATGTCGACCGCCGATTCACAACTGCTGGTCACTTCCTCCTCCTTCACCGAGGACCTCTACCACCAACAGATCGACCCCGATGCCGATCAGAAGAAGCTGGTGCGGATCGGGCGCAGGGTGACGGTGGTGATCGGACTGATCGCCTGGACCCTCTCCTGCTATTCCGACAGTTCCATCTTCAACAAGGTGTTGTTCGCTTGGGCGGGGCTCGGCGCCGCCTTCGGCCCACCGATGGTGTTGTGTCTGTGGTGGCAGGGAGTGACCCGTAACGGCGTGCTCGCCGGCCTCGTCAGCGGCCTGGTCACGGTGCTGCTGTGGGACAACATCGATGCCAACGCGTGGTTGTCAGATCAGATCGAAGGCCTGCGACTCTACAGCCTAGCTCCCGGATTTCTGGTGTCACTGGCGATGACCTGGGGAGTCAGTTGCATCGGAAGAAACATCGATCGGAAGAAACCACCATCGATGAATCGGCTCAGGCGATAAGTTCTCAGGTCACCCGAAATAAAACCCGCCCCACTGAATCCTCAGTCACTGCCGGTCCGATTCTCCCCGAGGCGAGTCGGTAGATGTGTGAGGCTACTTGCTGGCTCCACTCGACCGCGAAGGCCCGGTGTCGCGTGGACGACCCCCTCGAGGTCGACGACCCGCGGCGGTTTCGCCTTGAAGTCTCACACCGCCTCCCGGCCGCTGCAAAGGTCCTGTATAGGCTCCCTCAGTTTTTTTTCTGTACGGTCCTTCATTTTGACGATTCTCTTCCTCACAATCGGTTAGAGACTCCGTCGTGGAGACCTCTCCATTTCGATTCGACCCCAGACTCTGAGCGGCGAAAGAAGGCATCCGTGTTCTCCTCCTCCTCATCCTCCTTCTTCCAGGCGATTTCCATCCTCGCGGTGATCCTCTCGGGCATTGCGATCTATTTCAGTCAGTTGAAACCAACCGAGCTGATTCCGGTTCAAACTGGCATCCGCTCCAGCAACTCCGAACCACTCGAGCAGAGCATCGCGGCCCTGCGCGGCGAGTTGATCTCGATGCAACTACGGCTCGACTCTCTAGAGTTGGCAGCACTCGACAAATCGAAGCCGGGGCAGTCTCCGGATGCGGAAGTTGCAGGGCAACAGGACCTCGACAGCCGCATCGTCGTGGCACTGGATCGTGTGATGGAATCGAAAGGACTGGAGTACGCCGAGGTCGCCCAGCAGGAAGCGGAAGCACAGAGGCAGCAGAAGAAGCTCCAGCAATCTCGCGACGGCTTCGCCAAGTGGGTCGATCATGGCCGCGCCAAGTTACCCAACCTCTACAATCGCATCCGGGATGATCTGGACCTGGCCCCCCAAACCGCCTTCGAGGTGGAAGAGATCCTCGAGAACGGTTACCAGACGATGGCCTTCCTGACCGAACAACTCTACACCGATCCCCCTCCGGAGGGTTTGGATGCGACAGCCATCATGGGTGAGGTGAAACAAGAGGCGGGATCGATCATCCAGGATCTCGGACAAATCCTAACACCGGGAGAGATGATCGCTCTCGGCCAGGTCTACAGCGAAGAGGTCGATCCCCGGCTAGGCCAAGGAATCATCAGCAACGGAAAAGAAGGCGACCACGAAGAAGAGACGCAGAACTGAGCCACGGACCTGACCGGGAAATACGATGAGCCGGTTTCCA
>JAPKAM010000066.1 GCA_028825265.1 Planctomycetota bacterium
GTGGAACTCACCGTATCGAAGCAAGACCGAATGCTGCGTATCGAGCGCATTGCTGGTCTCGGCGGGAGGGGTCCGGGTGCCGACCCTCCCGAATGACAGCCCGGAGCAGGGATGAGATCGATCTCAGGACCCATCATGGCGGCTGTCAGCAATGAACTCAGAGCGTGAAATTTGAGGTGAGAAGTTGAAGATTCGTCAGATCCCGGTCGATGGATATGAAACAGTGGTGGTGGCGGAGGATTCCGCATCCGATCTGCACGCACTGATCGCGATTCATGATACGACTCTGGGGCCGGCCCTGGGTGGACTTCGAATGTGGGACTATGCCAGCGAAGATGAGGCCCTCACCGATGTGTTGAGGCTCTCCCGCGGCATGACCTACAAGAGTGCCTGCGCCAACACCGGACTCGGTGGAGGCAAGGCGGTCATCATCGGCAATCGAGAAACCGATCTCACCGAGGAGCGGTTTCGAGCGATGGGGCGATTCATCGAAACCCTCGAGGGCAGGTATATCACTGCAGAAGATGTCGGAATCGGCATCCGAGAACTGGAGTGGCTGCGCAAGGAAACCAGTCATGTCACCGGACTTTCACGTGCTTCCGGATCGAGCGGCAACCCCTCTCCATTCACCGCACGTGGTGTGATCCGGGGCCTGTTCGCCTGTGCAGAGGAGCGATTCGGGACCAGCCATTTAGATCGACTTCGTTATTCGGTTCAGGGCCTGGGACAGGTCGGTGGCGATGTGGTTCGCTGTCTCTCGATGCTGGGCGCTACCGTAACGGTCACGGACATCAACATGGATCGTTGTGAAGAGTATGCAGCTCTTCCAGGTGTCGAGATCGTGCCAGAGGATCAGATCTATTCGGTCGATTGTGATGTCTTTATGCCCTGTGCATTGGGAGGCATCCTCAATGACGAGACGATCCCTCTACTCAAAGCTCAGGTTGTGGCAGGGTGCGCCAATAATCAGCTCCTGAGGAGTGACCACGCCGATGCGCTTCATTCGCGCGGAATTCTCTACGCTCCAGATTTCATCATCAATGCGGGCGGGATCATCAACGTGTCGGTGGAAGTCAGGCATGAGGGATACAATGAGCGAACGGCAGTCCGCAAGATCGAAAACATCTACGATGGCCTGCGTGAGGTGTTCGAAACCTCTCGCCGTGAAAACTTGACTCCTGCAAAGGCTGCCGAGCGAGTGGCCGAGTTCCGTCTGGAACAGGCTAAAAACCGCAACGGAGATCATGTCGCCGATGGGGCTCCGAACTCCTGATGGTCATCTCTCCGCCTGTTGGACATCGGTTGCCGGCACGCAGTCGGATTCGTGCCAAGGCGGATTTTCAAAAAGTCTTTGCTCACGGGAAACGCCGAAGGACAGACCATTTGCAGGCGGTGATTCATCCCAGTGGAGCCGAGTGGTCACGCATCGGACTTGCGGTCAGTCGCAAGGTCGGCAATGCAGTGGTTCGGAATCGCCTCAAACGACGTCTTCGTGAGATCTTTCGTCTTCACCGCGAGTTGGCTCCGGAGATGCGAGACATCATCTTCATTCCACGTCCTGGATGTTCCTCCATCTCTTACGATGTCTTGGCCGAGGAGGCACGGTGGCTGATCGGGATCTCGGTGCAGGATCGAGCTCGTGGATGACGAATGAGATGGGATCGAGTTGTGGTCACCAGGCCCACTCCGGTGGCATCGGTGTGCGATTTTTCCTCGGGTGCATCCGGCTCTACCAGCGAGGCATCTCTCCTTGGCTCCCGCCGATGTGTCGTTTCGAACCGAGTTGTAGTGAGTTCGGCATCGAAGCCCTGACCCGACACGGAGTCTGGCGAGGCATCTACTGGACCATCGGACGGCTGCTACGTTGCCATCCCTTCTGCAGGGGCGGTTACGATCCGGTGCCGGCGTGCCGGCACGATCGGCAGCACCACGACTAAAGATGGACGTGGTCGAGCCGTAGAGTCATCTGCTGTTGCAGGATACTTTATAAAGTGTAAAGTGCATCTCGGACGAGGATCTCCACCGCCACGGGGATCTGGTGGATGGAGAGTATCGACCTTGGTGGAGGCACTCGTGGGGAAGATCCCACCCAAATTCTACAAGATTGGTGAGGTGATGGCGCACACAGGCATCTCACGCCAGACGATTCACGACTACACGGTCGGTGGCTTTATCGAGGAAGATGCACGCACTCCGGCGGGTCATAGACTCTATGGTGAGTGGGTCTTCGAGAGACTGGCCAGAATCCGCTTGTTGCAGGATCAGGGGCACTCCCTCAAGGGGATCAAGACGATGATCGATGAGCAGAAGATCTAACCAGAATCGTGCCTGAGCACTCACACGATGGACAGAATGACCAGTAACCCGATTCTACGACTGCCAGGTCCAGCGGTCGTATCGAGAGGATCATGAAGATGAACACCGAGCCAGCAGCGGCCACGAGGCTGCTCGAATCGTTGCGCCAACAGGCCGAAATTTACGAGCAACTATTGGTTTGTTGCAACGATGACTCGATGAGCCCCAATGAGCTGGCTCAATTTGCCGAGGAATCCCAGCAGCGAGCCCACCGGATGAGTGACGAGGCGAGCGAGTCCTGGGGTGAAATCTCTGCCGACCTGGATCCACAAGTGCGCAGGGTTGTTTCGGTCGCTCGATCGAGGGTGCACGACGCCATCGATCAGATCATAGAGTGCCACGAATCGATCATCGGAAAGTTCGAGCCAACAGCGGGCGACCACTCCACCCGGGAGTCCTCCGATGCGCCCGTGGAAGAGCCGGTAGAGGCTTCTTGAGGACAGGGTTTTCGTTGAGTTCCTGTGATATGATCTGTCCGTGATACCACCAGAAATATTGAGAAATCTGTCCTTGGTTGCAGTTCAACTGCGTCGTCAAGTAGAGGAGTGCTGAAATGGCAGAAGAGGATTCACTCTGGGATTCCATGGGCAAAGTGGGATTCAAGAGCGGGGCGACCACGGCGGCCGAAGGGGAAGATCTGTTGCAGATCCCCGATCGTGGAGATCTCCATCAACATCCCTACGCTGCATTCTTGCACCGTCTGGAAAAGCCTGGGCGGTACACCGGTGGAGAACTCCACTCGGTCAAGAAAAAGGACGCACAACTCTCCTTCTTGCTGGCCTTCCCGGATGTCTACGAGATCGGCATGAGCCATCTGGGCTTTAAGATCCTCTACACACATCTCAATTCCCTCGATGGTGTCAGGGCGGAGCGAGTTTACGCCCCGTGGATCGACTGTGAGAAGGAACTTCTCGAACGTGAGATTCCTCTGGTCAGTATCGAATCCTGGCAGACGATGTCGGAATTCGATGTGGTGGGCTTCTCACTGCAGTACGAACTCACATTCACGAATGTGCTGACGATGTTGGACCTGGGAGGCGTGCCGATCCGATCGGAAGATCGTGATGACGACTGTCCGCTGGTGATGGCGGGAGGGCCTGTCGCTTTCCAACCGGAGCCGATGAGCCCCTTCATCGACGCCTTTCTGATCGGAGATGGCGAGGGCTTCTTCCATTCGGTGGTCGAACGCTGGAGTCAGTTGAAGAAGGACGGATTATCTAGGCGAGATCGACTCATCGAGATCAGTCAGATGGACGGCATCTATGTTCCATCTCTCTACAGTTCCAAGATCGAGCCGATGACCGGCGTCACTGTGGTCGATGCGCCACTCGATGATCGGGTCCCGAAGCGTGTGTCCAGAGCGCATGTTCCGGATCTGGGAGAATATCCCTTTCCAAGTGCTTCGCCGGTTCCCAATACCGAGGTGGTTTTCGATCGCGCCAGTATCGAGGTGGCCAGGGGCTGCACCGAGGGGTGTCGATTCTGCCAGGCTGGAATGATCTATCGGCCGGTCAGAGAGCGATCCCCCGATGAGATCGTGAAGACGGTCAGGGATTCGATTCGCTGCGGAGGCTTCGATGAGGTGTCACTGACCAGCCTTTCCACGGCGGATTACAGTGCCATCGAGCCGCTGGTGAAGAAGGTGATGCCAGAACTGAGGGAAAAGAACATCTCTCTCTCCGTTTCGTCGCTGCGCGCCTACGGCCTGACCGATGCCATGCTCGATGAGATGGCCAGTGTCAGAAATACATCGTTGACCTTTGCGCCGGAAGCGGGAACGCAGCGGATGCGAGATGTGGTCAACAAGAACATCACCGAGGAAGACATCGCCAAGAGTGCACACCGCATCTTCTCTCGTGGCTGGCGGAAGATGAAACTGTATTTCATGATCGGCCTTCCTTCTGAAGATGAGGACGACGTTCGTGGAATCGCCGACACTGGCAGGAGAATGCTAGAAATCGCTCGAGAGTACCTGCCGAAGGGGAGAGCGGCAGTGACAGTATCGGTCTCCAGTCACGTGCCCAAGCCCTTCACTCCATTCCAGTGGGCTGCCATGGATGATATTCCCGAGATTGAACGCAAGCACAGCATCTTGAGAAAGTTGACGCGGGAACCCGGGATGACGTTGAGGTGGCATGATCCTACCACCAGTCACATCGAGGGTATTCTGAGTCGAGGAGATCGTGTCATCGCCGAGGTGGTAGAACTGGCATGGCGCAAGGGCTGTCGCTTCGATGGGTGGTCTGATCGACTTCGGTTCGACCTGTGGATGGAAGCGATCGAGGAACTCGAAATCGATCGGTACCGTTACCTGGGTACGATTCCCGTCGATGCACGACTTCCCTGGGATCACATCGACTGCGGTGTGGAGCAGGATTTCCTCAAGCGTGAGTACCGTCGATCTCTCAAGGACCGCACTTCACATCCGTGTGGCAAGCCGGGCAAGCGTCTGACTCACTACAACAACGTCGAAGAGGCGAGTGAGGACAAGAGAAGGCTCGTTTGTTACGACTGTGGGATTGCCTGCGATCTGGGGCAGATGAAATCGGAACGGATCGATTTTCTGGACCACCTGGATGCGCATAAGGAAGAGTCCACGGTCTCTTCGCAGCGTGACGCCGACCTGGAATCGGTGCGTGAGGCTTCGAGGAAACGCCACGAGGAACGGGGGGATACGAGCCGCCCGCCCGAACGCAAGGAACTGGAGCGCCCCAGTTTTTCATACCGGATGCGCTACGCGAAGATCGGTTGCTCCCGCTTCATGGGGCACCTCGACCTCAATCGGATGGTCCCGAGAGCGGTGAGACGAGCCGGATATTCCCCTTCATACTCGAGGGGCTTTCACCCGATTCCGCTGATGTCGTTTGGACCGCCTCTTCGACTGGGTATGGCGGGACTGTGCGAGGTGATGGACATACGCCTGCAGGAACAGGTGGATCCGCAGGTGCTGGCCTCCGCACTGGCCGATCAGTTTCCCCATGGATTCGAGATCCGTTCAGTGCACACCATCGGAACTGCCGCGCCAAAACTGTCGGCGGTCAGCAACTGGGCTGATTTCTTGATTCTCATCTCCAGCAAGGCTGCAGCGGAGGTGAGCCCTGAGGTGCTGGAAGAATTGCTCGGCCAAAACGAGATCAAGGTCGAGCGATTCAGCAAGAAGGGCAAGCGAAGAATCGTCGACATCCGTCCCGGCATCGCATCACTGGAGTGGGGTGACGAAGTCCCCGAGGATTCGAGTACCTTACTCCAGGTGCGTGACGATGAACGGATGCTCCAGATGAGAATCTGTCTACAGGGAGATCATCAGTTGAAGCCGGAGGAACTTTTGACGATGATCTTCAAAGGAGTTGTACCGGAAGGCACCCAAGTGATTCGAAGACGGTTGCTTCCCGCTCCAACGGTAGAGTTGTTGCCCGTCAGTTAACGGGCTCGACATCGGTTCCGTTCGACCGGACTAACTGCCGTCGTCTCCGATCGCCTCGACCGGGCACTCTTCCTTGGCCTGTTCGCTGAGTTCGATCTCTTCAGGAGTCACGGGCTGCTTGAAGACGTAGGAATATCCTTCGTCTTCATTGGCTTGGAAGTTCTCTGGTGCGGTGGTACGGCACAGGTCGCAGTCGATGCACTCCTCGTCGACATACCATTTCCCAGGCAGGTTACTCGCCACTTTGTTTGCAGGATCAGCCATCACAGATCTCCAGAATTGGATTGGTTTGAATTCCGGAGAGGAACCAATGACCCTCCAAAGTGAACCCGTTACCTACTACAGAATAGGATTTTGAAGACCTCTCTGCAAGCAAACCGTTAGGCAGGATTTGTGGCCACGGCCAGTCGTAGCGGATATTCTCCCAGTTGGCGGCCAATATACCGCTACCTCCCACTTCCTCCCGGTCAGGGGGGAGGTTGAAAATTGGAGGGAAAGGAGCCCCTTTGAAGGTCGTCATTGCACATAGCCCTGATTCAGATGATGCGTTCATGCATTTCGCCATCGGTGAAGGCAAGGTCGATACCGGTGAGTATCAGTTCGATCACATGATGGCAGACATCGAAACTCTCAACCGCCATGCGGTCGAAGGTCGGCATGAAGTGACCGCCATTTCGATTCATGCATACGCTCACCTTTCGGATCAGTACGCCTTGCTCAATCATGGAGCGAGCATGGGAGAGGGATACGGCCCGGTGCTGATCACCAAAGAGCCGCGGACCCGTGAAGACCTGAGAGATCAAGTGATCGCAGTCCCAGGTGAGTGGACCAGTGCCGCCTTGGCGGTCAAGTTGTGGATGCCGGAAGCCAAGACCGCAGTGGTTCCCTTCGACGAAATCATGCAACGAATCGACTCCGGGGAGTTTGAGGCGGGCGTGATTATTCACGAGGGACAAGTGACCTATGAGGATGAGGGATACCATTCGGTGGTGGATCTCGGTGAATGGTGGGCTCGAACTCAGGACGGCCTACCTCTTCCTTTGGGTGGAAACGCGATTCGCAGGGACCTGGGAGAGACTCACATCCGTGAGATCTCCAAGATCTTGCGCGCGAGCATCGCTTACGCACTGGAGCATCGTGAAGAAGCACTCCAGTATGCAGAGCAATACAACCGAGGTTTGACCCGCGAGCAGACCGATCGATTCGTCGGTATGTACGTCAATCAGAGAACCCTGGACTACGGTGAAGATGGCCGCGAAGCGGTGTGCCGATTCCTCCGGATGGGTGCCGGCAGTGGCGCGGTACCGGAAGTGGCTGAACCCGAGTTCATCGTCTGATTCCTGGTAGATCTTCGACACATCCCCGTCACGGGGGAGGAGGACCTTCTGACTCCGCTCGGTGAGGACCAACCTGTAGCGTGGCGAGAGGTCTCAGGATGGGCAGGCACCTGCCATGCCAGCTGCCGGATCATTCGCTGTCAGGGGGTCGATGAAACCCGCACCCAGCTGCGGGAAGACGGTATCTGCTTGCCTCGAGGTGGTGGCTGCTCCTACGGCGATGCAGCGATCCTCGATCAAGGTCGGTTGCTGCAGCTGGAACCCCACCCCAATGAAGAGTTTCATTCCTCCTCCTCGCTGGTGGATACTGAGCGGTCGACCGTGTCCGTTTCCGCTGCCGTGACTCTACGTCAATTACTACCGCGACTCGCCCGCCAGGGAGTCACCCTGCCGGTGGTCCCGGGAGTTCTCGATGCGACGGTCGGAGGAATGCTCGCTGCCGATGTCCACGGCAAGAATCACCTGAGGAGGGGGTCGATCGGAGAGGTCACTTCCGAACTGCGACTGGTGCTGCCCTCGGGTGAAGTGATCGACTGCGATCGAGATCGAGAGCCAGATATCTTTCGGGCGACCATCGGTGGCATGGGATTGACCGGGATGATTCTCGAGGCGCGATTGTCAGTGATTCCTCTGCTGGCAGCCAGGGCTCATGTGCAGGTGATGGCCACTGCAAGCCTGGAGGAGTCACTGGACCAACTGGATCGGCTCGCCTCGTGCCATGAGCATGTGGCGGCTTGGCTCGACCCGACCGCCAACGGCAGTGCCTTTGGTCGTGGGATCGTGGTCGGGGGCACAATGGTGACGGCTGACGAGCCTGGCTCTTCGGACCGACCGAGCGTCTCCACATGGGATCTACACCGGGGAAGAGAATTTCCGGCGGCACTGGGCTGGCTGATGTCGCCCACCGGAATCCGCTGTCATAACACTGTCCGCCACGCACTCGCAAAATTGGGTCGCCGCGACCACCTCTGGGATCTGGGGCGCCTTCTGTTCCCGCTGGAACGATGGAGCCACTGGAAGAAGGTGTATCAGCCCGCTGGATTCCATCAGCATCAGTCGTTGATTCCAACGGCCCACGGTCGCGCTGCCATCGGCGAACTCCTCGAACTATCGAACAGTGCATCTTGCCCCTCTAGCTTGGTGGTGCTCAAGAAGATGGGGAAAGGAGCGGGGGGGCTTTCATTTGGCGCAGAAGGGCTGACTCTCACGATGGATTTCAGATCAGAAGTAGGAGTGACCGAGATCTTGCATCGCTGTGATTCGTTGGTTGCAGAGGTGGGAGGTCGAGTTTATCTCGCCAAAGATACAACTCTCACTCCGCAATTGGTGAGAACCATGTATCCGCAACTAGATCAGTTTCTTCGGTTGAGAAGTCGTATCGATCCAGATCGGAAGTTGAATTCAGATCTCTCCAGGAGACTGAAAATCTAGCTTCAATAGTTCAGGTCTGGTTGTTGGGTGAGTGCAAGGGAATGGTCAACTTGAAACAGGATCCGCTGCCCTCTGAACTCACGACGGACACGTCCCCGGAATGCTTCAGGCAGATGTTCTTGACGATGGCGAGTCCGAGGCCGGTGCCGCCGATCTCACGGGATCTGGCCTTGTCGACCCGATAGAAGCGTTCGAAGATCCTGTCCAGATGTTCTGGCGAGATTCCGATCCCGTTATCCTTGATGTAGATGCAGGCTTGTTGCTCCTCGATGGTGCCATTGATTTCAATCTTGCCACTCGATTTCGTGTACTTGATGGCGTTATCGATGAGGTTGCCGATCGCTTGGCGTAATTCCTCTTCCTCGCCGAACACCATCAGAGCCTCGCAACCTAGATCGGGCAGGATGATCGGCTGGCTGCCTGGTGATCCCAGTTGCGAAAGGGTAGTGATCCGCTCCTGTGTCACGGTACGCAGGTCCAATGGGATGAACCGATGTTTCCCTGATTTCTCATCCAGTCTTGCGAGTGCCAGCAAGTCCGTCACGAGTAACGAGAGTCTCATCGACTGGTCAGAGATCCGGGAGATGAACTGATTACGAGTCTCAGGGGGCATCTCCTGATCCTCCTGAATCGTCTCCGCCAGCCCACGAATCGCTGTGATAGGAGTTTTCAACTCGTGAGAAACATTCGAGACGAAGTCCTTCCGGATCGATTCGAGTCGTTCCACCTCGGTGACGTCATGGAGAACGGCGAGTGCGCCTGTGGGGTCCTGATTGGAATCGAGTAGGGGGCTGGTATAGGCGATGACCGTGTGAATCCCATCCGCTGATTCCACTTCGAATTTGGTGCTGTCGGGGCGCTGATTTTCGAGAGTTTCCAGCAAGATCGAGCACACTTCTTTCGATTGGATCGCCAAGCCGATTTTCTGTTCCTTGCTGGACCTCATTTCGGCCTGGAGCAAGCGAGATGCGACGGAGTTCAGCAAGATGATTCGTTCTTGCTTGTCGATGGCCAACAAGCCGTCCTTCATCCCTCCGATGATCACTCTCATTCGATTGTGCTCGATGCGCAGGGTCTCAATCTGCAACTGGATTTCGTCGGCCAGATTGTTAAGTGCTTGACCCAGATGGGCTTCCTCCCGATGGCCTCTGAGGGGTGCTCTTTTGGAGAAATCTCCTCGGGAATAGGCGTCAGCGACCTCGGTCAAGATCTGAATCTGCGACAGCGCTCTTCGCTGCCTCTCCAGTAGTAGCAGGACGGCGAAGAAGAACGGCAACGTGGTCGCCAGAGTGAAGATCCAGGGGTTGTCCGCGATGAGGTCGACTCCCTCTCGTCTGATGTGGATCTGGTTCAGTTCTTGAAGAAATTCACTGAACACCACACTGATCAGGGCAGGAGTACCGATCCACAGGATCCACTGGAACCACGGCCTGGATCGGAATCGAACCTCTGGAAGGGGTGGGGCTGTCCTAGTACTTGAATCGATATCCGACACCGCGAACCGTTTCAATCAAGTCGTCTGGATGATCCAACTTTTTTCTAATCGACCGGACATGAACATCGATGTTTCGCTCGAGCACTACCACGTCTTCGCCGAGAACCCTGCTCAACAGGTGATCTCTGTCGAAGACACGACCCGGATGAGAGGCAAGGAATTGCAGTAACTTGAACTCCGTTGCGGTCAAACTAATCAACTTGTCCTCGAGCAGCACCTCATGTCGTTGCGAGTCGATGACCAAGCCGTGCCTTTCAATCCGGTCAGGATTGGTTCCTTCCCCCTTGGGCTGCGGCCGTCTCAGCACCGCGCCGACCCTGGCGACCAACTCCCTGGGGCTGAAAGGTTTGCTGACGTAATCGTCTGCCCCCATTCCCAATCCCAGGACCACGTCACTCTCCTCGGATTTGGCCGTGATCATGATAATGGGAATACTGCTGGTCTTGTGGTGCTGTTTCAGTTGCCTACAGATCTCGATGCCATCCAATCCGGGCAGCATCAAATCGAGCAGCACCAGATCCGGAGTTTGCTTCTGAATGGCGAGGAGGCCCGCTTCACCATCGCTGAAAGAGTCCACACTGTATCCCTCACGAGACAGGTTGTACTCGACGACATCTCGGATGTCGGTTTCGTCTTCGATGATGAAAATGTGTTCTTTATTCACGGTCATCCCGTATTTCTTTCAGAGATCGCACGGAGTTACAGTGAGTCGCAGAATAGACTTCAGGTCGGTTCCGATGCCCGTTGCATCAGAACTGGTACTCGACTCCAAGTTCGATCACTTCAATAGAAAAGTCGAGATCTATCGGCCTTCCATCGGCAACTCTGGATAACTCGATGCTGTGTGATCGGACTCCAGCGAAGATGTTCCAGTCAGGATCTGGATCCCAGCCGATTCGAATCGATCCATCGATGCATTGTGCATCGTAGTCGGTGATTTGCGCGAGGGGTAGAAACGTGAAGAGCCCCTCAAGATCCCATGTCGGGGCGATTCTGACCGTGGATTGAATACCGAGGACCGGTGCCGGTGCAAGTTCGTCAAACTCAGCAAATACGGTCGGATCGGTGGTGGAATTGAAATGAATTCGAATCGTCGAGAGATCTAGACCCGCCAGAAGCCGGGCATCGAGAATTCCATCCTCCCCGCGGGCCGCTGCGGAAAGGGGAAAGGCCATCAGCAAGCGAGAACTGCCGAGTTCCATCTCCGACCGGTAGTTATCTGCGGGAAGATCGGCACCTGCGATGGATCCGGAAAAAAATCCAACGGCATCGCTGGAGGCGCCGATGCTGTCGATCAGGAAACGAAGTGGCCCATGATCGATCTGAATCCTCGTGCCAAGAGTGAGTGTCGATTCGGAAAGATCCTGATCATCCAGGTCGACCTGACTCGCGGTGGAACCGCTGCCGGTGGTCATGGTTCCCTCGGGAGCTGTTCTTGCGGCCGAAACCGTTGCGGTGACTTCCAGCTGCTGCTGAAATTTTTCGGAGATGGAACAGCCGCATGAGCAGGCCAGCAGGAAGATCCAGACGAGAAGAGACAGCCGCATCTGAGGAGTGACGCGTAGCGGCACTGCTGGCGGCGAACCGCGACTGATTACCATGCTCTTATCATCCACTTCACTTTCCTGTCTGCGATCGATTGTGCCTGTTTGTGAGGGCTCTGCAACAGATGCCCCCGAGGTGGTTCAGGGGCTTCCGGGAGGCTAGGATAGGGAAAGCCTACTGGAGGCTGCTGAGAGAGGTGTAAATTCGTGGAATTCTGGTATCCGGGAAGTGCTGGTAGAGATGCCAGTCGAGTCCTTCGAATGATGATCCTGCTACTCCTTTCCGCACCTCTCCAGGCGCTGGATGTGCAACCGGAGACGCTGCTGGAGGAGGAGATTCCAGCAGGTCTCCTGGAGCAGTTCGAGAATGAAATCCGGCCGTTGCTTTCTCAAAGATGTTATTCCTGCCACAGTGCCGAAGCGAAGCAACTCAAGAGCGATCTGAGGCTCGATTTTCGCGATGGGATTCGAACCGGTGGAGAACGGGGCCCGGCAGTGATTCCTGGAGATCCAGCGGGCAGCCTGTTACTGCGGGCGGTCAATGGATCCGAGCCGGGGCTTTCGATGCCACCAGGGGAGACTCTCTCGACCCTGGAGATCCAGTCGCTGGCCCAGTGGATCCGAACCGGGGCCAGCGATCCCCGCGATGAACCAATTGCCACAGCGTTGGGTCCAGCCGCAGGGCGAAAGCCGGTCGACATGGAACAATCCAGATCGCACTGGGCCTTCCTTGCCGTGGCAGACCCTGCGCCGCCAGAGGTGCAGTCGGTTGAACGAGTGCGCGACCCCATCGACGCCTTCATTCTCGCTGCGTTGGAAAGCAATGATCTCGGCATGGCACCCGAGGCGAGTCTTGAAGTGCTGGCCCAGCGAGCGAACCAGCTGCTCACGGGGCTTCCATTGCCTTGGCCCCGCCTGCAACGATTGATGGAGTCCGAGGATCCCCAGGCCTTTGACCAGTTCGTCGGTGAGCTACTGGATTCCTCTGCATTCGGAGAGAGGTGGGCCAGGTCTTGGTTGGATCTGGCACGTTATGCCGATTCCAACGGCCTCGATGAAAATCTCGCCTTCGGTGAGGCGTGGCGCTACCGGGATTACGTGATTCGATCGTTCAACGAGGACAAACCCTACGATGAATTCTTGATCGAGCAGGTCGCCGGGGATTTGCTTCCTGAGACTGAAGATCAGCAGGCCTGGAGAGATCAACGGATGGCTACTGGATTTTTGGTACTCGGTCCAAAGATGTTGGCCGAACAGGACGAGGCAAAGTTGGCCATCGATGTGGTCGATGAGCAACTCGATGTCACAGCCAGGACCTTTCTCGGGATGACCGTTGGCTGCGCTCGCTGCCATGATCACAAGTTTGATCCGATTCCTGCACGAGATTATTACGCCATGGCGGGTATCTTCCGATCGACCAGTACCATGGAAAACCTGAAAACCGTTGCCAAATGGCGTGAGATTTCGTTGGAGACTTCCGCAGAGAAGCAGGCGAGAAAACTCTGGGAATCGCAACGAGCCATCGTCGTCAAGAATCTCGAGGAGGCGAAGAAGGAACTGCGTGAAAACCTTGAGGGAGATCTCCCCGGGAGGGTCGGGCAGCATCTTCTTGCCGCAACGGAAGCGATGCAGGAAATCGCCATCGCTGGAGTCACCCAGACACAATCGACCTCTCTCGGTGAAAATCGTTCGAGCTACGGGACCGATCAGATTCCGCTACTGCATTCGGTGAAGGGTGGGATTCAGCAAGTGACCTGGGAATTGCAAGTCCCACATGCGGGGGAGTGGAACCTCGAGGTTCGGTACGCGGCCATGGAGAAGCGCCCGATGCGTCTTCTGGTCAACGGCGAGCAGATCTCAAAGGATGCACTCGCCACGGTCACCGGTGGTTGGACCACCAAAGACCTGCGCTGGGAAACTCAGGCAACACTAAGCCTCGATGCAGGGATCGTGATTATCCGACTCGAAAGACCCGGTGCGGTTCCTCATCTGGATCGGGTCAGACTGGTTCCCGCAGAAGGGTGGCCGACCGCAGACCCGATCCTCGTTTCCGGATGGGTCGATTTCCTGACACGACCGACGATTGATGAGGATCCACTCTGGGGATCCTGGGTGCGATGGACGAATCTGAGGAGCGAGGATCGACCCCAGGACCCGCAGCAGGTCGCTCGCTGGTGGGCCAGTGCGGTCGCCGACCAGCAAACCCAGGGGTTACCTGCAGAAGTGAAGACCATCCTCACCGCGGCCACTCCCCACAATCATTCGGAAATCGCAGCGATCTATCAGCAGGTAGTCGAGGCGGCGGAGGTGGTTGGTGAGGGGGGAGTTGAGGCTTTGCCATCGATCTCCAGCCAGTTGCGCTCGACAGCCGGTCCCTGGTTCGAGCCGTTGCTGCAGGCAGAGAAAGCCGCTCCCGCGCGACTTCGCGTGCCGGTCGAACAGATGGTGGCTGCGCTTGCGAAGAAGGATGAAGAGAAACCTCCGGCTGAAGTGAGGGCCATCGGTGTTCAAGAGGGCGAGGTCGCCGACCTTCCGGTTCATATCCGCGGTAGCCATCTTCGACTGGCCAAGGAAGCGGTGCCTCGAGGTGCCCTTCAGATCACCGATCACCTGGTCGCGCCGATCAAGGTGGAGGATGGGAAGAGTGGCCGGCTGGAACTGGCTCGCTGGATGGCCGATGAGAAGCACCCCCTGACCTCACGAGTGGCGGTCAATCGAATCTGGTTGGAACTGTTTGGAGAAGCACTGGTCTCGACTCCGTCCAACTTCGGTTTCAGCGGTGATCTACCCAGTCATCCAGAACTGCTGGATCGACTCGCTCACGACTTCGTCGCCGATGGCTGGTCGACGAAGAAGATGATCCGAAGAATCCTCGGAACCTCCACCTGGAGGCAACAGGTCATCGAGGATCCTGTGGCTTCGCAGATCGATCCGGAAAATCGACTCCTGTGGCGTCAGAATCGCCATCGCTTGCGTGCTGAAGCGGTGCGGGATTCGGTTCTCGCCGTGAGCCGCGGTCTCGATCGAGAGATGGGTGGCACCTTGTTGATGACGGGGAATCGCGGATACGTCACCAATGACCAGTCCAACAACCAGGCGCGCTACGATCTTCCTCGCCGATCGATTTACTTACCGGTGATTCGAAATGCGATGTACGAGCTGTTCAGCGCATTCGACTACAATGATCCTTCGACACCGATCTCGAAGCGATACTCGACCGTGATTGCCCATCAGGCACTGTTCTTTCTCAACTCACCGATGGTGCTGGAGGCTGCTCTGGCGATCTCTAAGCAGGTCTTCGACTTGGAGTTGACCGATGTGGATCAAGTACAGGAGATGCATCGTAGAGTCCTGTGTCGTGAAGCCACCGAAGCCGAGGTGGAGCGTGCCATCTTGTTTGTGAACCGAGTGGAGGATTCGATCCTCGCATCACCTGAAGAAGATCGACCGGGTGATCCGCAGCTGTCTGCATGGCAGGCGTATTGCCAGGCGTTACTGGCTTCCAGTGAATTCTTGTATCTTGATTGAAGCACTGGATCGGGTTCGAAGCCGATGAAGACCGAGGAGTTGAAGTGATGATAGATCCGATGAGTGCCATCTCGAGGCGGAAGATGCTCAAGGGCTGTTGTGCCGGATTTGGCGCACTGGCTCTTGATGGTTTGCTTGGATCATCTTCTGCATTCGCCGGAATCCCCGGAGGGCCGCACTTTGCTCCCCGGGCAAAGCGGGTCATCTTCCTCTTCATGCACGGTGGCCCGTCACAGGTGGACACCTTCGATTACAAGCCGAAATTGATCGAGGATGATGGCAAGCCGCTGCCGTACCCACTGCCTCGAGTGACCTTTGCCGATCCGAAGCAATACGGTGGATTGATGCGATCCCCCTGGGAGTTCAAGCAGCACGGCGAATCGGGTCAGTGGGTCAGCGAACTGTTTCCTCACGTCGCAGGAATGGTCGATGACATCTGCTTTGTCAAAAGTATGCACGGTACCAATGACGCTCATGGCGGCGCATTACTCGCTCTACACACTGGCAGCGACACCTTCGTCAGGCCGAGCATGGGTTCGTGGGTGCTCTATGGACTCGGCGAAGAGAACTCGAACCTGCCCGGCTTCATCACCATTTGCCCCACACTGGGGCATGGGGGAGTCAACAACTGGTCGAGTGCATTCCTACCGGCTCGCTATCAGGGCACTCCCATCGGGCATGCGGGAGTCAAGGCGAGAGACGCAACGATTCATCATCTGAATAACGATCACTGGAATGAAGGCCTGCAGCGGATGCAGTTGGGACTTCTCAAGGATATTAATCTCGAGCACTTCGAAGATCGGGCCACCGATGATTCGCTCGATGCACGCATCCGTTCCTTCGAAGTGGCGTTTCAGATGCAAACCGAGGCTCCAGAGGTGATGGATCTCGCCGGCGAGACGGCGACCACCATGGAAATGTATGGAATCGATGAACCGAAAACAGATAACTTCGGCCGCCAGTGTCTGATGGCTCGACGATTCGCGGAGGCGGGAGTTCGTTTCATCCAGTGCACTCATTCCTATAAGTGGGATCAACACAGTAATCTCAAGGGTGGGCATTCCAACAACGCGCTCGAGGTCGACAAGCCGATCGCCGGCCTGTTGAAGGATCTCAAGACGCGGGGATTACTGGAAGACACGCTGGTGATCTGGGGAGGGGAGTTTGGCCGGACCCCGACGGCCCAGGACGGTAATGGCCGGGATCACAATCCGCATGGATTCACCATCTGGATGGCCGGAGGTGGGGTCAAGGGCGGCATGTCCTATGGCGAGACCGACGAATACGGCTACCACTCAGTGATCGACAAGGTGCACGTCAATGATCTTCATGCGACGATCTTGCACCTGCTGGGGATCGACCACGAGAAATTGACTTATCGCCATGCGGGGCGTGACTTTCGCCTCACCGATGTCGCAGGAAACGTGGTCAAAAAAATTATCGCCTGAGACCGAT
>JAPKAM010000067.1 GCA_028825265.1 Planctomycetota bacterium
CCAATAACGAGGAATACGACAGCGTGACCCTGCTCCGAGATGGAGCCGTCATCGCAGTGTTGCCAGGAACCGCCAACTCCTTCACCGATCTCTCCACCGAACCGGGTTCACACACGTACACCATCAGTGGTGCCAAGGATGGCCATCAATCCTCGCCGGTGAATTGTTCCGAAGATGTCCCCGCTCAGGCGACCGATCTTCTGATCACGGCACTCGCCTCGACCACCTCGTTGTCCTGGATTCACTCTGGACCGGGCGAAACTGCTGATCTGACCAGGAATGGCGTGCTGATCGTGTCATTACCGGCATCCACTCAGTCCCATGACGACACCGGGCTGGCCCCCGGCGATTATCAATACTGCATCACGATGCGGATCGGTGACGCCACCAGTGCAACCATCTGTGCCACCATTCACGTGCTGGCGGACCCGAGCGACTTCAGTTGTTCGACCGTCGCGGGTCATGTCGAGATTTCCTGGACCAACAACGACAGCTACAGCACCATCACCCTCAACCGTGATGGTCAGTTGCTGGCAATCCTCTCGGGAGGCGATTCCTCCTACCACGATGCGCTGCCAGCCCATGGAGCCCACAGTTACGACATGACCGCCCACGGCGGCCCGTCCAGTTCCAGCGCCACCGTCGATTGCAGCGTCGATGTTCCATCGACCCCCACCGACATGGCTTGCTCGGCACTCGGCTCGACCGCTTCACTCTCCTGGATCTTGCCCGCCGCTGGTGAGACCATCGAATTGAGTCGGAATGGAATGGTGATCGCACTGCTTGCGGGAGATTCCACATCGTACGACGATGTGGGAGCGCCGGCGGGCACACACGAGTACTGCATCGTCAACAAGATCGGTAGTGGCACCAGTGCCACCACCTGTTGTAGTGCAAGGGTGCTCGCTTCCCCGACCGACTTCTCCTGTGCCGTAGTCTCCGGAGAAGTCGACATCACATGGACCAACCACGATGTCTACGACACCATCACTCTCAACCGTGACGGCCAATTGCTCGCCATCCTCAGCGGAAGCGACAGTTCCTACCACGATACGACCGCAGGAGCCGGAGCCCACAGCTACGACATGACCGCAGATGCCGGCGCCGCCAGCATCAGCGATACCGTCGATTGCAACGTCGATGTGCCCTCGACCCCGGTCGATCTGGCCTGTTCCGCCCTTGGATCGACCGTCTCTCTCTCCTGGACCCTACCGGCTCCCGGCACCACGGTTGAGATCAGTCGTGACGGAGTGGTGATCACGACCCTCGGTGGTACTGCAAGTTCCTACGAAGACACCGGTGCTTCCGCAGGCATCCATGAGTATTGCGTCGTCAACCTGATCGGCAACGGCACCAGTGCAGCGACCTGCTGCTCCGCGCGAGTGCTCGCGTCCCCAGCGGGCTTTGGCTGCGTCGCAGTCGCCGGCGAGGTCGAGATCAGTTGGACCAACAATGATGTCTACGACACCATCACTCTCAACCGTGACGGCCAATTACTGGCGATCCTCTCTGGAGGCGACACTTCTTACCACGACGCCACCGCCGGAGCGGGTGCCCACAGTTACGACATGACGGCAGATGCAGGTGCCGCTAGTATCAGCAACACCGTCGATTGCACCGTCGATGTGCCGTCCACGCCGATCGACCTGCAGTGCTCTGCACTCGGGTCGACCGTCTCTCTCTCTTGGACCCTGCCGGCTCCCGGCACTACGGTTGAGATCAGTCGTGACGGAGTGGTGATCACAACCCTCGGTGGTACGACAAGTTCTTACGATGACTCGGGAGCCGCAGTCGGCACCCATGAGTACTGTGTCGTCAACTTGATCGGAACTGGCACCAGCGCTGCGACCTGCTGTTCCGCTCGGGTGATCTCCGGTCCGACCGGCTTCAGTTGCATCGCCACGTCTGGGGATGTGGTTCTCAACTGGACCAACACCGATGACTACGACACCCTGTCTCTGATCCGAGACGGTGCGTTGCTGGCACTGCTGCCCGGAACCACCAACAGTTTCACCGACCCGGCGCAATCTCATGGTTCACACAGCTACGAGTTGACCGCCACCCTCGGTTCAGAGAGCACTTCCGCCACAGCATCCTGCTCGGAAGAGGTCCCCTCCACTCCACAGAACATGAGTTGTGCGCTCTCGGGTGGATCCACCGTACAACTGGCATGGGATCTCCCTGGCGATGGCGACTTCATCAGTTTGACTCGTAATGGCGCCCCCATCGGCTCTCTGGCCGGTTCCGACACCAGTACCACCGATAACCCGGGTCCCGGAACGTACCAGTACTGCCTGGTGGTCAACATCGGCAATGGCACCGGAGCGACCACCTGCTGCACCATCGTGGTCCCGCAGCCCCTCTCCGGAATCGCCTGCAGCACCATCGGTGACGGCAACACCCTCTCCTGGAGCAACGGAGAGCCGTATGACCTGATCCAGATTTCTCGCAATGGCGTACTGGTGGGCTTCGTCGATGGAACCGAAGAGAGTTACACCGACTTCCCGCTGGAAGTGGGAACCTACTCCTACGAGATCGTCGCGACACTGGCGGGATCCCAGACCGCTCCGATCACCTGCTCGGTGACCATCTTGCCGGCCCCGATCAACCTGGCCTGCACCTTCTTCGGCGCGCCGGTTCACCTCGACTGGGAAAACACTGCGTCCTACTCCACGATCCATATCGAGCGCAACGGAGTCCTGATCTCCTCGATTCCGGGTACCGCCACGAGCACCATCGATGTGGTCCCTGTCCAAGGAACTTACAGTTACCGGATCTGGGCCGAGCATGCCGATGGAATCACCAGTTCCACCACCTGCTCTGGATTCGTCAAGACCTTCCTCAGAGGGGATGCCAACAGTGATACCCACTGCGACATCGCCGACGGTATCTGGGTTCTCAACTGGCTCTTCGTCAATGGAGCGGAGCCGACTTGCTTCGATTCTGCAGACTTCGATGACAACGGAATCGTCACCATCGGGGATGCAATGCTGATGATCTTCTACTACCTGCATGCGGATGGAACGCCGCTGATTCCGCCTGCTGAACCCTTCCCGGATGCAGGTCTGGATCCGACCGACGACGTACTCGACTGCATCGATTCCGCCTACTAGGAAATCGATCAGAACGAAGTCGTGAATCAACCGGGCCCCGCTGAACTGTTGCGTTCAGCGGGGCCCGTTTCTTGCCTCTACTGGGTTCGAATCCAGAAGATGCCGTCTTCGACATCGTGGTGTATGCTTGTTCAGGAGACATCCTCGTTGGAGGTCCCAAGTCCTGAAAGGCGAGAACGATGGCAGCGGCCGGAAACTCGATGGCTTATCCTGAGATGAACGGAACCGGCGATTCGAGCGTGATCGCTGGCGCCTACGGACCCTTCTGCTCCATCTGCCCGATCCGATCCGGGTGCGTGAAAATCTGCGATCTAGTCGAGAATTTGATTCCTAGTATGGAACGAGGAAGAGTCGATTCGGAGGACCTCTCGAGACTCTACATGGGCCTTCGAAGTGTCCATGTACTGCTCGACAACATCGAATTGCTGACTCCCCGTCAGCAAGAGGTCGTTCGCCTCTATTACCGTGATTCCCTGATGCAGCAAGAGATCGCAGAGCGATTACAGGTCTCCCAGCAGGCGGTAGCCGACTCTCTGGTTCGTGCAAGACGGGCCATAGGGCGCCATTTCAGTGCCAGAGTCACGGCCAAGAACTCGAGTCTATAGATCGCTCGAGCGGCTCAATTCCGGAATTCTTTTCCGATCTGCGGCCGCCAGATCTGGCTCGATTGACACGCTCGCACTCTCGGATAGAATTCAAAGTGGTGAAGGACCGATGCCGTGGGGTCTGTTGAATCCCCATGTTTTCAGTTTCAGTGAGTCGATCGTGAGTGGATCTTGCGCCATTGCCGATCCGTTTCGCTGGCTCTGATGACCGTGTGCTGCTGTAAACCAGTCCTGCTGTGAACCTGTGCTGACCCAGTGCTGACCCAGTGCGAACCCAGTGCGAACCCAGTGCAAACCCGAGGACAGAGACTTCCTAAACCGAGACCTTCAGCCGAGCCACCCTGCTCCTCTGTTCGTATTCGAGGAAGAATCTTACCGGCTCCCAACTAGGATCCCCACCAGGATCCGGAAGCGATGAAAGACCCATCATGATCTCTCGACCATCATCCGATTCCGCTAGTTCTATCTATCCGGTCATCGATCGGGGAGCCTCGCTGCTTGTGATCATGCTGCTGGTCTCGCTGTCAGGATCGCTAGCCGCTCAAGTTTCCTGTCCAACGAGCAATCCACCCTTCGGATCCTGCTACGTACAAACTGCCAATTACCCGGGAGACTACCCCTGGGCGACCACGGTGATCGACGGAGAGTCGAGCCTCATCGTCGCGGATGCCTTCAGTGGTTTCTTCTACAAATTTGAGGTCAACTCCCTTTCCGCGACACCCACTCAACTCGTGAGTCCACTCGGACCTTCGATCTACCGCGGGGTCAGTTGGAATAACGACGAGGATCTCCTCTACTGGTTAGTCGTCCACGAAGGACTACACCAACTGGTGATCTCCAGTTCGGGCGGGAGCTTGATCTCCCAGACGCCTCTCGATTTACCCGCTGGCACCCTCGAGGTGACCGGCCTGGCATGGCATGCGGGCACCGGCAGCTACTGGACCAATGACTGGAATAATGATGTCTACCTCGAGTTGCTGAACGACGGTAGTTTCACCGGGAATTCCTTCCAAAACCCCGAGGTGGAAGCCCCCTCGGCAGAAGTCTTTGGTCTGGGAATTTCGATCATGCTCGATCCTGTAACCGGCGAATACCTGTTCGATATTCCGGTCGGAGCCCCTTCCGATCAGCGCTCCTCTCAGGTGGTGCGCATCGATCAAACCGGAACAGAACAGGGCCTCTTCTATCCCCTCGCCAGCATCAATGACCTCGCTGGCTGGGTCACCGGAATCTCCTGGACCGAGTCTGGTTCATGGGGTGGTCCCAGTGAGTTCGTGATCGATATCACCAACGGTTTGATTGTAGAAGTCCCGGTACCCAATCCCAATGCTCCTTCCATCACCGTCTTCTCCTGTGGTGCCGATGGCGACAACAATGTCAGCCTCGAGTGGGTAAACCCCATCTCTTACTCGAGCATCGTCCTTCTTCGAGATGATGTTCAGATTGCAACCCTGTCCGGAGCCGATTCCAGTTACACCGATTCCGATCTCGATTCCGGAACCTACTCCTACTCACTCCGGCCGATCCCGGCGAGCGGGACGAATCTTCCGGCGGCGACCTGCGACGTTGTGGTCGGTTTTGGACGCCTACTGGGACAGGCCCCCTTCGGCGGAACACAGTCGGGGCCAACCACCGTCATCGAAAGCACCGGCCAACTGGCAGTCGCCGACGCATCCGGGCTCACCGCCTGGCTCTACTCCAAGGACTTGACTCCGGAGGCCAGCATCTCTGGTCCCTTCACGACGACGGTCAATTTGTCTGGGCTCGCCTGGAACGCCTCCAATGACACTCTCGCCTGGATGACCGATGCTGGAGAGTTGATTCACACCGATCTGCAAGGCGCCGTCCTCTCAAGCACGACCCTGCAGTCTCCGACACCACTGGGGCTGATCGGAGAGATCACCTGGTCCTCAAACCGCGGAGAGTTTCTCGGGATTGATCGTTCCTCCGCCTCCTTCTTCGGCTTCGATGCCGATGGATTCACCAATGGCGATTTGATGTCGGTCCCCCCGAGCCCCACCGGAGAGTCGGTCTTCCTCGCTGGAATCACCTCTCGCGATACCGTGTCCAATAGCGTCTGCGATTTCGCCGTGGGCTCCGTTAGCGACGCAGGCATCAGCCGTATCGAACGAGCGGTCGACGGCGTCACCAGCGGGATTGGCTTCGATATCGCTCCATCGGTGAGTACCGGTGAAGTGGTCGGAATCTCCTCGACCGAAACCGGGCCCTTCGGGACTCCCGTCACCTACCTGATCGGTGGCGACAATGGCATCATCTACATGTTCTCTGGCGACCTGTCAGGAACCGGCTCCGAATTCGTTCGCGGCGAGTTGAACATGGACGGAACTCGAAACCTGGTCGATGTCACCGTACTGCTGCTGAATCTGTTTGGTCAGAATCAGACTCCGTCCACCTGCATCGACGCCAGCGACATCAATGACGACGGACTGGTCAACATCGCCGATGCGATCTCGCTACTGGAATACCTGTTCGAGGGTGGATCGGTTCCACCAGCTCCCAGTACTAGCTGTGGACCCGATGACTCCATCGACAACCTCACCTGTCAAGAATTCAACGGCTGCTAGCACCACACCTGGTTCACCAGAAGCAACCGGATCGCTCCGCTGAAATAAAGACCCGCGCCGTCATCGACGGCGCGGGTCTTTTCCATCTCCACGACTCGCAAGGGCTGCGCCGTGCATGATCAGGGCGACAGTGCTTCTGCCAGCATCGGCAGCGATACATCGAGCCGATAGTCGACAGCAGAGTGATCGTCATCGAATTCCTGGTGCAGATGAGGAACCTCGAACTGCTGCAGCTTCTTGGCCAGCATTCTCGCCCCATGGTGTAGACGGTACTGATCCCGAAAACCGCAATCGATGAAGAGGCACTTCAACGATTTCAGCGACTCCTGGTATCGATCGACCATCTGAACCGGGTCATGCTCCAGCCAACGCTGCCACCTCTGATCGATGATCTCACCGGTTTCCAGATCAAAGGGAAGATGGTAATCCCCCGGTTGCTGTGGATTTGGATCATAACTTGCGGCCATGGCGAGAATCATCAGGGTCATCACATCGTCGTGGCGTGGCTTCACCTTCTTGCGGAACTTCTCCAGGAACTTACTCTTTCCGCCGCTCCTTCGAAGAACATCGATCGCCAGTGGGAAATCTGGCAGATAGCCGTAAGGAAAGTACATGTCGCCACTATGACAGGCGATCGCCCCCCACGTCTTGGAGTGGAGCATGCCGTGAACCAGTGCCCCATATCCACCAGAAGATTTTCCAAACACACCGCGGTGATCTCGATGAGGAAGGGTTCGCCAGCCTTCATCGATGAAGGGCACCAGTTCCTCGACCAGGTAACTGGCCCAGGGACCGACCGCCGGAGAATCGATGTACTGGTTTCCTCCGAGAGATGTGAATCCATCCGGCATCGCCACGATGCAGCGCTTCATCTGATCGGTTCCGACCAACCGATCGAGTCTCTCTGGCAGGTTCTCGGTGAATGCGGACCAGCCCAGGTGTTGGATGCCACTGCCGGTAAAACCGGCCAGATCGACCAGCAGCGGGTAGCGTTCGGGGCCCTCAGGCGAGTAGCCAGGAGGGGTCCAGATGGCTATATCTCGCAACGGAGGGTCCCCTAGGGGGTTTCCTTCCAGCAGCCTCGACCGGTGCTCGACCACTTCCACCTGGCCCGTCTCTCCATGAAATCTTCTCAATGGCTTCGCTCCGTTTCCCACGGGTCTCGGTGATTCGGCCCGGTACAGCGGTTAGAATCCACCTCCGGGCTGTACAGAGCAACTGCCGATTCGGCCCCAAGAAGGGAAAAACATCGATGGAGAAGACTGCGTTCCCCCGGCAATTCCTCAGCGAGGAATTTTTGGCCGATAGCCTCGAGGCGATCGAGGTGATTTACACCGATCTCCTCACCAGGGAAATCGACACGACCGATTCGCTGCTGGCATGGTGCTCCGAATGGAGCGAGATCGATTCGGTGTTGGCCGAAGAAGGTGCCCGTCGTTACGTCCAGCACACCTGCTTCACCAATGACGAGGAGATCACTGCCCGATACATGGAGTGGATCGAGAAGATCAGACCAGGTCTTAAAAAGATCATGTTCGACATGGATCGCAAGTTCATGGCCTCCGCCGCCCTCGATTCACTGCCCAAGGAGAAGTACGGCACCTGGATCAAGTCGGTTCGAAACAGCGTAGAACTGTTTCGTGAGGAGAACATTCCTCTGCAAACCGAGGAGTCCAAACTCGACGCTGAATATGGCAAGGTCGTCGGAGCGATGACTGTCGAGTTCGATGGAGAGACCAGAACGATTCCCTACATGGGAAGAATTCTCGAGGAAACCGATCGAGCTCGAAGAGAATCGGCATTCCACGCCATCTGGGATCGATTCGGCAAGGACAACGACAAGATCCAGGACATCTTCGATCAGCAACTTCAGATTCGCCATCAGATGGCTCTCAACACCGGGGTCGACAACTACAGAACCTTGCGGTTTCGCCAGTTGGAGCGATTCGATTACGGACCCGAGCAGTGCATGCAATTTCACGACTCCATCGAGAAGGTGATCTTGCCGCTGGTCAAGGAGCGTGCGGCCAAACGGCGCGAAAACCTCGGAGTCGATCAACTGCGCCCGTGGGATTCCTCAGTCGATCCGAAGGGTCGATCGCCGCTTCGCCCGCTCGAAGATGGCCCCCCGCTGATCGAAGGCTGCAGCCAGATCTTCGGCCAAGTTCATCCAGACCTGTCTCAGATGTTCTCCTTATTGATCGACGGCGACCTGCTCGATCTCGATTCACGCAAGAACAAGGCTCCCGGCGGCTACCAGTATAATTTCGAGGAGATCCGGGTTCCCTTCATCTTCATGAACGCCGCCGGAAAACAGGGCGATGTCGAAACCCTCTTGCACGAGGGTGGACATGCGTTCCATAGCATCGAATCTCGCCATCACGAGTTGATCGCCAACCGCGGCGCTCCCATCGAGTTTTGCGAAGTCGCCTCGATGGCGATGGAACTGCTCGGCGCACCTCATCTCGATGTCTTTTACAAGGACCCGGCGCAGGTCACTCGTGCTCGGATCGAGCATCTCGAGGGAGTCATCAGTTTGTTCCCTTGGGTCGCCATGATCGATTCCTTCCAGCACTGGCTCTACACCCATCCGGGGCACTCGAGAGATCAGCGAACCACAAACTGGCTCGCCATCATGGATCGCTTCGGTACCAATGAGATGGACTGGAGTGGGCTGGAGCACATCCGCGCCAGTCGCTGGATGCGTCAGTCGCACCTATTCGGGGTTCCCTTCTACTACATCGAGTACGCCATCGCACAACTGGGCGCACTACAGGTGTGGCGGAATCACCGCAAGGATCCCGAGGCTGCCATCCAGAATTACCGAGCGGGACTGTCCCTCGGCAACACCCGTTCGCTTCCTGAACTGTACGAAGGTGCGGGAATCCGATTCGACTTTTCTCAAGAGATGCTGGAAGATCTGATCGGAATGGTCAGGGAAGAGATCGAATCGCTCGAAAGTTGTGTTTCCTGAAACAGAATGTCAAAACTGAGAACCTTTGAAATGAAAAAACTAAGGAGTGCCAAATGAAATTCATGATCCTGGGCTGCTTGAGCCTCTCGATCGTTTCCATCTGTGCTTTCACCTCATTCTGTGACCTCGATACGGTCGCAGCCGAGGTGAATCCCGCCGCCGGAGATCCCGCCATCTCTGCCGTCCATAATTACATCGAACAACAAACCACTGAGGGAAGGATCCAAAAGGACAAAGCGAGCTGGAAAACCAGTCTGCCTAGGTTTCCCAAGTTGGACTTCTCCAAGGACACCACTTACGTCTGGAAACTGGAAACCAATCTGGGAGTGATGGAAGTCGAGTTCCTGCCAGCAACAGCCCCCAACCACGTCTCCAACTTCATCTACCTCACGCAACTGGGATTCTTCAACGATCTCAAATTCCACCGTGTCATCACCGGCTTCATGGCCCAGGGTGGCTGCCCCCAGGGAAGCGGACGTGGCGGGCCAGGGTACAAATTTGCAGGAGAATACAGTTCTTCGGTCAAACACGACCGAGGGGGTCTACTCTCGATGGCCAACGCCGGACAAGGGACCGATGGTTCGCAGTTTTTCCTGACCTTTCTCCCGACACCGTGGCTCGACGGCAAGCACACCATCTTCGGGAAAATGCGTTCCGGAGATGCGGTCCTCAAGCAGTTCGAAGCGCGCGGATCGAGAGCAGGAACACCTTCTGAATTACTGAAGATCCAGAAGGCCACCATCGTGGTGGAGTCGAAGGCGCTGGTGAGTCCAAAGAAAAAATCGGCAGAGAAAAAAGAACCCGTCACAAAACCCAGTCCAAAAAAGGAGTCACGATGAGTAACAGCACCATCGATGCGATGAGAGAAGCGGTCTCCGCACTACAGGCCGCAGGCGAGATCGACACCACAGGGAAGCAGTGGAAAACCTCGCTTCCGCGTTTTCCTGAAACTGCGGTTTCCGCCGATGACGAGATCTTCTGGGTGATCGAAACCAATCACGGCACCATCAAGGCTCGCTTGATGCCGGATGTCGCTCCCGACCATGTGCGCAACACGATGTACCTGACGGAGTTGGGTTTTTACAACAACCTCACCTTCCATCGCGTCATCACCGGCTTCATGGCCCAAGGCGGTTGCCCCGATGGCACCGGCATGGGAGGTCCAGGATATCGCTTCCAGGGAGAGTTCTCACCGACCGCTCGACACGACCGTCTCGGCCTGCTGTCGATGGCCAACGCCGGTCCCAACACCGACGGTAGCCAGTTCTTCCTCACCTTCACCGCCACTCCACACCTCGATGACAAACACACCATCTACGGAGAAGTGATGGAAGGTCAGAAGGTCGTTGAATCCCTCGAGCAGCGCGGATCCGGTGACGGCACCCCATCCGAACCGTTGTTGATGATCCAGTCGACCATCTCTGCGAAGTGAGTGAGTGAGTTCGATCGCTGAGCCTCCGGAACCGGTCAGTTCCAGTCCGGTTCCGGAGGCATCATCGACCAGAGGAGGGGCTCCCCTCCCATTTCGCTCAAAGCAGCCGCCCACATCTGCTCCGCCGGCGTCTCGAGTAACCGAATACCGCTGCCCCTCGAGATCACCCACGATTGCTCGCTAATTTCCTGCTGCAACTGCCCCTCTCCCCAGCCGGTATAGCCGAGGAAGAAACGGTAGTTCTGCAACGCATCTTTACCATCGCGGATCTTGTCGAGTGTCTCTTGCAGATCGTCTGGAATAAACAGCCCTGCGCCGATTTTCCGCTGTGCGGCATCTGGATCGCATTCATCGTCGGTGCCGAGCTGACAGAGGGCGAAGATCTTTTCCTGATCGACCGGTCCGCCGAACTGCAGGCATCGCTCCTTCACGCCTTCGGCATCGAAGTCTTCCAGCACCCGATCGATCGGGATCTCGGTGGGTCGGTTCACCATCAGGCCAAAGGAACCCCCAACGTCATGATCACAGATCAAGATGACGCTTCGAAAAAAGTGTGGATCGCGGAGCGACGGAGTGGCGACGAGAAAGTCACCCGGTCGGATGACGGGTTCGAAGAAGGGACCCAAGGGCGTATCCTGATCATCCTGCATCGGGCCTCCCGCTCGAGACCAGGGGGTGGATCATCCAGTCAGGTCTCTCAGGCTTTGATTGTCACCTTGAGCAGTTCGATTCTCAATCCTACTAGCGAAATCAAATCTCGCCGATTGTGCAGCAATACCGGCTCGATCACCGAGAGCGGCGCCCCCCCTCTAAGGTCCTGGAAACGCTTTGGGGCCTCGCTCCCAGGCACATCGGTAGTACACCGAGGTAATCCAAGTAATCGTTGCTCCGCCGTTGTCTGGCGACAGTTGGGCCATTCCTTGCGGTACCGGCGCCGAACATCGACCAGCAAATCGCTCGAGACACAGGCGGCAGAGATCCCGCCCAACCGATGCCAGTGACAGCGAGAGCGCAAGAAGGGCAGGTCGAAGCGATTGCCGTTATAGGTCACGACCCGGTCGAATCGTCCCAGGAAGCGCTGCAATCGCTCCAATTGTCGTCGCTCGTCGGCAACATCACCGCTGTACCACTGCTCCAACCGCAGTGAGTCCTGCTGCCGATAGAGGATTCCGATCAGCGATGTAAGGGAGCGTTCAGGTCGCAGGCCGGTGGTCTCCAGGTCGAGAAAGATGACATCCTCGGAGGTCTGTTCGATCCACTGCGGATCCACCTGGTGATCGACGATCGCATCGTAATCGGGCACCCTTGTGGGTAAGCGGCTCCCCTCTTGCGGTGCGTTTTTCCGCAGAGATCGACGCAGCCGACTCAGTTGATCCCCTTTCAACTTCGCCCTCGCCGCGAATTCCAGCGGGCCACTTTTCGAACTTTCCGCTCGGTTCGCTCATCGAGAATCGGACAAGGCACTTCGGGGTGAGTCGCCGCCGGCGCAGCGACCCCGGTCAGATCGGGAACGTACTCGTCGCGGCCAGTCAGTCGGTGAATCAGCCAGCGTGTCGCCTCCTTCGGGTAGGGGTACTCCATCAGTTCCTGATCCAGCACCGATGCGACCCTCGACGAACCCGGTAATACGCAAGCGGGACAACCGGCGGCACAATCGCATTCCACCACCGCTTCCAGCACATCTTCCAGCAGTTGATCATGCTTCTCATGTCCCAACTCGGAGTATCCGATCCCCCCCGGGTAAAGGTCGTAGATGTGAATCAGGTCGCCATCGACATGGTGATCGAGATCATTGGGATCGCACATCGCCCGCAGTGCCAGCAGATCACGAAAGAGCCGTGCCACCCCGTGCATCGCCGAGCGCAGGAAGCCGCTGCCAAAGTTCTCCGACGAAAGGACCGTCTGCCGCTCCAAGCGGATCTCGTGACTGACCGTGTCCAGTTCGAGCGGTGGCAAATCCACCTCGCCGTAGCCGATGTTCTCGACGGTATGGAAGCGCACCTTCTTGAAGCCAGTGATGCGAGTTCGCACCTCGACCTCCGCCAGCCGCAAGGTGGCTCCAGGACTGCTGCGGGTCGCCCACTCCTCCCCCACTGTGACCCGCTTCTGTGTCAGTGCCTGGGTGTAATAACCGGTATCGGTGCGACGGATCTTGACCAGGCAGTTGACGTGATCCATCTGTTCGACGACGAACGTCTCGGTGCGGTGGATGTAGATGGCGCCCTCGTAGAGGCTGACCATGGCGGCCACGTAATCGAGTTCTCCAATGATTCGATCGGGACCGATCTCGAGGATGGTGAAGTTCTCCTCGCTGGCGGTTCGCAGACGCACCTGTGCAGCGGGGTACTCCTCGCGACTCAGGTACCAGTGCCCTCCTTCCTCGCGCAAGCGATTCTCTTCCTGCAACACGGTGCACATTCCCTCGACCTGCTCTCCCAGCAGGTCGGCGTCGGCGCTCGAGATGGGAAGTTCGTAAGCGGCACAGATCAGATGTCGTGCGGTGATATAGGGATTATCCGTCTCGATGACGGCGTTCTCGGGGCTGCTCCCAAAGAGGGTTTCCGGATGCCGGATGAACCACTGATCGATGGGGTCCTGTCCGGCGATCAGGAACACCAGTGATTCCCCTAGACTACGACCGGCGCGACCGGCCTGTTGCAAGAAGGAGCAAACACTGCCGGGCCAACCGACCACGATACAGCCATCGAGTCCACCGACATCGATCCCCACCTCCAGTGCATTGGTGGTCACCACCCCGCCGAGTTCTCCGCCAAACAGTTTCGATTCGATCCGGCGCCGCTCGCTCGGCAGATAACCGCCACGATAGGCGTCGATCTGATCCGCCACTCGCTGGCGATCGACGGATCCTCGCGCTCGTTCACGGATGTAACGCAAGATCAACTCGACCCCGTTACGGGTGCGAGAAAAACAGATGGTCCGCATCCCCCTTCGAACCAGTTCTGGCAGCAATCGCACCGCCACGGAAGCGGGTCCGCGGCGTGATCGGGTGCCATCGGGGCGCTGCACCAGCGGCGGATTCCATAGCGCCACATGCTTGCGGCCGCGGGGGGCTCCATCTTCCTCGATGATACGGACCGGTTGACCGATCAGTCGCTCGACATGCTCTCCCGGGTTGGCGATGGTGGCACTGGCGGCGATGAAGACTGGATCGGAACCCATATGACGGCAGATGCGACGCAATCTTCGAATCACGCTCGAGACGTGCGAGCCAAAGATACCGCGCAGGGTATGAACCTCATCGATCACCACGTACCGCAGGTTCGAGAAGAATGCCGCCCAACCGCCATGATTGGGCAAGATGGAAGCATGCAGCATGTCGGGGTTGCTCAGGATGATACGGCCCGATCGGCGTAACCTGCGGCGCATCTCGGGCTCGGTATCTCCATCGTAAATTCCAGTCTCCAGCGACAGTCCAACCCCATCGATCAACTCTCGCAGGTGTCGATGCTGATCCTGGCTCAGAGCCTTGGTCGGGTAGAGAAACAACGCATGAGCTGCGGGATCCTTCATCATCGTGTCGAGCACCGGCACGGTGCTGCACAGAGTTTTGCCACTCGCCGTCGATGACGCGACGACGATGTTCTCCCCTTCCAGCACTGCATTCATCGCCTCTGCCTGATGACTGTAGAGGGGCCAGATTCCCTTCGACTGCAGGTGGTCCAGCAGTCGTGAATCGAGCGGCGGAACTTCGGTCGCCTCCTTCGCCGCGCGAGCCTCGATGGTGTGAAGCGCCACCAGTTCCTCGCCATCGGCGATGCGTGAACGGATTCCCGCCAAGATCTCGGTCGGGTCCGGGGCTCGAGATGAGCGAGCCGGGGGCGGGGTCTTCTCGCGCCGGACTACAACTTCGCTAAGAGCTGCGGCTTCGCCCAGTGATGGGACATCCAGTGATGCGGCCTCCAGTGATGGAGCCTCCAGCGATGCGGCCTCGAGCGCTGCACCCCGACCAGTGGAAGAGGTCCGATGGGTCGCGCGGATCGGTCGAGATTCTGCAGAAGAGTCCATCGGTACCACTCCCTTTCGATGAGTTGGCCAAGACCCTAACAAATCCCTAACAAAGAGTCCAGGACGATCCAATTAGGTTCCTGAAGCGGGTTCCGGTATGCTGCCGAGGTAAGCCAGCTCACGCAGGGGGATTTCGTTGGATTTGATGCCCAGTAGTGCCCGTCCGAGTCGATCCGGATGGTTCATAAACGATATTTCCAGGCCGATTCTGGCAGTTTCATGGCTGCTCAGCGTTTTCTGCCTGGTGCTCGTCAGCGGCTGCGGTGGCGGCCCACCCCGGCGTACCCCGGTGGCCCAGCCAGCGGCTCTTCTGGATGCGAGGGCGGCGCTCGAACAGGGCCAAATCGCCCACGCTCGTCACGTCTTTTCCTCCCTTGAGAGTCCCGAACGTCCACTCAGTTTGAGGGGCATGGCCCGCATCGGCCTGGGCCGTTGTGCCATCGCCGAAAATGATCTCGATGGGGCGATTCGTCACCTCGATGTGGCGCGAAAACTGCTCCCGGGCGGATCGCAAAATGGCCGGGCCCGCCTCTACCTCGGCGAAGCGCAGTTGCGTTCGGGAGCGATCAACACCGGGCTCAATCACCTGGAGAATGCCTTCGAATCGCTGCGCGAAACCGACGACCGAAGACGAGCGGCATTCCTCATCACCCGCACCCTCGATCACATCGGCGATACGGTGCCGGCTCTTTATCGCACCGCTGCCGGAACCTATTCCTATCCGGAATACTCCTCGATCTGGATTCGCCAGCAGCCAGTGCCACCGGCCATCGTCGCCGTGCCTCACCCTCCCAAGGGGGTGGTCCCGGTCGAGAAACTGTCCGCCCTACCACGCCTCATGATCCACAAAAGAAGTAGTTGGAAAGCGCGACCGGTCATCACCCGTTGGGTGGCTCCGATGTCTCGACCGACCCGCATCACGGTTCACCACACCGCAGACCAACCGACCATTGCGACACTCGGCATTCGAGAACCCGAGGTCTACCTGAGAAGGATCCAGAAGTACTGCACCAGCAGTCTCGAGTGGGGAGATATCGGCTACCACTATCTGATCAGTTCCGATGGCCGCATCTGGGAGGGGCGTCCGCTCAAGTACCAGGGAGCCCACGCCGGCAACCACTCGCTCAACCGTGGCAATATCGGCGTCGCTCTGATCGGTAACTTCGACCAGGACCGACCCAGTTCCTCCCAGGTCAGGAGCCTCGGATCGCTGCTCAATGCACTGTCATCGGTGCACGACATCCGCTCCGACCGAATCTACGGACATCAAGATTTACGAGACACCGGTTGTCCCGGGGTTCACCTGCAGGCGGTACTGAGCCGTTTGGTGTCGCAGCTGAATCGCACCTCGACCGCCCGCAAGAGTCGCTGAAGGTCCCCGAAACCATCCGGATCATCATTGCGCTCAGAAGTGATGTCGAGCATGATTCGTTTTGATTGATTCATCTCTCCTGGGAGGAGACGGCTCTTGATCTTCGGATTCTTCGGCAAGAAAAAAGCACAACAGCGCCAGGGGATTCTCCTGATCTGTGCCGATCTGGAATCGGAGCGTGAGGGACTCTCGATCGAACTGGAACTGCTCGAGAAGAAGATGAATGTCGAGCTGAGCGACGACCAGATGGATCGAACCACCACCCGTAGTCGCTATCCGAAACGGATCGTCGAGTTGCGGATTCAGATCGATGCCATCGACCGCAAACTGAAGGCGCTCTCCGATTCCTGATGGCCTGCTGAT
>JAPKAM010000068.1 GCA_028825265.1 Planctomycetota bacterium
TCCGACTCGTGGAATGCGGTGCGAGGACCGACACGTGTCCAACACCGTTGGTTGCGTTTCTCTTTTCTTGTGTGGGCTGCTTTCTTGCTCATGCCTGCCGCCTCGTCGGGACAAATCCCCGGCGAACCGGACGATACGGTGGTCGATTCACCGCCGCAGATGATCTGCATGGGGAACTCCCTGAAGGCGATGCGGGATGACTATCTGGTACCACACCTGCTGGCTCGTCATGGCGTGACTCGATTGCGCTTCAGTCGGGTGGTCAGTGCCAACGGCTCCGATATCTATCTCGGTGCGATTCGTATTGAAGGTGATCCTGCTCCGCTGGGCCTGGGCAATGGACCCCTGCTTCCGTCGACCAGCATTGCCCGCTGGGGATACCTGCACCAGGACAACAGCGCGCCGCCCGATTTGGCAGAAGACACCTTTGTCATGCAGCAGTATCCGGCCAACTCCTCACGCCGTTCAGTACCGATCATCGGTTCAGTCCAGGAACTGGATCTGCTGATACAGGTCTGCGACTGGATGGAAGAGGGGGCGACCCCGACCCAGTTACTGCCGATGCGACAGTGGCTCGACCAGCCCGATACCCGCATCCAACAGTTACACAGCTGGCGACAGGGGAACCGGGTCCACCTGCTCCTGACCGGTCGAGAAGAGCCCCTCAATGGCATCTCCACCCGCTGGCGAACAGAGATCTCCTGGCAGCCGACCACTCTCGGAGGATTCCTAGACCTGGAGGTGCAGCCATGAGCTCGATCCCTCCCATGCCGGATGCAAATCAACAGGCGGTCTGGATCGCCTTTTCTAGGCTCGAACAACGAGCATCGATGGCCACCGGGAACCCAGCCATTCTTGCAAAAATGGGCTATCAGGATGCCACTCATTTCCTTGCTGCTACTGAGAAGTGTCTCTTTTCAACCGTCGATGAAATTCTTCCACTTCTGTTATCGCCCGACATCGCTCCGACGATGTCCGCCCGAGAAATTTGCGCGGCCTATTTCCTCAAACGACAAAACGTCTTCTCGATCTCGGTTCGAAATCACGCCACCCACTACCAAGCGATTCGAAACTACCTACCCCACAATTCTCCGCTTCATTGCTACTCGGTTTATTTGGAATGCCGACGATCGAACTACCGAGGCCATGCTGTCGAAACCGCTGAATTGCTGGCGGCCTACAAACAAGATGTTCCGATCCTTGAATCGGGAGTGATGTCGATCTGGCGCGATACGTTGTTCGATTTTGTCCAGGCAGAAGCGGACTTCATGGTGGGTGATTTCAAGTCCGCTCATCAGATCTTGACTCGGGTCATCACGACCGCATCCGGGCTCAACTTTGGCTGTGCAGATCGGTCTCAGTTCATTCTTGCAAAACTACTCCGGGAATCGGGCCAACCCGATCAAGCTCTGCGGATTTGGCAAGATAGCGCTGTGAGAAATCGTCTGATCGACAACGGCGACTGGACCACACTGGCCGTCAATTACCTCAATGCTGCACAGTGCGCCAACGATACCAAGCGGGCTGATATTACCAGGACTGAACTCGAGGCATCTTCTGAACTGCTGCCCGATGTCGCGACCAGGGATTCTCGCTTGCTAGGCTTCCAGTATCTCCGTGAGGGAGAGCTGGCGACCCTGGAAGAGCGTTACGAAGAGGGAGAACAATTACTGCGGAAGGCCCTCGATTTCTTCCGTGGCATCGACCCTCCTTGCCACGAGGGCCTGCTGGAAACCAAGATCGCCCTCGGCACCTACGCGCTGTTTCAAGATGATCTGCGCATGGCGTGGGCGATTATTCGTAGCCTGATCGACGAGGCTAGCGAAAAAGGCTGCTTCCCGATGCGCTCGCGGGCACTGCTCCTTCAAACTTGGTTCTTCATCAGCAGTGATCCGCCGACACGCATCGCTTTTGATAATGTGCTGGAACGGATCCACATGATCCAGAATCCGGCGTTGATGATGCATGCGCTGGGCAACCTGCTGTCGTACGCGGTCAACCACCTCGAGGAATCGGATCGAGATCATCTACTGCACCGCATTCGCGGGTTGAAGGAAGTGCTGGAGGAGGGGTGTTACGAGAAACTCTACCAGCAGCATGTCGCCAGTCGCTTCGCCCCTGCGATGGAGGAACGATTCGAGCGAAGATTCGAGGAGAACGACCCGGAAACGGCGATGGGGCCCGCCTGAGCCGACGCCGCTGGTCGATTACTGTGGGCGAGTGCGGCTAGCGAGAGTTCCGTTGGCGAGAGGCCAGAGGGACGCTGTTCAGTGTCTGAGTTCGATGTCGCTGTTCAGTGTCGCTGTTCGCTGTGGCACTGTCGCACTGTTCGCTGTTCGCTGTGGAACTGTGGCCCTGTCGCATGATCTCCCCGGCCTTTTTGATGAGGCCGGGGAGATGGTGAGACTTTATTGATTCAGCTCACATCCTGAAATCAGGATTCAAACTCTAAATCGAACTTCACTGGTAGTGAACGGCACACGCTTGGCCGAAGCCGTACTCCTCTTGCAAGGTGCGTAAGAGTCGAATCGCATTCATGTTATTTTCTGCGGCCCGCAGTTCTTGTACCGTCGATGACTTGAAGCGACCAAGAGTCGCCATTTCACTGGCCATATCGTCCAGTAACGATGTCAAGCCGTTGGCTCCCCTCGCCGCAGCCGCTTCACTCACCACCATACTGACATGCATCAGTTGTACCTGCCCCATCGAGCCGTCGTCACGAGGGTCTTTCTCCGATGCGAGGTGAGTGTCATCTCTACGCATCCTTGGCATGGCGATCGCCAGCGCATCGTTGATCTCTAGTTGTGCTTGTTCGATCACAGACGGCATGACGATGCGCGCATATGGCCCCCTCGATGCCTGCCCCGCTAGGGCGTTGGCTCGCACGGCCACCAATGTCGTAAGAATGTTGACCTGCGGTGGAGGACTCCCCTCTCGAGCGACCGCAATCGCAGAAAGCAGCACTTCTTGATCGCTCATCCGACCACGTCTGAGATCGAAAACCTTCCCTCGGGCGGAAACATGAATGACGGTGTTTGTGATATTTTTTTCGATGGCGTATTTTCCGTCCTCATCGGTCTTCGTTTGAATTGAACGAGCGGTCTCCATATCGGTGATCCTAATCTCCGAGGATTTCTCCATCGGACCGAGGAACACACTCGATCGCTGGCTCACTTCTTCTCCCTTGACCACTGGAGTGGGCTTCGAGAGTTTATTGATCTTACCGGCGGATTCTACCGCTTCTGCGGCTCCCGCACTGCTCAAGGTTGTCAACAGCGCAACCATAGCCAGCGCGATGCACCTTCCGAGTGTTGGGAACTGTCGTAGATGATGGGTCATGACGACTCCTTTCTCTGCTCGGCGGGTAGATTGATTTCTCATGTAAACTCTGAGGATGGGATCCGGAGTGATCGACCCGTCGGACCGATGAAATCGTGGCCGAGCGAGGCGATCGTGGTCAAGCAAGGATGAGGTGGTTTACAGCGGTTGTTGATCAGCGATCGGAAAATAGAAACTGTTCACAAGAAGATCAGAAACGGTGCGGCTGCTGTTGACGGTAGCCGGCGAGCCTGACCTCCAACTGCGGGTCGCCTGTCAACTGCGGGTGATCCACCAGGTATTCCAGCGCTTCGGTGACCTTGTCGATGGCACTCTCGAACTCTCCGCATTCGGCAAAGCTCGCAGCCCACACATCGAGGGACCTGGGATAGGTCGGGCCCTTCTTTTGGCACAGCTTTGCGGCGATCTGTTTCGCTTCGATTCCATCTCTCCATCTTGAATCTGGACAGGTACACAATAACCAGGCCAACTCCGAGGCAATTCGCCAGTTGTCTGGAATCTCCGCATGAGCGACACGAAGGGACGCGATCGCCTCGCCATGAAGTCCGGCTCGAACCTGGGCCCGGGTCAGATTGGTCCAGCCAGAGACTCGCTTCGGCTGCTGTTGAGTGAGCCATGCGAACTGCACTGCGGCCTCGTTGAATCGACCCATCTCTGCCAGCACCACGCCATATTCAAAGCGAGACCTCGGTCGATTCGCATCGATCTGCATCAGCATCTCCAGTTCGGCACAGGCTTGTGGCCACTCCTTCGATGCTCGATGAGCCATCGCCAGGTTGAAACGCACATCGGCGTCCCCTGGCTTGAAATCACGAGCTTGTTGCAAGAATCCAATTCCCTCGACACCCCTGCCGGTGGCCACCATCAAGGAACCCAAGTTGGTCAGAACCTGGTGCGATGTGGGCTCGAGCAACAGCGCCTGGCGAAGCGCTGTTTCCGCTCCGCTATGATCGCCTCGCCGCAGCCGCAACACACCGAGAGCCGCATGGGCCGCCGCCAGACGAGGATCGAGTCGCGTCGCCTCGGCGTATTCTTGTAATGCAACCGCGGGCTGCTGCATCTGTTGGGCCAGTCGCCCCAGTTCCAGTCGTATCGATGCATCTTCTGGATCATCGACCATCGCCTGTTTCCACAACTCAACGGCACCGTGCGGATTCCCTGCCGCCAGTAGACGACGACTTCGTTCTCGTCTCCAACTGGGCCCGACTCCCTGCTCCATCACCGCCCACTGCCGCAACGAGTCGGGAAGGGGTTCGCGCGGCGCCTTCTCACTCGCAGCATCGAGCTGTTGCTGAGCCCGCTGCGCATCCCCTTTCAAGCTCCACCAGCCGGCCCGGGCACTGGCCACTTCCCCCGCCTCGGGTTGCAGTTCTTCACAGCGATCGAGGTGGGTGGCCGCAGAATCAAGATCTGAAGCGGCCAGAGAACAACGAGCCAGCCCCAGGTGACCCTGGATCAATCGGCCATCGGTGGTGACACCGAGGCGGAAATACTGCTCGGCCCGATCCAACTCTCCACGTTGTAGATGTAACTGTCCCTGACGAATCGAAAGGGGCGCATGGCTGGTCATATTTGCAGCGATTTCAAAGCATCGAAGCGCCTCGTTGACATCTCCGACAGAGGCGCAGATGCCACCCAGGTATGGCCAACGCACTTCCGCCCCATCGATTTCCATCGCCTTGCGGTAACACTTCATCGCCGGCCCCGGTTGCTGATGAAGATCGAGCAGCATCGCTAAATTTCCCCAAGCGGCGGCAGAAGTTGGTTGTTGTCGCAACCGTTCTAGCAGTTGCTCAAGACGCTTCTCGACCGCTTTATCAATTCCAATTCTGTTAATTTTCGGCAGTCCTTGAGGATCGGATGAGAGCATATCTAGGGACCCGCTCCACCAGCTCAAGGTCAGCACGCCCAGCAAGATCAAGAGGATTACTCTCGCATCGAATCTGGAGAATCGGTTGGCCCCAATCATTGTCCCTGCCCCTTCCGAAGAGTGCTGATCATCTGGCTCGGTGGTACCGGAAAATCCTCGAGCGATCCATCGCTCCAGAGAACCTTCAGCGCGCTGATCTCCCCACTTCGAGTTGCAAAATGAACACGGTCATCGCTGACCGACAAATAGCTGCCACCCCCACCCACTCGGCGTATGCGCAGCTGATCTCCTTCATGAAACTGGACCACGGCACCGAGGTCGGTTCTTCCGGTCGATGGATCGATCACCTTCAACAGCCACCAGGTCGATTCTTGCGTCTGGTTCTGCCACCAGCGTAACGATCCATCGGCTTCCGTAATGACCAGGTCGATGTCCCCATCGTTGTCGAGATCGCCACCCGCCAGACCGCGGCTGACCGCCACCCGGGTAGAAAATCCACTGATCGGATTGATCCTGAAACGACCCTGTCCATCGTTGATGAACAGGTGGTCCACTTCGGCATACGGTTGCCAATAGGCAGATCCAGCGGCCTGCGGATGAATCGGACCCCGCAGCACTCGGCCATGACTGGTGGCCAGATCGAGGTCCCCATCGTTATCGCTATCAAAAAGCAGCGTACCGAAACCGGTGAAATCGATGGTCGTGTGAGCTAGACCCAAAGATCCGGTGGCATCCTTGAAGTGACCGTTTCCGAGATTTTTGTAGAGTGTGTCCGATTCACTGATCAGGTGAGTGACGATCAAATCCTCCAGACCATCGGAATCGACATCTCCGTGGGCAATCCCCATTCCCGCTTCAGGCTGGCCGAAGATGTTGATGGCCAATCCCATCTCCACCGCTGCATCGTGGAATCCTGCGGACCCATCGCCGATCCACGCCTGATTCGGCTCTCCATCATTGGCCACATAGAAATCCAGCACTCCATCTCGATTGAGATCAGTGGCGACAACTCCTAGGCCCCTGGACGGGTGGCTCAATCCAGCCTCGATGGAGATGGAAGTAAAAGAACCATCTCCATTGTTCCTCAGCAATTGGTCTTGAGAGCCACGGAACTGTCGCGGAGCCGGGTAGTCTGGAATTCCACCACTACCCGTGATTCGCATCGATGCATCGAAATCGAGATAGCGAACAACATAGATGTCGAGATTTCCATCGCCATCGACATCGGCAAACAGCACCGAACTTCCCCACCCATCCACATCGATTCCAGCGGCTTCGCTGATATCTGTGAAGACACCCGATCCATTGTTTTCCAGTAATCGATCCGGCCCATAATTTGTGATGTAAAGATCGAGATCGCCATCGTTATCGATGTCGCCGGCCGCCGCGCCCATCGCATAGCCAGGATCTCCCGCATCCCCAACAGCAGTGATATCAACGAACTTCCACGGTTGGTCCTGTCGATAAAGCCGATTCTGCGCGCGGCGGTCGACCACACTTCGATCGTCGCCGATTCCATGACGCAACTGGTACAAGTCTAGGTCGCCATCTCCATCGCAATCGAACAGGACCACTCCCCCCGTCATGCTTTCTGGCATAAACCGGTCTCCACTCTCATCCATGAGGCGCTGCGGTGGCATTCCCTGCTGGTTGGATACATCGATAAATTGATGGGCGGGGGAGGCATCCCTGGGCGGGGGGTCGTCTGCCGTGCAACCGGCTGAAAAGCTCCACCCGAGCAGCATTGCAGCGCAACTCAGTGACTGAAACCCAACCCTCATCGGCTCAGTCCATTCTACTTTGGCGAGATCATGAGTGTCTTTTTTAGGCATCAGAAATGCAGCGCCTCTGCCGGATCCGGTTCGCCATTCTCTGCTGGATAATTGCCCCATTTGTCAAAGGAAGCGAGAAGAAAAGGGCTAGTGAAGTTCAGACGAGTCTGCCAGTGGGACCACGATCGATCTGGATCTGGTGATCACCAAACTCCACTGAAGGATCTATCGCTGCTGATCAAGATTTCGCGCTGGCTTCAGTTTCTTTCGTAACAGCCTCACCAATTTTTCTGCGGGCTGACTGTCGGCTCCCAGGCGGCACGCCTGGATCCAGTTTCTATCCCGCAGGTAGCGGCTTTGATAACTCACCAGCACGCCATGCTTTTTGAGTGCATCGCCGATCTCTTCCGAACAATGGTGGCTGGCCAGCGCAATGGTCACAACCGATGGCATTGCGCATGATTCCGGGGCCAGTGCTGAAACACCGATTTCATGAAGTTGAGATCGAATACTAGTGGACCACCGACGAACTTCTTCAAAACGGCTTTGCCAGTCATGCACTTTTAACGACGCGAGCAAGGCATGCACCAGATTCGACTGGATGGTGTAGGGGATTCCATCACTCTGTTGATAGAGACCCAGGTCGATCGCACAGGGGATCTGTTCGGGGGCGGAAGCCAGCTCGTGATTGTGGAACACCATCGCGACACCGGCGATGGATGCCATTCCTTTGCCGCTGGTTGCCGATGCGAGATAAACCCCGGATAGATCTACAGGAACTGTTCCCAGAGAGCTGATGCAATCCAAACAGAGACGCACCCGACGCTCCTGACAAACCTGTTGATAGATGTCGATGTCATTCAAAACCCCCGTCGATGTTTCACAGTGCGTGGCCCAGACCCAACGCGCATCGGGGTTCTGATCGAGGGCCTGCTCCAAGTGGTGCCGTTCGAATGCTGCTCCTTCGGCAATCTCGAAGGTCTCGAAGGAGAGTCGGGCCCCTCTGGCGTTGTTGACCAGACGCCGACCAAACTCACCGCTGACCAGAACCAGTCCAACCTGCTGCAATAGGCCCAGTTGTGCAGCAATGGCGTCGTTGGCCAGGGTCCCTGGGCCCATCAGCAACTGCACGCGGGCCGCTCCAGTCATCTCGCAAAGCAAGCGACGAGTCTGGCCAAAATCTTGCGCAAATTCTGGCCCTCGATGGGAACAAGGAGGTTCGCTGTGGGCATCCTGAACAGGCTTGGAAAAATCGACCGGTCCCGGCAGGAAGTTGAAGGCCAACCGATCATCGTTGGCCAACTCATCGGAATCCCTGGCAAAGGAACTGGAGCGAGTTTTCAGATCGGAGTATGCCTCTACGGTGAGATACATCGGCTGATACTGAGCGTCGCCACTGCCAACCACGGGTCCAAAAGGTACAAAGCCAAGAAACTTGTACAGTTTGGCCTGATGGATGGTCCCCGAGATGACCGCCATGTCGTATCCACAATCGGTGGCATGCTGTACCAACTGTGCAATCAGACCTTGGGAGATCCTTGTGAATCGATACTTCTCTGTCACTGCCAGCAATCGTATCTCACACAGCGATCGATTTTCTGGCAGATAAGAATCCAGATTCTCCAGTTTTGAATCGAGAGAAAAGGGTCGCTGGTGACGGAAAGCGATCATCCCCGCTAGGATTTTTCGCTCCTCATCGACACAGATAATGTAGGTGTTTTGTCGATGGAATTTATCGGTCAGCACTTTTTCAACGTTGGGTTGGTGCTGAGGGATCTCTTCGACGAAGGTCTTGTAATTGAGAGCGTGGACCGCCTCGATTTCCCACGGCAGCTCGGCAATCTTGTAGATGAATCCATCGAGCAGATTCAATGACTCTCCTCCTGAAACAACTGATGGCGTAGGTGAGGCCAATGAGCCACGACAACGACCGCTGCAGTAGCGGCGAGAGCCACGATGACTTCTACGGAAGATTGTCGCCAAGCAGCGATCCATGGTAGCAACAGAAAGGCTGCCATGCCGCTCAATATCACGCCCCGACGGAAAAGCAGCAGCACGAGTGCGGTTCCAAGCAGGGTCAGGCCCAGCACCCAATCGAGTGCCAGGTAACCACCGAAGGCGGTCGCCACCCCACGCCCCCCTTTAAATTGAAGCCATAGGGGCCAGATATGACCCACCACCACCGCCACCAGTACGTAAGATTCCATCGCCGCTGGCATCTCAAAATATCTGACCGCCAATATCGGTAGCGCACCCTTCAGTCCATCCCCTGCGATGGTGATGATGAAACCAACGGTACCAAGAATTCGTCCGACATTTGTCGCGCCGACTCCTCCGCTACCCTGATCTCGGATATCGATTCGGCGACGAATCCGAACCAAGTAATAGCCTGTGCAGATGCCACCCAGAAGATACGCCAAAACGATGGCGATGGCGTTTTCGCTGTTCATCCAGATCTCCAAGTAGGGGGCCAATATTGGATCATCACTGATGGAATTAAGGCTGAAGGGCGTTCAGGAACTTCAATTGTTGCTGCGATGATTGCTGGAGAAACTCATCGAAGCGACAATAAAAGTGCTGCAGATCACTCGATCCGGAAAACTGGGCGACCGCTTTCTCCCACCCCTCATCTCGTAACAGTGGATAGAAGTGATCCCGAAATCCTGAAATACTGTGATCTTTCGACTCGCCTATGATGAAGGCGATGGCCCACGCCCCCATGTCGTAGGCGATATTGCGGTGATCGGGCTGCAGCGCCTGCGGCAAGTCGTGCAGGTACTCCATATCGGAAAGCCCCTTCTTGTCTGCCGCTGCTGTAAGGGCATTCTCCATCGAACGGCGCATCGCTCGACGGAAATCGACCCACTGGTGCTGGCCTCCCAGCCACGCCTCGAAGAACACGGCTCCCCCTTCGGTGAGCCAACCGGGAGCGCTTGGATATTGATGCTGGAATACATGGGTGTACTCATGAATCCCACGCAACGGCATCTCCTGTTCGCCCCACTCGTGAGAATTGATGAAAACCAGTTCTGCATAGGGAGGATCGGTGAAGACAACGATGGACAGATAAGCTTCCTGATCTCCTCGACTGGCGGCATCGATCAATCTTTGACCTGGGCCAGCAAAGCAGTCTTCATCAAAGGAGGGCACAACGCTCTGCCGCCTGGGATTGCAGTACTGTTCGACGAACTCGGTACGCGATTCTGCAGTCCCCACCTCATCGCCGGATTTCCCGAGGATATAAACTCGAACCGGGCCGTGATTTCCCAGGTAATTCCTCGCCACGTCAATTCCGGCGCCGATCGCCTCCTTGTACTCCACCGGGTAACCTTCCAACAAGATGTACTCTGGCGGACCATCTTGAGGAGTGAACACACCTTCGAGCAGTTTTTGTTGAACATCTTCGAACTCGGGATTGCTGTTCCCGAGAAATCCACCACTACAACCGAGAAACAACTGACAAATCAGCAGTACGAGGCACGTCGGCCTGCTGGAAAAACATTCGATAAATCTGATCATGCGATCCAAAAAGACGGCGGGGTAGATCGTCCACCCTGGAGTGATTCCTCCTCAAGGTGACAAAAGAAAAATCCGGAGCCCGTAATCACACCAGTATCAAGAAGTGTTGGCCTGAAAATGAATTCGTCAACTCGCGACGCTCTGTCCAATTGAAGAGACGGGTGACTCGGTTGCAGAGATGAACCGGTCTGCCTGTCCATCCGGAAGGCCATGATCGCCGAGACTGCGCCAGACTCCATCGTGGCAGCGGGCTATCGAATCATGAACCATCAGTACCATTGCGCAATAAGTCGATCGCCGCCGTAGACGAAAAGCCCATCGCGCCAAATCCAGCTGATTTACAGTGCAAATTTTCTATCTCAGCTCAAGATTTTCGAGTCCGCAAGATGACCGTGACCCCCACCAGCAAAACCAGGATTTTGGGAAAAACATGAACCCATCCCAACGCCTCATCTGTCTTGATTATGACAAAAGTAGTGTTCCAGTCCAGACCGGTGTCGATCAGCCAACATCCCAGCACGAAAATCGCAATGGTTTGCAACAAGGTCCAGAATTCTGGGTCGAACTCAGAATTTGACATGGTGCTCCCTCCCTCATGAGTAGGCCAGTAAGGCGAACGTAAACGTGGCTCGTGGCGTCAGCATACACTGAGGCAACTGCTCGTTGAACAAGCCAACCCAATCGATGACAATCTAGCATTGCAGATCGATACTGCGTCTGTTGAGGAGGTGCCATGCAAAGCCAGGCGAAAACTCCGCGGGAGTACATCGATTCACTGCCAGAGGATCGTCGTCCTGCGGTCAAGAAACTCAGATCCTTGATCAGAAAGAGCCTGCCCAAAGGTTACAAGGAACAGATGCGATGGGGTTTCATCTGTTACGAGGTTCCCCTCTCTGTCTGTCCTGAAACCTACAACGGAGAGCCGCTGATGTATGCTGCCATCGCGGCGCAAAAGCGTCACTACGGCGTCTACATGTGCGGAATTTATGTCGTTCCAAGGGTCTTCAAGAAACTCACTTCTGAATGGAAGAAACGTGGCACTCGGCTGGATCTCGGAAAGAGCTGCTTACGGTTTTCCAGTTGGGAGAAGTGTGAGCCCGATCTGATCGCCGAGGCGATCGCCTCGGTTCCGCTGAAGGAATTCGTTGCCGCCACCCATGCCGCGACCAATGCCGCGACCCGCACCAAAAACAAGAACAAGAAAAACAGCCCAAAGGCGGCCAAGAAAAGGTCGAAGAGCGCTGCCAAAAAAACCAATCAGGAGCCCAAACACAGATGACAACTTCGGCAAACGAAAGCACCGAGCCGGATCCTTCTCAGGTCAACCGAAGAGGCTTCCTCGGCCATGTGGGATTGCTCGCCGGAGTCTCTCTTGCGGTCGATGGACGGCGATTCATCGCGGCTGCCGAGCCGATCACTGCTCCAGAAGCGACCGCCTTCACGGACGACGAGACCCCCCAGACAGGGGGGATCACTGGGACTGAAAAGCACATGCGCATCATCGACCTGAAAGTGGATGTGCTAGTGGCCGGAGGCGGAATGGCAGGTGTCTGCGCGGCCATCGCCTCTGCCCGCAACGGGGCTCGCACATTACTGGTGCAAGATCGATCTCGATTGGGCGGAAATGCATCCAGCGAGATCGGAATGCATATCGTCGGCGCTGATGTGAGCGGCCAGCGTCCCGGTTGGCGCGAGGGCGGGCTGATCGAAGAAATTCGCCTCGAGGATGCCCGTAGGAATCCCCATCGAGCCTTCGAAATGTTTGATTTGACCCTGTACGACCTGTGTCAACGTGAAGAATTGCTCACGCTGATCCTCGACACCTCGATCTATTCCGCAGAAGTGAGCGAAGGCTCGATCCAGAAGGTGTTGGCTCGATGCGACAAGACCGAGACGATCTACCACATCCAGGCCAAAACCTACTGCGACTGTACCGGGGATTGCCGCTTAGGGCTGGAAGCTGGAGCCCATTTTCGTACCGGCCGAGAACCTCGCGCCCTCTACAACGAGCCTCTCGCTCTCGAAATAGCAGACGAGAATTCGCAAGGCTCGACGATTCTATTTACGGCCACAAAACAGGAGCAGCCCAGCGACTTCCTCGCACCCCCTTGGTCTCGCAAGATGACGGAAAACGATTTCTTGTTCCGAAAGATCCCCAGAGGCTCCTATGAATATGGTTACTGGTGGATCGAGCTGGGTGGTGAACGAAATGTCATCGACGACAATGAAGAGTTGCGATTTGAACTACTGAGGATCGTGATGGGAGTCTGGGACTGGATCAAAAACTCCGGGGAACGTCCAGATTCTTCTCACTGGGCGCTGCAAAGAGTCGGCATGATCCCAGGAAAGAGGGAGTCCCGACGGATGACGGGTGCCCACATCCAGACGCAGCAAGACCTCATCGAAGGTTGGAAGAAAAGAGACGACGGGATCAGTATCGGAGGTTGGCCCTTCGACGAACACCCCCCCGGCGGATTCGATGACTGGGATCAACCGCCCTTTTATTCGCGCCCAATTCAGGAGCCGTATAACATCGCCTTCGAGTCCCTCTACAGCGAGAATATTGACAATCTGATGATGGCTGGCAGGAATATCTCCAACTCCCATGTCGCCTTTACATCGACTCGAGTGATGGCCACTTGCGCCTGTACCGGGCAAGCCATCGGGACGGCCGCCGCACTGTGCAAGGATAAAGGGGCCTCACCGGCAGGGCTCCGAAAAGATCACATGTCAGAACTGCAGCAACGCTTGATCCGTGATGACCAGTCGATTCGGAACATCTCTAACCAGGACCCCGACGATCTCGCTCGCATTGCTACGGTGACCGCTTCTGATCATCTCGACGGAGCCGATCCCCACCACATCATCGATGGAGAAGTTCGAGATGCTCCGACCAAATGGCATCATCGCTGGGCAGCCCGCGCCGCAGATGGCGGCCAATGGATCGAACTATCCTGGCACAAGCCGGTACTGCTCGACCAGATTCAAATCACCTTCGATAGCGGTTTTCATCGGCAACTGACCCTCTCCGCATCGGATGGAGTCTCGCGAAATATGATCCGGGGTCCGCAGCCAGAGATGATCAAGGACTACAAGATTAGCTTCGTCGGTGACGATGGAAATCGCCAGCCACTGGTCAGCATCGAGGACAACTATCTTCGCCTCCGACGGCATCGATTCGCCGCTGTAACCGTCAGTTCTCTCCGGCTGCACGCCCTGACGACTCATGCTTCTGAACAAATTCGGATCTTTGAGATCCGCTGCTACGGCAACGAGCTTTAGTCCGTCGAACGCGAGTAAGCGGAACCATCTTTCTGATTGGGTTTGTTTTCTTGATCGGGGAGATCGGAGCACCCGCCGAAAGGAATCCGTTCAATTGCGGGCCGACAGATCCGATCGACATCGACGATGACCAGGACCAGTCCTAGTAATTAAAAGCTCTCCACGCGATTCCGAGCCATCTAAATAACGATACGCATGACTGTAATTGAAAGCAGCACCGCTCCCTCGCTGGAAACACGATGGTATTGCTGGTCGTCCTCTTGGCTCTGCTTTTCTATCGATCGGGACTCACTACTGATCCGCTTGAGCGCAACGGGTCCATCACACGGACTGTAGGAATGGGTACGATCGGCTGCGGATCTCCCTCCATCCACCGTAGGATTGACCCGGATCGGCACCTCGATTTCCCAGTAATTTGATGAAACCAATCGACGCATTCGTTGCTCGGAGATGGCATCATTGCCTTCTAAGAAATAGCAGGTTCTGGACCATCAGGTTGGAGTTTCTTTGATCGCCAGTGACGATGATGACACCGTAGAATTCACATCGAGTCGGCCTCAAAGTAGCCTTCGCGACGATTCTGACGATTTACCGACTCCACAGTTTCCTGGATATGTCATCGAAGGAGAACTGGGAAGAGGCGGCCTAGGAATCGTCTATCGCGCCCGAGACTTGATGCTGAACCGTCCGGTCGCACTCAAGGTCTTGACCTCCGACAAGGGGGACGAAGCGCAAAGACAGAAGGTTCTCGATGAGGCACGGCGCACCGCTGCTCTCGGGGATCGTTGCATCGTCACCATCTTTGGCGTACTCGAACACCAGGGCCAATCTGCAATTGCGATGGAGTTAGTGGATGGCCACGAATTGCAAAATGTCGCCTCGGTGCTGGAGCCCAGACAAGTGGCGAAAATCATTGCTGAAGTTTGCCGTGCCGTGGCCAGCGCCCATAGTGCCGGAATTCTACACAGGGATCTGAAGCCGCAGAACATCGTAGTCACTCCAGCACATGAAGTGAGAATTCTGGATTTTGGGCTCTCCATCGAGATCAACAGTACCGAGATTGAGGAGGGGTTTTCCGGCACCATCTCCTATTCGGCCCCGGAACGTTTGATGGGCCAGAAGGCGACCAAGGCTACTGATATCTTCTCGCTCGGAGTTCTCTTCCATGAAACCCTGACGGGGCGTCACCCCTTCGCCAAGCTGGGAAAACCCCCGACTCTCTCATCGATACTTGCGGGTGATCCAAGCCTTCCTCGTGAACACCGGCCCGAGATCCCAGAAGACCTGGAACGGGTGTGCCTAGCGTGCCTCTCTTTCAAACCTGAAAATCGTCCCACCGCTACTGAACTACACCACGCACTGGAGTGTTTTCTTGCTGGCCAACCGGTGCAGATCAGGGCCAATGCGGTCAAGAACCATCTCCTCAACCGCATCGAAGATCATGTTGACGAGATTGAAAAGTGGCAAAAGTTAGGGTTAGTCCGCAATCAGGAACGAGATCAACTGCGTTGGCAATACCGCAGGATTCTCGAAGGAGATGATCTGTGGCCGACCGAGACGCGAAAGTTGCGTACGTTGGAACTGGGGATCTACATCTCTATCTGGACGATGTTGTCGGCAGCCTATCTTTCTGCGGGGCTCTATCGTGAGGATGTCGGCGCACCGCTGAGATGGTTGATCCCTCTGTTCATCACCTCATCTTTAGTGGTCGCGGGACTGGTGACGGAGAAACGATCGACTCAGCGTGTCGCACCATTGTTTATTGGCGGAGCGATCCTCTCGCTAATTCCGACCCTCATGTCCTTCTTGACCGAATTTCTCTGGGTTCCAGAGATGACCACCAGCAAGGACTGGCTTCAAAACGCAGGCGTTTCCAACAAGACTCTACTGCTCTCCAGTCTGATTGGCTTGGTCGTCAGCGTCTTCCGGTTGAACAAAACCGGAGTTTCCTTCTATGCATGGCTCTCATCGATCCTGTTTCTTTCGACTCATCTGTCGGTGTTATTACTGCTTGGATTTCTCGAATGGGAATCGGGCCCCAAAGCACTGGGGATTCTGTCGACCGGAGTCGCCTGGATCGTCGGTTCAGGATTCGAACAACAAATGCGTTCCCGGTTCGCGCGACCGTACCACTGGATCGGTGCCTCGGGCACGATGCTGGGCCTCTATATGCTGGCCACCGTTCCGTTACTGTCCTGGATCGGAATCGAAAACCTGTCGCGGAACACTCAGTTTGGTTGGTCTTTTGCGATCTGTGGATTTTTCATGCTCGGCATCGGAATTCTGCTCGACCGATCTCTTCGACTGGAGCGGCGGCGAATTGCCAAGTTATTTGAATGGGTGTGCCCGATCTTCATCCTCGGAGGTCTATTCCAGGCGGCCATGGAGAAATCACCGATTCTCGGCTGGGATACTCCAGGATCTCTCTGGCTCACCGTCATCCCCTTCATTCTCGCGGTGGCGATGTTTGTCGTGCTGACGCTAAAGATGTGGAAACCTCGCTTCATGATCTCTAGCCTTGGGGGGGTCGCTCTATCGCTTCACCTTCTCCAGCATCAGGATTTGATCTCCAAAACCGGGTTGCTGATTTTCGCCACCGCTGTTGGTTTACTCCTCACAGCGATCTTTTATATTCGTATGGAAATGAGTTCTCGGCCAAGGGAGAAAAAGGTGGTCCATCC